>JAFWTY010000033.1 GCA_017518735.1 Lachnospiraceae bacterium | reverse complement strand
GTGAAGCCCCCCTCAAGATGAGATATCCCTTTAGTAAGATCCCTTGAAGACGACGAGGTAGATAGGGCCAAGGTGTAAGTGCAGTGATGCATTCAGCTGATGGTTACTAATCGATCGAAAGCTTATCCAGAGGTTAGGTTATCACAGGACTTGGTAAAGATATGAGGAAGAGATTCCTTCTGTGTTCGGTTTTGAAGGTGCAAACAGGTACCTTTTAATTTATTTTTTGTTTTATTCCTCGATAGCTCAAAGGTAGAGTGCTGCGGCGCGTTCCCTGAGAGTTGGAGGATTGCTAAATTCTCAGTATTATTCCTCGATAGCTCAATGGTAGAGCACTCGGCTGTTAACCGAGGGGTTGTAGGTTCGAGCCCTACTCGGGGAGTTTTTTGGCTCCGTGGTCAAGCGGTTAAGACATCGCCCTTTCACGGCGGTAACACGAGTTCGATTCTCGTCGGAGTCACTAAGATTCTGCAAGATTACAACAGTAAAAGGTTTCTGGCGCGAGTTCGACTCGCAAACGCTTCGCTTTTTGCTCGTTGCGGCGCACAAGGCGCCTTGAATCTCGTCGGAGTCACTAAGATTCTGCAAGATTACAACAGTAAAAGGTTTCTGGCACGAGTTCGACTCGCAAAAGCTTCGCTTTTTGCTCGTTGCGGCGCACAAGGCGCCTTGAATCTCGTCGGAGTCACTGGTAACTTAAAAAAATCTTTTACATTTACACTTTTTGTGTTAATATGAATACGTTCTATGGCGCCATAGCCAAGTGGTAAGGCACCGGTCTGCAACACCGTTATCACCAGTTCAAATCTGGTTGGCGCCTCGAAACCTGTAATTCAAAAAGGATTGCAGGTTTTTTTATGTTTTTCGCTTTTTTATGGAAGCAAATGCGTAAGGAAATTGAAATTGCTCTGTGAAGAAAGTTCAGACCATGTTATAATATTTTAGTTAAGGTTTTGTTTTCTCTTCGGAAAAAGGGTTTGTCATATTGAAAGAGATACACATCAACAACAAAATACGAATCGTCCTTTCATCACTTCTGGCCGGCTTTGCCCTTACATATAAACCTACCGAGGCACTGCCTTTTTGGGCGTATGGGGAAGTGAGTCGGGATTTTGTAATTGCCAGAATTTTTTCTTGCCTGGGCGAGTATCAGTTCCAATTTGTCGCAGCATCGCTTCTGGCGGGCTGCGGTATTTACCTGATTCGCAAAAAGTTTTCCAAGAACCTGAAGGGGTACATTTTGCCCTTGATCTGCGGATTTATAGTTATGTTCGGAAGGCATGCAACTTCTTACGGAAACGTATCCGGACTTTGGGAAACATTTCCCCTTATTCTCAGAACCGTTCTTGCGGCAATCGGATACGGAGTTATCTTCCGCTATCTTTTTGCTCTTTTTGAGGGCAGCCTTGAAATTGCTTCTGCAACAAATTGTTTTTGCAAAAAAGCCGAAAAATTTTTTGGAGAACATGCGTTTCGGAATGTGCTGGTGTTGCTTCTTCTGCTTTGGCTTCCGATTATGATTTTAAATTACCCGGGAAATTACAATGCCGATTTTCTCGGGCAACTCTTGCAAAGCACGGGGGATATGCCATGGTCTACACATCATCCGATTCTTCTTACCGCAATCATAGGAATGTATTTCGGATTGTTTAAAGCAATCTTTGGAAATTATGATGTTGCCCTGTTTTCATGGATTATGATTCAGGCGTTTTTCTTTGCATCGGCTCTTGCTTTGACGATTTCTTTTTTGAAAAAAAAGAATGCATCGACGTTGATGATGACAGTGGTTCTCGGAGTTTATGTTTTGGCACCGATTTATTCCAATATAGCCACTACGGCCATTAAGGACGTTCCGTTCGCATCCGCTTGCATCTGGTATTGTGTGCTGGTTGTGCAGTATTATGAAGACAAGGATGCTTTTTTGAAAAATACGAAAAACCTTTTGAAAATCTGCCTGGCGGCTTTTCTGGTATGCATGTGCAGAAATAACGGCATTTTTATCGTCTTCGCAAACGGTCTCGTGATGTGCATTCAAGGGCTGAAGACATCCGAAAAACGCTTTCCGGCGTTTGCCCGAAAAGTCCTGCTTTTTCTTTTGGTTCCCGTGGGAGTCTATGCGTTGATTTCCTTCGGAATTAAAACCGGGACAAAGGCAGAGAGCGATGGTTTGAAGGAGGTTTTGTCCGTTCCCATGCAGCAAACGGCGTTATGCCTTGTCAGACACGAGAATGGGATATCTGCAAAGGATAAAGAAAATATCAATGCCTTGTTCGGCAGTTATGAGAATTTAAAAGAAAACTATAACCCGTTTATTTCCGATCCGGTGAAGCAGTTTTATGATACCGATGCGTCTTTTATAACGGTGCGTGAGTATTTCAAGACATGGGGAAGAATGTTCGTTCAATATCCGGGAACGTACCTTGAATCTTTCTTCTTAAGTACCTACGGATGGTTTGATATCGGATGCGATACAGCCGTCCGGTATGAATTTGACAGTATTTATTTCCCGCGCCACGGTCTTTTTGAAGGAGCGAACGGTTTGATAGTATATCTGTACAGATTCCTGAATAATATTTCGTTTTTCGGATTTCTGCAAAGTCCCGGATTATGGACATGGGTAATGTTTATTCTTCTTAGAAGAAATAAAAACAGACGCCGTTTGTATCCGATGCAGATTATTACCTTGCTGGTATGTATGGCGGGTCCCTGCTTTATGAAGCATGCCAGATATGCTTTTCCGATTATGTTTACCATGCCGTTCCTGATGGGATACGAAGGAACAACGGGACAACACGACACGACGGAAAAGAATCCGGGAATTGGGGAAACCTGACAGCTTCATACCGCAAGCAGGTTCTTTTGGTTGAATTAGTGTTTTCTGAAATTTATAATAATATCGTATATTTTGTTACATAATTACAACATAATGCAGTATTGCGAGAGAAAGAGATAGGTTTATGAGCGACACAAACGGAAGAAATCAGAATGATAAGAAGAAACCTTCGGGAGGAGGATTTTTCTTCTTTCTGTTTTTAATTATGCTTGGCTTTTTTGCATTTACATGGATTTTCAGACTATTTTCGTATTCCGGTTCGAATGAGATTTCCTACAATGAATTTCTGGCTATGATTCAGGAACATAAGGTGGATACTGTTGTAATCGAGGAAGACAGGATTGTTATTACGCCGGTTACTACCGGTGCCGAAACCGTGACCAACTGGCTTTCCACGGGAGGAGCCGGAAAAACCTATTACACCGGCAAAGTGGAAGAGGATGAAACGTTAACGAAGCGTCTCTTGGATTCCGGGGTTAAGGTAAGCGGTAAGATTCCGAGCAACTCTTCAACAATCTGGTATGTTATTTTTGTCTATATACTTCCTACCGTGCTTTTCCTTGTTTTCGGTATTTTTCTGATTCGTCGTATTTCCAAAGGCGGCGGAATGGGATTTATGGATGTCGGAAAAAGCAAGGCAAAGGTATATGTGGAAAAATCCACTGGCGTTACTTTTGAAGATGTGCAGGGCGTGGATGAAGCAATCGAATCCATTAAGGAAGTTGTGGACTTCCTTCATCAGCCCGAGCGGTATGTGAAAATCGGTGCAAGACTTCCGAAAGGTGTTCTTCTCGTAGGCCCTCCCGGTACCGGTAAAACGCTGCTTGCAAAGGCATGTGCGGGAGAAGCAAAAGTTCCGTTCTTTTCACTGACCGGTTCCGACTTCGTGGAACTCTACGTCGGTGTCGGTGCTTCCCGTGTCAGAGACCTGTTTAAGGAAGCCGAAAAAATGGCTCCCTGTATCGTTTTTATTGACGAGATTGATGCCATCGGACGCAGCCGTGATTCCAAGTACGGCGGCGGAAATGAGGAGAGAGAGCAGACTCTGAATCAGCTTCTTTCCGAGATGGATGGTTTTGATGGAAATAAGGGTATCATTATTCTGGCGGCTACTAACCGTCCGGAAATTCTTGATAAGGCCCTCCTTCGTCCCGGTCGTTTTGACCGTCGCGTTGTAGTGGAAAAACCCGACCTGAAGGGTCGCGTGGCAATTCTTAAAGTACATGCCAAAAATGTCAAACTGGATGAAAGCGTGAACTTCAATGAAATCGCTCTGGCGACGAGTGGTGCTACCGGTAGTGACCTTGCCAACATGGTAAACGAAGCTGCAATTACCGCAGTAAAAGAAGGACGTCAGTTTGTCAGCCAGAAGGATCTTTTGAACGCGGTGGAAATCGTCCTTGTAGGTAAGGAAAAGAAGGATCGTATTCTTACGAAAAAAGAGAAAAAGATCGTGGCATATCACGAAATCGGTCATGCCATGATTACGGCATTACAGAAAAACTCCGAGCCGGTACAGAAGATTACAATCGTACCGCGTACCATGGGAACTTTGGGATATGTTATGCAGGTTCCGGAGGAAGAAACATACCTGAATTCCAAAGAAGAATTGCATGACGAAATCGTTGTTTTGCTGGGCGGACGTGCCTGCGAGGAACTGTTCTTTGATTCCATTACCACCGGTGCAGCCAATGACATTGAGCGTGCCACCAACATTGCGAGAAGCATGGTTGCTCTGTACGGTATGAGCGAGAGGTTCGGAAATGCTCAGTTCGAAACCGTGGAGAGCAGATATCTGGACGGCCGTGTGGCAATGAACTGTGCGGATAAGACGGCAGCGGAAATCGACAAAGAAATCATGCAGATCCTTAAGGACTGCTATAAAGAAGCCTACAAGATGCTTAAGAAGAACCGCGATATTATCGAAAAACTTGCGAAGCATCTTTACGAAAAAGAAACCATTACGGGCCGTGAATTCATGGAAATTTATTGCAAGGAAAAAGGAATTCCCGTTCCGCCTCCAAAGGATAACTCCAGACAGTTCGGAGAGGATAGCAATACACCCGTAAAGAAACCGGAGAATGTACCTACACCTGTAGTTGTACCTGCACCGGTCATCGATGTTCCGAAAGAGGAAAAGAAAGAAGAAAACTACGCTTTCGGAATTTCAAAAGAAGAAATGGATGAACTGAACCGCGTGGTGGACGAAGAAATCCGTAAGGAGCAGGAGAAGGATCTCCCGGTAGAGGAGAATCCGTTGGAAGAAGCACCTGTTGAAGATAGTGCGGATGATTATATACAGGATGAAGTTGTTCCGGAAAACGTTGTATCTGAGGTGCAGGAGGAGACTCCTACCGAAGAAGAAAACGCAGAGCCGGCGCCTGCTTCCGATCAGACGGAAGGTAATTCCGCGGACGATGAATTCATGGAAGTATTAAGAAAGCGTTCGGAAGGAAAGAACGATGAGGTGAAGTAGTCCGGGTGAGTGATTTTTGCATTGAGGAAGAACTGAAAAAACTCCCGGGAAGTCCCGGGGTTTACATCATGCATGATGCGAATGACACCATCATTTATGTAGGTAAGGCCGTAAGCTTGAAAAACAGAGTGCGGTCTTATTTTCGCGCAGGGGTTTATCATACGGCAAAAATCAGCAAGATGATCTCACTTATTGATCATTTTGAATACATTGTTACGGATTCAGAGCTGGAAGCTTTGGTTTTGGAAAACAATCTGATCAAGGAAAACTCACCGAAATACAATACCCTTTTGAAAGATGATAAAACCTATCCGTACATCAAGGTTACGGTTTCGGAGCCCTATCCGCGCATCCTTTTTTCGCGTCAGATGAAGAAGGACAAAAGCAAGTACTTTGGTCCGTATACATCAGCGCAGGCGGTAAAGGAAACCATCGATCTGATGAACAAGCTTTACAAGATCCGCACCTGCAACCGAACAATCTTACCGCCGGAAGAGAATGATACACCGGACAAAAGAGCCTGTTTAAACTATCATATCGGACAATGTATGGCACCTTGCAGAGGTGATGTAAGCATAGAGGAATACCGGGAAAATCTCGCAAAAGCACTGGACTTTTTGAACGGTAATTACAGCGGAATTCTAAAGTCTTTGGAAGAACAGATGAAAGCTGCCGGAGATCGTCTGGATTTTGAAGAAGCAGCAAGAATCAGAGAACTCTATTTCAGCGTCAAAAGCATAGCGCAAAAACAGAAGATTACGGATTACGAAGGTGAAGACAAGGACTATGTCGGTTTTGCCACCGATGACAAAAATGCTGTCATTCAGGTTTTCTTCGTAAGGCAGGGAAAACTGATCGGCAGAGAACATTTCCTGTTTAAGGATGAGCAGTCACAGGAAGAGGAAATCGTATCTTCTTTCCTGAAGCAGTTTTATTCCGGCACTCCGTATATTCCTTCCGAAATTTTTATTTCCTCCGAAATAGAGGAAAAGGATGTAATCGGAGAGTGGCTTTCCGCGAAAAAGGGAAAAAAGGTTTCTCTGATTACACCGAAGAAGGGACAGAAGGAAAAACTTCTGGAACTGGCCGGACGCAATGCGGCACTGATTCTTTCTCAGGATCTTGAAAAGATTAAGAAAGAAGAAGCAAAAACCATCGGCGCAGTTCATGAGATTGAGGAAATCCTTGGCTTGCCGTTGATCGAGCGTATGGAAGCTTTTGATATCTCAAACACATCCGGATTTGCCAATGTTGCGAGTATGGTTGTGTTTGAAAAGGGCAAACCGAAAAAGAGTGATTATAGGAAATTCCGCATGAAAACGGTCACGGGACCGGACGATTATGCCTGCATGGAAGAAGCGCTTACCAGACGTTTTGAACATGGTCTTGCACTTCAGGGGCAAAATGTGGAAAATAGAGAAAGAGAGAGTTTTGTAAAGTTTCCGGATCTGCTTTTGATGGATGGCGGAAAAGGCCAGGTAAATGTAGCGGAATCGGTTCTTTCCAAACTGGGAATCGACGTTCCG
The DNA here is from genome assembly GCA_017518735.1 of Lachnospiraceae bacterium. Taxonomy (GTDB): domain Bacteria; phylum Bacillota; class Clostridia; order Lachnospirales; family Lachnospiraceae; genus UBA3766. The sequence goes on along the minus strand of JAFWTY010000033.1, from coordinate 116,927 downwards.
GTCTGTGGTATGGTAAAGGATGATCATCACCGCACCAGAGGACTGTATTATAAGAACGAGGAGCTTCCGATCGATACGCACTCGGAAGGATTCAAACTGATTACCAGAGTGCAGGATGAGGCACATCGTTTTGCAATTGAATATCACCGTTCGCTTCGAACGAAGGCTCAGGTACATTCCGTACTGGATGAAATTCCGGGAGTCGGAGAAAAGCGGAGAAGAGCTTTGATGAAAGCGTTTTCATCCATCGACGATCTGAAGAAAGCAAGCGTGGAGGAAATCGCGAAAGTTGAAGAAATACCGAGTAACGTGGCGGAAGGGATTTTTGCATTTCTGCATAAAGAGGAGCAGTAAAAAATGGACAACAATAAGAATCTGAAACTGGTAAGAGAACTGGGAAATCACCTGATGGCGGAATTTGAACTGGTAATCCGTCTTTTCGGAAGCGTGCTTTCCGAAAGTAAGAAGGATCTCATCAGCGATGGGGAAGAAAGTTTGAAAGCCGGAGAAAACAAGTATGAAATTCTTTCCAACATCAACAATCTCCTTCCTGCATTGAAGGAGGATTATCTGAATTTTTCACATCTTACCGGAAACGATACCGGACTGGTACAGTGGGAATTCCCGTTTGACGAAACGTTTAAAGATGTTGATCTCAACATGGACAATCAGGTCGTTGACCGGTTTTTCGATTCCAATGTTTACAACGTGTATCTGGAAGTCAAAGAATGCAGAAAAAAGGCACTTTTTGCATTTCGTGATACGGTAAAGGACTTATTATATTGCTGTCCCTGCTGTGAAATTGCTTACTTTGAGCGGAATGGGGATTTCGCGATTTGTCCCGTTTGCGGCTGGGAAAACGACAAGGTTCAGAATGAGGACATCTATTATAAGGGTGGCGCGAACGAGCATTGTTTGTCCGTAGCCAGAGCGAAGTTTTTAAATTTCGGAAAGACGTTGAGGTAGCGAAATGAAAAACGGATTCAAAAAGAGAACGGCCGTTGTGATCACGGCAATTATGACGGTGTTACTGCTTGCTTTTACGGGCTGCACCGAGGCGGAAGGAGATCATTATGACAACGCCATCAAGCAGGAACAGAAATATCAGGAATACATTTCGGATGCGAAGGAAAACGATCGTGACACCGAGTAACAGCTGGAAGAGATTATAGAAGAATCCAGCGAGGAAGGCTTCGAGCAGGTCAGTGAAGTTGCAAGCGAGGTAGAAGAACCCCAAAGCAAAAACCTCACTTTTCGAAAAAAAAAAGATCTTGAAGACCACTATCAAAAGCATGGGATAGAAATGGGTTTTGCGAGCCCGGAAGAATATCTGGCAGCCGCAAATGCCGTAGTTGTCAATCCGAATGCACTTCATAAGAAAGAAAAAGAAGACAACGACGACGTATATTATGTTGAAGAGACCAATGAATTCGTTGTCGTTTCATATGACGGATATATTCGTACGTACTTTTGGCCGAGTGCGGGAATCGATTATTATAACAGACAGTAGGAGAAAAACAGGGAGGTACACAACATGCCAAGTATCAGTTTACAGAGAATTGTAGAGAAAGCAAAACTGGAAGCACTGACTCCGGAAATTCCCATTGAGAAGATCAAGATCAAACAACCGGATATCAACCGCCCGGCACTTCAGATGGCGGGATTCTTTGAGAATTACGAAGCAACACGTCTTCAGATTATCGGTTTTGTGGAATACCGTTATATGGAATCCATGACACCGGAGAGGAAAGAGGAAATCTACAGCAAATTGTTGAGTTACCCGATTCCCTGTATTGTATTTTGCAGAGATCTGGAGCCGGATGAACTCTTCCGTAAGAAAGCGGTTGAAAACGGAGTTCCTCTGTTTAAGACAAAAAATACAACATCCGTATTTATGGCGGAAACCATCCGTTGGCTGAATGTAAAACTTGCTCCCTGCATCTCCGTTCACGGCGTTTTGGTCGATGTTTACGGCGAAGGCGTACTGATCGTAGGTGAAAGCGGAATCGGTAAGAGCGAGGCTGCTCTGGAACTGATTAAGAGAGGCCACCGTCTGGTAACCGATGATGTTGTCGAAATCCGTAAAGTAAGCGAGGATACGCTTATCGGTACCGCTCCCGACATTACAAAGCACTTCATCGAACTTCGCGGTATCGGAATCGTGGATATCAAGACACTGTTCGGTGTTTCCTCCGTTAAGGAGACACAGAATATCGACCTTGTAATCAAACTTGCCGATTGGAACAAGGATACCGAATACGACCGTCTGGGACTCGAGGAACAGTATACCGAATATCTCGGAAACAAGGTTGTTTGTCACAACATTCCCGTTCGTCCCGGTCGAAACCTGGCCATCGTTTGTGAAACGGCAGCAGTTAACCACAGACAGAAAAAGATGGGCTACAATGCAGCTCAGGAATTATATAAGAGAGTACAGAATTCCCTTGCACAGAAGAGGGAAGAAGATGAGGAGGAATAGAAAATGGCGCAGTATATTTTTGCAGTGGATCTGGGAGGCACAACCGTAAAGCTCGGACTTTTTGATAAAGAAGGAAACGTGCTTGAAAAATGGGAAATCGTAACCAGAAAAGAAAACAACGGTGAGAATATTCTCCCTGATATTGCGGCAACCATTCTTGCCAAAGCAGAAGAAAAAGCAATTGCAAAAGAAGATATTCTCGGTATCGGCATCGGTGTGCCGGGTCCCGTGGATTCCAAGGGAACCATATATAAGGCAGCAAACTTAGGTTGGGATGTATTCAATGTAAGCGATACCTTATCCGAACTGACAGGACTTCCCGTAAAGACCGGAAACGATGCCAACGTAGCAGCACTCGGTGAAATGTGGAAGGGCGGCGGACAGGGCTATAACAGCATTGTTGCGGTAACCCTCGGAACCGGTGTCGGCGGCGGCGTCATCATCGAAGGAAAACTCCTTGCAGGTGCTACCGGAGCAGGCGGAGAGATCGGTCATATTCATGTGGAAGATAACGAAAGAATTCCCTGCGGATGCGGAAATACCGGATGTCTGGAACAGTACACTTCCGCAACCGGAATTACCAGACTTGCAAACGAACGTCTTGCACTCGATGCAAAACCCAGCGTACTTCGCGACGGAGAAGTCAGCGCAAAAACCGTTTTTGATGCCGTAAAAGCAGGGGATGAACTTGCAATTGAAGTGGCAGAGATTTTTGGTATGTATCTCGGAAAAGGTCTTGCAGTTGTCGGAGCAGTTGTAAACCCCGAAGCATTCGTAATCGGCGGCGGCGTAAGCAAGGCCGGTGAAGTGCTTTTTGATTATATCGAAAAGAACTACATGAAGTATTCCTTCCATGGTACGAGAAATGTGAAATTCAAACTCGCAACACTCGGAAATGATGCGGGTATCTACGGAGCAGCGAAACTGGTTTTGGAATAAGGAAAAAACATGACAGAAGATCAGAAAAAGAAACTGACAAGATTACTGGAAGAATCCACGGTTCAATTTGATGAGCCCATGGACAAACATACGACATTCCGCATCGGCGGAAATGCCGAGTGTTACGTGCGTGTGGAAAACGTGGAGGAACTCGGCGCACTTACCGATTTCTGTAAACGCGAAGAGATTCCCTTCTTTTTTATGGGAAAAGGAAGTAACCTTCTGGTAAGCGATAACGGCATTTCCGGTGTGGTTGCCACATTCGGAGAAAAAATGTGTGACATCACGCTTCACGAGGACATGATTGTTGCCGAAGCGGGAGCAACTCTTTCTGCCGTAGCAGGTTTTGCGCTGCAAAAAGGGCTGACCGGATTTGAATTTGCAGCCGGTATTCCGGGCTCAATCGGAGGTGCAATCCGCATGAATGCGGGAGCGTACGGCGGAGATATGTCGCAGGTTGTCGGCTGGGTCAGAGTTCTTACCCCGGACGGAAATATCAAAACGATTCTCGGAGCACACATGGAATTCGGTTACCGGACTTCCATCTTAAAAGAGATTCCTTATATCGTTCTTGCTTGCGGAATCCAGCTTATGCCGGGTGATGAAAAAGAGATTCGCCTGACCATGCTTGAACTCGGAGCGAGAAGAAGAGAAAAACAACCGCTCGAGTATCCGAGCGCCGGAAGTACCTTCAAACGTCCGGAAGGATATTTTGCCGGAAAACTGATCGAGGAGGCCGGTTGTAAAGGCCTTAGTGTCGGAGATGCCAAGGTAAGCGAAAAGCATTGCGGCTTCGTAATCAATGAAGGAGAAGCAACGGCGAAGGATGTTCAGGAACTGATTGATCAGGTCAGAAAGAAGGTCTATGAAACTTCCAAAGTGATATTGGAACCGGAAGTGATTTTTGTGGGGGACTAACATGAGATTTGTAATCGTAACGGGTATGAGCGGAGCCGGAAAACTGACGGCGCAGAAAATGCTGGAAGATCTGGGCTACTATTGCGTGGATAATCTTCCGGTGCCTTTGATCAGTAAATTTGTGGAACTGATCCTCGAACCGAACCGTGAAATTACCAAGGTTGTGCTTGGAATCGATGTACGTGCCGACCAGTCTTTTGATGAAGTAATGGAGGCGCTGGATGATCTGAAGAAAAAACAATTTCCCTATGAAATACTCTTTATGGATTCCTCGGATGCGACATTGCAGAACCGCTACAAGGAATCACGAAGAATGCATCCTCTTTCCCCTGACGGAAAGGTAATCGATGGTATCCGGAAAGAGCGTAGGATATTGAAGAAAATCAAGTCGGATGCGGACTACGTTATTGATACTTCAAAGCTTCTTACCAGAGAACTGAAACAGGAGCTTGAAAACATATTTGTAAATAATGAGAAATACAATTCCCTCATGGTGACCATTGAATCGTTCGGATTCAAATACGGTATCCCGTCGGATGCGGATCTCGTTTTTGATGTTCGTTTTCTTCCGAATCCTTTCTATATTGAGGAACTGAAAGAGAAGACCGGAAACGATAAGGAAGTGAATGATTATGTCATGGCATCCGAGGAGAGCAAAATCTTCCTGGAAAAACTGACGGACATGCTTTTATTCCTGATTCCACTCTATGTCAAAGAGGGAAAGAACCAGCTTGTGGTTGCCATAGGATGTACCGGCGGACGGCACAGAAGCGTGACGCTTGCCAATGAATTGTATGTAAAACTGAAGGGAAAGGGTTCCTTCGGATTGAAAATTGAACACAGAGAGACCAAATAAGGTGGGGCTATGACTTTTTCCCTTGAAGTGAAGCAGGAGCTGGCAAAACAACTTCCAAAAGCCCGCCATTGCGGGATTGCGGAGTTATCCGCCATCTTGTTTTTCTTTGGAAGCGTTCGGACGGAAGAAGGAAAAAAGAGGCTTGTGATTTCCTGTGAACAGGAAATGATTGCCAGAAAATGCTTTACATTGATAGAAAAAACATTTAATATTAGTGTTGGTGTCCAAAAATCTGACCGCTATTTTCATCTGGAAGTGGCGGATAAAGAGCTTTCCGAAGAAGTACTTTTGGCACTGAAAATGGCAGAAATCAGCAATGCGGAATGCTCCGAAGCCGGACATGTTAACAGTGTTCTGCTGAAGAGTACCTGTTGCAAGCGAGCATTTTTGAGAGGCTGTTTCTTATGTTGCGGATCTATTTCGGACCCGGCAAAAGGATATCATCTCGAATTTGTCTGCCAGAAAGAATCCTTAGCAAATCAGATTGCAGGATATCTTAATGATTTTGAGATAGCGGGAAAGATTGTACAACGCAAGAAATATTATGTCGTGTACTTAAAAGAAGGTTCGGCGATTGCGGAACTTTTAAATGTTCTCGGAGCACATGTTGCAATGATGAACCTTGAGAACACCCGTATCTTACATGAAATTGCGGGGGAGACGAACCGCCGCGTAAACTGCGAAACCGCGAATCTTTTAAAGAGTGTCAATGCGGCGAATGCGCAGGTTGAGGCCATCGAGCATATCGCAAAAACGGTCGGCCTCGAAGCATTGCCTGTATCCTTGCAGGAAATAGCATATGTTCGACTGGAACATGAAGATGCATCTTTAAAGGAACTGGGGGAGTTCCTTTCACCGCCCGTCGGAAAATCCGGAGTGAATCACAGACTTCGGAAGATCCAGGAGTATGCGGATAAATTAAAGGGGTAAATTTTAGAGAAGGTTTGCACGAGTCAATGGGACATGATGGTACAAGGAGGAAAAAATCATGATTTCAAAAGAGATGACCGTTAAGCTTTCCGGAGGAATGGAAGCCAGACCCGTAGCCGTTTTGGTTCAGGTTGCAAGCCAGTATGATTCTTCGGTTTACCTTCAGGTAGGCGAAGGAAAAAAGGTAAACGCCAAGAGCATCATGGGAATGATGAGCCTTGGTCTCGGTGCAGGCGCAAATGTTACCGTAGTGACCGACGGAAGTGATGAAGAGGCCGCTATGGAGGAAATTGAAAAATATTTAAGCCAGGCTGAATAATTAAGAGCGTACCCGATATGGATGCTAAAAAAGTACTTTTTGTCTATAACGCACACGCAGGACAGGGCAGAATACGTTTTGCGTTAACGGAAGTTCTGGATATATTCCAGAAGGCCGGATATGAGGTTACCGTTCATCCCACGCAGTACAAGTCGGATGCAACGGAATGCGTTATTGCAAATGACGGAAAATATGATATGGTGGTTTGTTCCGGCGGTGACGGAACACTGGATGAAACCGTAAAGGGGATGGGACAGTGTGTAAACAAGGTACCCATCGGATATCTTCCTGCCGGAAGCACGAATGATTTCGGAAAAACCCTCGGTATTCCGACAGAGTTTCCCAAGGCTGCAAAAGTTGTTGTGGAAGGAAAACCTTTCGGTTGCGATGTCGGAACATTCAACGGAGATCCTTTTGTATATATTGCAGCGTTCGGAGCACTCACGGAGGTTTCTTACGAAACCAACCAGAAGATCAAGAATGTGTTCGGACATCTGGCATATGTAATTGAGGGAATCAAGTCCATCGGTATGGGCAATCTCAAGCCGATTTCCATGAGTATCGTAACGGAAAACCAGCTGATTAAAGATACGTTTATTTACGGAATGGTCAGCAACACCGTTTCAATCGGCGGAGTGAAGCTTTCGGACAAAAATGTGAAACTGGACGATGGTGAATTTGAAGCACTGTTTATCAAGTATCCGGACGATCCCGTGGATTTGAATGCTACGTTGTCCTCTCTGCTTGCTCAAGAAGCGGATCCGGACCACATGTATTATTTCAGGGCATCCAGTATTCATATCAACGCAGACGAACCGATTCCGTGGACGCTGGACGGCGAAAACGGCGGATTTCATAAAGAGGCGGAAATCAACAATTTAAGGCAGTATGTTCAGATTATTGCCCCGTCCGATATCAAAGTAATGAACGGAACAGAATAAATAAAAAGACCGGTGCAAACGCATCGGTCTTTTTGATAGGAGAAAATGAAAAAAATCTAGAAAATGAGGAGCCCCTGCTTTCGCAGGGCGTTTTCTATCAATTTTTATGCTGTAATCGTATCAGTAAAATATGAACAAGATATGAATAAAAACCAAAGAAAATGTCAAACCTGAATCCTAGATTTTCTGTTGATAAGATTTTAAATAAATGGTAAAATAAATCCGTATGATTATATATGATTTCTCTGTATAATTAGCAGTCGGAGGTTGGTTATGGATAATTTTGTAGACAAACTGTCCCAGAAAATTAATGCTCAGGAAATGATTAAGGCGAACGCGCAGGCGGAAGCCAATGAAATGCAGCGTCTTCAGGAGCAGGTGGCACAGTATGAGGCTATCCTTCAGGATATGCGTAAATTGAATTACAAGAATTCCGAACTGACAGACAAGATCAATGCTCTTGTTGATGAGAGTATGCAGAAAGTGCACAGTTCCAATCAGACAGGAGACGGAGCAGAAAGCGCAGCTATTTCCGCGGATCTTTCCGAAGCCATTATGGTTGCGGTAGATGAAGCGTTAAGAGGAATGGATGTCGGAAGCAGTTTAAATGAGTCTGTAAGCAATACGCTGATGATTCCGGTTGATCAGATGAAGCAGTCCAGCCTTATGGTTTCCGATTCCGTTTCGGAAGTTCGCCAGATTGCGGAAGACGTGCGTACTTCCGTTGATGATGTGCGCAACTCTTCGGAAGAATTAAAGACTTCCGTAAAGGCAACCATGGATAATGCCATTCTTACCATGCGCCGTGAAAACAGAGAAATTGCTGACCATTTGGAATATATCCGTTCAACGGTTGATAATATTAAGAATCCCGGGGAAGACGAGGAATTGAAGGCAGAGGAAGAGGCAAAGCGTCTCGCTGCCGAGAAGGAAAAGGAAGAAGCTCGTCTTGCGAAGGAGGAAGAGGACCGCAAAGCATTGGAAGAGATGTTTAAGCAGTCCGATGAATTCGTACACAAAGAGAACGTAAAAGTATATCGTAACGTTCAGGCAGTTGTTGTGGATGAGTTTAAGAACCAGACCGACGGACTTACCAAACATAATCGGGAATTATATGAAAAGGTTAAATCCATTCGCGTTGCGGTTATCATCGCAATTGCCCTTGGTGCGGCAAACATTATTCTGACGGTTTTGAAGATTTTGCAGATTTTATAAACCTCCTTTTGAAGGAAAAGAATGCCGCGGTTTATTAACGGCTATATGAAACATTTTTCGAGATATGCAATAAGGTTAAGAGTGTTAATGATAAGAGTGCTGATTGGCGCTTTTGTTGTTGCACTTTTTTTCATGCCGAATTTTCATCCGTTTGAGAGAAAAGGCAACAACAGTTTTACCATCTGGATCTACGGCGAAGAGGTTGGTGTGGTGTCCAATGAGAAGCACGCGGACGATCTTCTGGCGGCGGCGAGAAAATCAATGGCTACCAGAAAGGACAGACTGGTGATTCTGGATCCGATGGATTATACCATTACCGGTGAGGAAAAGATTTTCCGCGCGATTGACAGCGACAAAGATATCATTTCCAAAATGAAAGAGGTCATGCAGCAGCATGAAAGGAAGGAAAGAAGAACCGCTTACACAATGAAGGTAAGGGGTATTACCGTCAATATGGCTTCCGCGGATGATATTATGGAACTTCTTGAAAGAACCATTGCTCCGTATGATACGAAAAATGAATACGAAGTAGTGATGGAAAAAGACGAAAACAGAGACTTAAACGTGCTCACTGCATCGATTCGCAAGAAGAATCCGGATGAAGGACAAATCCAGCTTTCGGGCGGCGTCGGAGCAACATTGTATGAGGCCGATAAAGCCGGAGAAGAAGCTTTTGATCTGGGATTTGACGATTATACACTTGGCTTGCAGCAGATGAACTTAAGCGAGGAAATTGAAGTGGTTCTGACCAGTGTTTCCGAAGAGGATTTATTGACCGTAGATGAAGCGGCTGCACTGCTTACCGCAGAGCAGGAGGTGGAACAGACCTATGTGGTGCAGGCGGGAGATACCCTTTCCGCAATTTCCATGAAACTGAATATCCCGATGGAGACCATCGTGCAAATGAACTCGGAATATATGGAAACCGTCAACTCCACGATTCATGTAGGACAGACTCTGATCATTACCGTTCCCGAACCGGAACTTGCGGTGGAATGGGTGAATAGGGAACATTATAACGAAACATATGAAGCGGAAGTCCAGTACGTTGATAACGATGAATGGTTTACCAACCAGCAGGTTGTATTGCAGCAGCCGATGGCAGGATACCGCGAGATTATTGCGGATATCCATTATTCCAATGACAAGGAAGTGTCCAGAGAAATTGTAAAGCAGGATGTTTTGATGGAAGCGGTTCCCAAAATCGTGGAACGCGGCACCAAGATCCCGCCGACTTATATATGGCCGCTTTCCGGTGGACGTATCTCTTCCGGATTCGGACGAAGAAGATCTCCGACGGCGGGCGCATCCTCTTATCATAAGGGCGTGGATATTGCCACACCTATCGGATCTTCGGTATATGCATCCTGTGGTGGTGTGGTTGTAAGCGCAGGCTGGGCCGGCGGTTACGGATATTGTATTACCCTCCGTCATCCGGACGGAAGAATGACCAGATATGCTCACTTAAGCAAGATTTTGGTATCACCGGGTCAGAGTGTATCCCAGGGACAGACCATTGCGAAGTCCGGTTCGACCGGCGTTTCGACAGGCCCTCACCTGCATTTTGAAATTATTATCAACGGAGTTCAGGTGGATCCGTTGACCCATATGTAAATGACATGAGATAGAATTGCAATTCGACACAAAATAGGGTATAATAAGTCGATTGTGTTTCGGAGGATATCATGGAAAAATACGTGATTACGGGGGGAAATCCCCTGGTTGGAGAGGTAGAGATCGGCGGAGCCAAAAATGCCGCACTTGCGATTCTTGCCGCATCCATCATGACAGATGAAACAGTTACAATTGAAAATGTTCCCGATGTACGTGACACCAACGTAATGATGCAGGCTATGGAAAGCATCGGTGCACAAATCATCAAAGTGGATCGACATACATTCAAAATCAACGGTTCGAGAATTCACAATCAGGTCATCCTGAATGAGGGAATTCGTAAGATTCGTGCATCCTACTATCTGATCGGTGCCCTTCTCGGCAAGTATCAGAATGCGGAAGTACCCCTTCCCGGCGGATGCAACTTGGGAACCCGTGCCATCGACCAGCATATCAAGGGATTTCGAAGCCTCGGTGCAACCGTAAACGTTCGCCACGGCTCGGTAATCGCACATGCACAGAATCTGACAGGCGCCCATATCTTTATGGATAAGGTCTCTGTCGGAGCTACCATTAATGTTATTATGGCAGCGGTTATGGCGGAAGGAAGAACCGTTATTGAAAATGCCGCTAAGGAACCCCACGTCGTTGACCTTGCGAACTTTTTGAACAGCATGGGTGCAAACATTAAGGGCGCCGGTACCGACGTTATCCGTATCAATGGTGTTCCGAAGCTCCACAAGTCGGAATATGCGATTATTCCCGACCAGATTGAAGCAGGAACTTATCTGATGGCGGCAGCTGCTACGCAGGGTGATGTTACCGTAAAGAATGTCATCCCTAAGCACTTGGAATGTATTTATGCGAAGCTGGATGAAATCGGCTGTCGCGTGGAAGAATCCGATGATGCCGTACGTGTTGTGGCAACTAAGAGACTCGGCAATACGCAGGTAAAAACCCTTCCTTATCCCGGTTTCCCTACGGATATGCAGCCTCAGATGACCGTAACACTCGGTATTTCTCAGGGAATCAGTATCGTTACGGAAAGTATTTTTGATAACCGTTTCAAATATGTCGATGAGCTCATGAAGATGGGCAGCGACATTAAGGTAGAAGGAAACACCGCCATCATTACCGGCGTGGAGAAATACACGGGAGCGGAAATTGCAGCTCCGGACCTTCGTGCAGGTGCAGCACTTGTCATCGCAGCACTTTGCGCAGAGGGTGAATCGAAGGTTACGGATGTGGAATATATCCAGCGTGGATACGAGGATTTCCATCTGAAACTTCAAAAACTTGGTGGAAAGATCGAGCTGATTGAAAGCGACGATCATCCCAAAGCAGGATACAAAGACCCCGCATTTTCGGTTGTAGTATCCTAATCAGATATTCGAAATTAGATAATTATAGTTCTCTTATTCAGAGTGGTGGAGGTAACTAGGGACCGGTGAAGCCACGGCAACCCCCGTAAGGGAAGGTGCCAACCTGAGCGATGAATTCGAACAATAAGGGGATTTGGTGTAAATCAGGTCCGCTTTTCGAAGCGGACTTTTTCATTCAAAGGAGAGAGATATGGAAAAGCGTTTATTTACTTCAGAATCCGTTACGGAAGGACATCCTGACAAAGTCTGCGATGCTGTATCGGATGCGATTCTGGATGCCTGCATGGAGCAGGATCCTTTAAGCCGTGTGGCTTGCGAAACCTGCTGCTGTACCGGTTTTGTACTGGTTACCGGCGAACTTACAACGAAGGCTCATATTGATATTCCGGGTATCGTCCGTAAAACCGTAGATGAGATTGGCTATAATCGCGGAAAGATCGGTTTTGATTCGGATACCTGTGCGGTAATGGTGGCACTGGATCAGCAGTCTGCCGATATCGCAATGGGCGTTGACAAGGCGCTTGAAGCAAGAGAAAACAAAATGAGCGATGAGGAAATCGAGGCCATCGGAGCAGGCGATCAGGGTATGATGTTCGGTTTTGCAACCAATGAGACGGAAGAGTTGATGCCTTACCCGATCAGCCTTGCGCATAAACTTGCTTTAAAACTGAGCCAGGTCAGAAAAGACGGAACATTAAGATATTTAAGACCGGACGGAAAAACACAGGTTTCCGTGGAATATGATGAAGAGGGAAAGCCGGTTCGTCTTGAAGCTGTGGTATTGTCCACACAGCACGATCCGGATGTTACCCAGGAGCAGATTCACGAAGATATTAAGAAGTATGTTTTTGATCCCGTTCTTCCGAAGGAATTATTGGATGAGAATACAAAATACTTCATCAATCCGACCGGACGCTTTGTAATCGGTGGACCTCACGGTGATGCAGGTCTTACCGGTCGTAAGATTATCGTAGATACCTATGGCGGATATGCACGTCATGGCGGCGGAGCATTCTCCGGAAAGGACTGCACCAAGGTAGACCGTTCCGCTGCATATGCAGCACGTTATGTTGCCAAAAACATTGTTGCGGCTGGTCTCGCTGACAAGTGTGAGATTCAGCTTTCCTATGCAATCGGTGTGGCACAGCCTACCTCCATCATGGTAGATACATTCGAAACCGGCAAACTGAGCGATGAAAGACTTGTGGAAATCGTTCGTGAAAACTTTGATCTTCGTCCTGCCGGAATCATCAAGATGCTGGATCTTCGTCGCCCGATTTATCGTCAGACCGCAGCATACGGCCACTTCGGAAGAACCGATCTGGATCTTCCCTGGGAGAAGACGGATAAAGTAGAAGCATTAAAAACATATCTTGGATAAGCATAGAGGCATTATGTTCTCAAAAAAACGGATACTAAACAGCACATTATACTCTGCCTTGTTCGGAATCATTGCCGGATTCTTGTTTTCGGCCGGAAAGGTGCTGGACAAAACGGATTCCATCCAGTTTTCGGATCCGGGTTTATACTTGAGAATGGTAATAATTGCCGTTATTTCGTCATTCATATGTTTTGGTTTGTGGACAGCCTGGGATTTTATCGTCAGTAAATCCGTAAAAGAAACGAAAGCTAAGAGGATTCCATTTCCTGTTATGATGGGAGTTCAGTTTCTTTTATGGATTCCCTACTGGCTTTCGGTTTATCCGGGCGTTTTTTCTTATGATGCGTATGATGAATGGCGTATGGTGGCAGATGGAATCTATTCGTCCCATCATCCGTTAATTCATACTCTCTTTTTAGGAGGGGCAGTAGAAGGTATTCATGCAATTACGGGAAATTATAATCTTGGAATTGTGGTATATACCATCGTCCAAATGCTTCTTCTCTCTGCTTGCTTTTCTTATATTATTTATCGCTTAAACAAACGATTCCATTCATTTTTCATGCAAGTGGCGACGCTTGTTTATTTTTCACTTCAGCCTGTTATAGCTATGTTTGCGATTGCCGCGGTTAAGGATACGCTGTTTTGCGCGGCGGAAATGGCTTTCTTTCTTTTGATTTTTGAGTTTTTTCGGAATCGTGAAGAGTTCCTGAAGGACAGAAATAATGTAAAAGAACTGGCGGCATTTGCTTTTCTTACAATGATTTTAAGAAACAACGGATTATATATTGCGCTTGTTTGCGTGGTTCTGATTCTAATCTTTTCCATTCCCTATTTGAAAAAATACTATAAAAAGCTGCTTCTTCTTATTGCACTGATTGCGGTTCCTTACTTCCTTTATATCGGACCGTTGTCTTTGGCATTTCGTTGTAAAGTATACGAACCGCAGGAGAAACTGTCGGTTCCCCTGCAACAAATGGCAAGAGTTTACAAATACAATAAAGATACGCTTCCCAAAGAAGAAACGGATTTGTTAATGCAATATGTTCCGGAGGTAAATCTGGAGGCCTATCGGGCGACGGTATCGGATTTTGTAAAGACAGAATTCAATACTGAAAAATATAGGGAAGATTCCGCGAGCTTTTATAAACTCTGGCTGACATGGGGAAAAAGATACCCAATGACCTATATCAGTTCATTCCTGATTAACACGGTTGACGGATGGTATCCGGGTGCGGTAATCGACGGCTATCGAAAAGAAGATTTGAGCAGTTACTTTGACTACAGGGTGGCACCGCCCGGAGAAGAAGTGGTATTGATTCCTTTTCTTCATGAAAAACTGGATTCAATCTCTTATAACAAAGAATCTCAGCATGGAATCTTCTTTTTGCTGTTTTTCAGTCCGGGGTGGTTTTTGCTTTGCTTTATTCATTTTTGGTTTTATGCGATCAGTCGCAGACACAAAAGCTTTTCTCTTGCGGGACTGGTACATATCTTGCATTATGCGACGGTCTTGCTTGGACCTATGGCGCTGGTTCGTTATGAGTTGAACTTTTTCTATGGAATCCCTGTCTTTATTTGGTGCATTTTGGAAGAATACAACGGTTCGAAGGGAAAGGAAGATAATCTTTGTGAGTAGAGGAATGGCTGATTATACTTGATGAAAGGATAGCCATGCGGTAAAATATGATTGAATTATTGTGACCATTTTACGTAAAGGAGAAGGTTATGTCAGTGGTAAGCACAGATACTCAGTTTTTTAATGTTGAAAAAGATTCCAGGGACAGAGTAAAGCTTGTTCTTTCCGATGTGTATGAGGCATTGAAAGAAAAAGGTTACAATCCCGTGAATCAGATCGTGGGTTACATTATGTCGGGAGATCCGACCTATATTACCAGCCATAACAACGCAAGAAGCATGATTATGAAAGCAGAGCGTGATGAACTGGTAGAAGAGATGCTGATTGCTTATATCGAAGCGAACGGATGGGATTAATATGCGAATTCTCGGACTGGATTTTGGGTCAAAAACGGTGGGGGTTGCCGTTTCGGATCCTACGGGACTAATTGCATCCGGAGTAGAGATTATTCGTCGTGACAGGGAAGACAAATTACGTCAGACGCTGGCACGAATCGAAGAAATATGTGTGGAATATAACGTAGAAAGAATCGTTCTGGGCTGTCCTTTTAACATGGACGGAAGCAGCGGAGTGCGCGTGGAAAAAACCGAGGCATTCAAGGAATCGCTGGAGCGAAGAACCGGTCTTCCCGTGGTTTTTATGGATGAAAGATTGAGCACGGTGGAAGCGGATGAGTTGATGAACGAGGCAGGGATAGCCGGAAAAGAACGGAAGAAATACGTAGATAAAATTGCAGCGACTTTCATCCTGCAATGGTATTTGGACGAACAAAGAGGATAAAAATGGATAAAATATCATTTCTTTCCGAAGACGGAGAAAACATTGAGTTTTATGTGCTGGAGCAGACAACTGTCGGCGGAGTGAATTATATTCTGGTAACAGACAGCGAGGAGGAAGACGGCAAGGCTTTGATTTTAAAGGACCTGTCCAATCCTTCGGACGAAGAAGCTAATTATGAAATTGTCTCCGATGAAGAGGAGTTATCCTCCGTCGGTAAAATATTTGAGCAACTGCTGGAAGGTGTGGAATTGCAGTGAATTCGGAAAAAATAAAAATCATCCCTTTAGGGGGATTGGAACAAATCGGAATGAACATCACCGTCTTTGAATATGGAGACGAGATGATAGTGGTGGACTGCGGATTGAGCTTCCCCACAGATGATATGCTGGGAATCGATCTGGTTATTCCCGACGTAACGTATTTAAAAGAGAACCAGAGTAAATTAAAAGGCTTTTTCATCACGCATGGACATGAGGATCATATCGGTGCGCTTCCGTATATTCTCAAAGAGGTAAATGCGCCTATTTTTGCGACCACTCTTACCATGGGTCTGATTGAACATAAGCTGAAAGAGCATAAACTGGAAATCAACACGGACCGCGTTGTGGTGGATTTCGGTTGTGTGGTGAAACTCGGAGCATTCTCCGTGGAATTCATCAAAACCAATCATTCCATCGTGGATGCGGCAGCCCTTGCAATTTATACACCTGCCGGTGTTGTTGTGCATACCGGTGACTTTAAGGTGGATTACACTCCCGTATACGGAGATGCAATCGACCTGCAACGTTTTGCCGAGCTTGGCAAAAAAGGTGTTCTGGCATTGCTTTGTGACTCCACCAATGCAGAACGTCCCGGATTTACCGCGTCGGAAAAAACGCTCGGAAAAACCTTTGATACGATTTTTCATGACAATGAAATGCGACGTATCATCGTTGCAACATTTGCGTCAAACGTTGACCGTGTGCAACAGATTATCAATACCGCGCATACCTACGGCAGAAAAGTTGTGGTGGAAGGTCGCAGCATGGTAAATATTATTCAGACCGCGATGGAATTAAACCGCCTTTCCGTGCCGGAAAATACATTGATTGATGTGGATGAAATTCCGAACTATCCCGAAGAAAAAACGGTTATCATTACAACCGGTTCCCAGGGAGAGAGTATGGCAGCGTTGAGCCGTATGGCCGGCGGAACCCATAAGAAGATCAAGATTACGCCGGGCGATACGATTATCTTTTCATCGCATCCGATTCCCGGAAATGAAATGGCCGTTACAAAGGTTATCAATGACCTGTTATTAAAAGGTGCGGAAGTTATCTTCCAGGATGCCCATGTTTCCGGCCATGCCTGCAAAGAAGAAATCAAACTGCTTTACACGCTGACACAACCTCAATATGCAATTCCGGTTCACGGTGAATACAAGCACCTAAAAGCACAGGAAGAAATCGCAAAAGAACTTGGAATTACGAGTGATCGAATCTTCATTCTTCGTTCCGGAAATGTTCTGGAAATCGGGGAAGAAAGTGCGCAGATTACCGGAGACGTCACTTGCGGAGCAATCTATGTGGACGGACTCGGAGTCGGTGACGTCGGAACCACTGTTATGCGTGAACGTCAGAATCTTGCGGAAGACGGAATTGTGGTTGTCACACTAGTGATTGACAGTTATACCGGTGAGTATTTGGCCGGACCGACCATTACAAGCCGCGGTTTTGTATATATGAAAGATGCAGAGGATCTTTTGGAAGAGGCGACTGCACTTGCTTATGAGAAACTGGAGAAACTTCGCGCCCAGGGCGTTACCGACTGGGGACGGTTAAAAGGCGCATTGAAGGATACACTCGGGGATCTGTTCCGGAAACGAACAAAGAGAAATCCCATGATCCTTTCAATTTTCGAAGAGGTGTAAAATGCTGGGTTTTGAAAAAGAAATCGAAGAATTCACCGCCTGCGTATGTGACACTCCGATTTACAAGAATTTCATCGAGAAGAAGAGAATTTTGAAACTGGATGAAGGACTCTGGAATCAGGTAGGAGAATACCGACGCAAAAAATTTGAAATGCAGGCTCTTCTAAACGGCGACGAAATGTTCAATCGCACGGAATCGTTTGAGGAGGAGTATCGGTGGCTGCTTTCCGATACGAGAGTCTCGGAGTTTTTGGATGCCGAACTTGCGGTATGCCGCCTGTTACAGAAAATCAGTACAAGTCTTATTATGGCGATAGATTTTGAATAAACTACTGTTGTAGTACAAAGGATACAAAGAGATGACGATTAGACCCAAAAAGATACTCATTCAAGTTGGTACCATCATTCTTAAGGTTGCGATGCTATGCGCAGCTGCTTTTCTGCTGTACAAAGTAGCCTTGTTTGCATATGACTACGGGTTCCGTATTTTTGCGGAAAAACCGGTGGATCGTGAACCGGGAATTGATGTTAACGTAGCAATAGTAGAAGGAAAGAGCGTTAAAGAAATCGGAAAGCTTCTGGAAGAAAAAGGTTTAATCCGCGATGGCGGCCTGTTTGTATGGCAGGAGAAATTCAGCGAGTATGCCGGTGAGTTAAAGCCCGGAGCATATACGCTTAATACATCCATGACTCCGCTTGAAATGATGGCTATCATGGCAGCAGAGCAGGAAGAGACGGAAGGAAACTTCGTCCGCGAAGACGAAAGTACCGAGGAAGACACCGAGACGGAAAGCGAAGAGCCGGAATCCGAAGAGAATTAGAAAAGAGGACAGAGTCTTGATTTCAAACGAAAGAAGAACAACCTTTATCAATTCTCTGGACGAGGGCAATTCTCCTTTTCTGGATCAGATTGAAAAAGAAGCAATCGAAGGGAATGTACCGATTATCCGAAAGGATATGCAGGGATTCTTAAGATTCATTCTCTCTGTCAGAAAGCCTCGCAGGATTCTGGAGGTCGGAACCGCGACAGGCTTTTCCGCATTACTTATGGCAGAGTATTCCGAAGAGGATGCTGTCATTACCACAATAGAGAAATACGAAAAACGTATTCCGATTGCAAAAGAGAATATTGCGAAGTCGGAATTCGGAAATAAGATTACCCTTATGGAAGGGGATGCTACGGAAATTCTTCCTACACTTGTAGGACGGTATGATTTCATCTTTATGGATGCCGCAAAGGGACAGTACATTCATTTTTTGCCGGAAGTAATGAGACTTCTTGAAGATGGCGGAATGCTGATTACAGACAATGTATTGCAGGACGGCGACGTGATGGAGTCCAGATACGCGGTTTGTCGAAGAAATCGGACAATCCATACCAGAATGAGGGATTACCTCTATGAACTGAAACATAATCCGTTACTCGATACGGTAATCCTTACGGTAGGTGACGGAATCAGTGTATCGGTGAAGAAACCGGTCGCGAAAGAATAGAACGAAACGGAATGAAAATGAAAAAACCGGAACTGCTGGTTCCCGCTGGGAGCCTGGAAGTATTAAAAGTAGCCGTGCTCTACGGAGCGGATGCGGTATATATCGGCGGAGAAGCGTTCGGACTTCGTGCCAAGGCAAAGAATTTCTCCTTGGATGAAATGAAGGAGGGAATTGCATTTGCACATGCACATGGAGTAAAGGTGTACGTGACCGCCAATATTTTTGCGCATAATTATGACCTGGAAGGAGCAGCGCAGTATTTTCGTGAACTGTCTTCGGTTACACCGGACGCTGTTTTGATTTCCGATCCGGGTATGTTTACATTAGCAAAAGAAAACTGTCCGAATGTGGAAATCCATATTTCCACACAGGCAAACAATACCAACTATTTAACCTATAAATTCTGGTGGGAAATGGGGGCAAAAAGAGTGGTTTCCGCCAGGGAACTTTCTCTGGAAGAAATAAAGGAGATTCGGGCAAATATTCCGGAGGAGATGGAAATCGAAAGCTTCGTACACGGAGCAATGTGCATTTCCTATTCGGGACGTTGTCTTCTTTCCAATTATTTTACGGGCCGCGATGCAAACAAGGGAGAATGTACGCATCCCTGCCGCTGGAAATATGCTGTTATGGAAGAATCCAGACCGGGAGAATATCTTCCGATTGAGGAAAACGAAAGAGGAACGTATATCTTCAATTCCAAGGATTTATGTATGATTGAATATCTTCCGGAACTGATTAATGCCGGAATCGATTCGTTGAAGATTGAAGGACGTATGAAGACCGCGTTATACGTGGCAACGGTTGCCAGAACATACAGGAAGGCAATTGACGATTACTTCGAGTCGGAAGAAAAATACCGTACCAATATGGACTGGTATCATACCGAAATTCGCAAATGTACTTATCGTGAATTTTCGACAGGCTTTTATTTCGGGAAACCTACGGCTGAGAATCAGATCTATGATGCCAATACTTATGTGAGCGAATCTGTTTATCTCGGAATCGTGGAAGAAATTGACGAGCGTGGATTTGCCAGAATCGAACAGAAAAACAAATTCTGTGTCGGTGACAGTATCGAGATCATGAAGCCGAACGGAGAGAATATTACTACAGATGTAGTCGGAATTACGGACGGGGAAAGAAATGCAAGAGAGAGCGCTCCCCACCCGCAGGAAATACTGTATTTGAATTTAAGTGTAAAACCGGAAAAAGGGGACATCTTAAGAGTATCCAAAGAATAGAGTCAGAAACGAAGCCTTGAAAGGAACAGAGCAAATGGAAAAGATTAACATCGAGGAGATTTTTGCACAGAATGTATTTACTCCCGCCGTTATGGAGAAGTATCTTCCGAAAGATGCATACGATGAAGTAATGAGGGTGATGGAGCATGGTGGAGAACTCTCCAGAGAGACCGCTAATGTTGTAGCGGATTGTATGAAGAACTGGGCAGTTGAAAAAGGTGCCACCCACTATACACATTGGTTCCAGCCGCTTACCGGATTTACTGCCGAGAAGCATGATTCCTTTATCACCCATCCCGATGCAAACGGAAAAATGATGATGGAATTCTCCGGCAAGGAATTGATTAAGGGTGAATCCGATGGTTCCAGTTTCCCTTCCGGCGGACTTCGGGCAACTTTTGAAGCCAGAGGATATACGGCCTGGGATATTACTTCCCCTGCCTTTGTCAGAGAGGATGCAACCGGTGCAATTCTTTGTATTCCGACGGCATTCTGCTCCTATAAAGGCGAAGCGCTCGATAAGAAAACTCCGCTTCTTCGTTCTACGCAGGCTATTAACGAACAGGCACTTCGTATTCTTCGCTTATTCGGAAACACCGATGCAAAAAAAGTCAGCCCCTGTGTCGGTGCGGAGCAGGAATACTTTTTGGTAGACCGTAAGAAATACTTAAAGAGATATGATCTTTTATACTCCGGAAGAACCCTTTTTGGTGCAAATGCTCCGAAGGGTCAGGAGATGAGTGACCATTATTACGGAAGCATCCGGGAAAGAATCGGTTCCTTTATGAGGGACGTAAATATCGAACTTTGGAAACTGGGTGTTACCGCAAAGACACAGCACAACGAAGTAGCTCCTGCACAGCATGAACTTGCCCCGATTTATGAGACTGCAAATGTGGCTGTGGATCACAACCAGCTGGTAATGGAGACAATGCGTAAGGTGGCCGAGCGTCACGGCCTGGCATGCTTACTTCATGAAAAACCTTTTGCAGGTATCAACGGAAGCGGTAAGCATAACAACTGGTCACTTACGACGGATACCGGTGTGAATATGCTCGATCCCGGGGATACGCCGAATGCCAATATTCAGTTTTTGCTGGTTCTTGCATGCATTATCAAGGCAGTTGATACACATGCGGATCTTCTTCGCCAGAGCGCTTCCGATGTCGGAAATGATTTGCGTCTCGGCGCGGACGAAGCACCTCCGGCAATCGTATCCATCTTCCTCGGCGAACAGCTGGACGACGTGGTAAGACAGCTCGTGGAAACCGGTGAAGCAAAGCATTTGATTAACAATGAAGTGCTTGCTACAGGCGTAGATACCCTCCCGGATCTGTTAATCGATCCTACGGACCGTAACAGAACCTCACCGTTTGCTTTTACAGGGAATAAATTTGAGTTCCGTATGGTTGGATCTGCTGATTCCATCGGTGATCCGAATGTCATTCTGAACACGATTGTAGCCGAGAGTTTCTGTGAGGCTGCTGATATTCTTGAGAAGGCGGATAACTTTGATATTGCCTGCCATGATTTGATTAAGAAATACCTGGCACATCATCAGAGAATCATTTTCAACGGAAACGGTTATTCTCCGGAATGGGTAAAAGAGGCGGCGAGAAGAGGCCTTCCGAATCTGCCTACCATGCTGGATGCAATCGAAACACTTACTACCGAAAAAGCAATCAAGCTGTTTGAAAAGTTTGGTATTTATACGGAAGCGGAACTGAATTCCAGAAAAGAAGTTCTGTATGAAACCTATTCAAAGACCTTGAATATCGAGGCAAACTGCATGGTGGAAATGGCATCCAAGCAGATTATCCCTGCCGGCTTCCTTTACATGAAGGACCTTGCCGGAGCCGTAAAACTTGCAAACAACGTTGGAGTATCCGACAGAGCAGCCAGAAATATTCTGACGGAAGTTACGGAACTTCTGGAAAACCTGGAAGATGCTCTGGAAGCATTAAAGAAAGCCCTGGGAGAAGCGCAGGCAATTAAGGGAAATAAGGAAAAAGCATTTGCATACCGTGATCAGGTAAAAGTTTGCATGGAGAATTTGAGAAAACCCGCAGACCGTCTGGAAAGCATCACGGATAAGAGCATTTGGCCGTTCCCGACCTATGAAGATTTACTTTTCGAAGTTTAAACATAAGGAGAAATGAAAAATGAAACCAATCCTGGTAATCATGGCTGCCGGAATGGGCAGCAGATACGGCGGATTAAAGCAGATTGATCCGGTAGATGAGCAAGGCGATAAGATCATCGATTTTTCTCTTTCGATGCAAAACGCGCCGGATTTGAAAAAGCCGTTTTTATTATCAAAAAAGAAAATGAGGCAATTTTCCGTGAATGCATTACCGACAGATTAAACGGTGCAATGGAAGTGGAATTTGCATTCCAGGAACTTACCGATATTCCGGAAGGATGCAAAGTGCCGGAAGGCAGGGAAAAACCCTGGGGAACCGCACATGCGGTATATGCGGCAAGAAATGCCGTAAAAGGGGCTCCGTTTGCTGTAATCAACGCAGATGATTATTACGGAGTGGAAGCGTTTGAAAAACTGTATCAGTTTTTGAGTACGACACAGGACGATGATAAGTATCGTTATGCGATGGTCGGATACAGACTTGGAAATACCCTTACGGAGAACGGCTCCGTTTCAAGAGGACTTTGCAGTGCCGATGAAAACGGTTTTCTGACGGATATTGTGGAACGAACCAAGATTATTCGCACGAATGATGAGGCCGGTGCCGCATATTCCGAAGATGGTGGAGAAACCTATATTCCGGTTTCCGAGAATACTACGGTATCCATGAATTTCTGGGGATTTACGCCAAGCCTTCTGGAAGAATTGGGAAGTGCCATTGCAGAGTTTTTTGAAACGAAGGTTCCCGACAATCCGTTGAAAGCGGAATGCTATCTTCCGATGGAAGTAGACAGACTTTTGAAAAACGGAAAAGCAACCGTAAATGTATTAACAAGTAATGACAAATGGTTCGGGGTGACCTATAAAGAAGATAAGCCTTATGTACAGGCATCCGTACAGGCATTGAAAGATGCAGGAGTATATCCCGAAAAGCTTTGGTAAGACAAAACGATAATAAGAAACCCTCCGGTTATTCCGGAGGGTTTTTTTATTTCTTTAAGTTTCCGGCCGAATTTAGTTTGATGTCCAAACCGGTTTTTCTCATGACAAACGAAAGAAGTAATCCGATAATCGTACAGGAGATCAGTTCGCCGATACCAACGGTCAGAACAAAGAACCAGTAAAGGCCTTCGATTTGATATCCGTAAATCAGTACCAGGGGTACCACGAACATGTTTCCGATAACCGGGGGAAGAGATCCCAATATGGTTCCGACGATGCCTAGAATACGTTTTCCGCTTTTGTTTTCGGAATTGTGAATTGCTTTACAAAGTGTTCTTCCGATAAAATAAGTGATTACGGCTGCAAGCAGTGTTGTAAGAGAGCCGCAAATGATATCGAGGGGAACGGAACCGAGTAAAATATTGCTGATTAAACATCCTAAGAATAATCCCGGAATGGCAGCAGGGGTAAATAAAGGAAGTATGGTCAGTGCTTCGGATACTCTAACCTGAATTGCCATATTGGCAAATCCCGGAATCAGGGAAATCAGCAGAGTCAGCACGACATACAAAGCTGCAATGATTGCAGCCGAGGTGATAAAGAACGCTGTTTTTTTCATGAAATTGTCTCCTTAGTTTTGTTTTAAGTGAGGATGGTTTCGAACTCACTGATTGCTTTGCAAAAAAAACGAGTCGCTTTAAAGCGGCTCGCTCATTATATCGAAGATTTTAAACAAATGCAAGGATTAATCCACTACGATATCATTATTCGGTGTATTGGTGGATTTATCTTTCTTTCCGTTTCTGTCCGTGTATAAAATTGTTACAATTACATTTCCGCCGGCTGTCTGAACAAAGAATCTTGCACCCGGATCGTGAGCAGACTTTATGTTCTGATTTAAGTTTGACAATGAAGTGCCGAGGATTTCTTCCACACTGTCTCTCATGACACTGGGGGTTGTACGGAAGTTGTTATCGTCTGCATTCATACCGGTAGTCTCAAGCTGGTTGATAAAAGGAGTACTGTCCGGATCCGATAAAACCTTAGCGTCGGTAATGGCGCAGAGGAAAGCTCCTCGAACCGTATCTGCCAACTGTGTATCGGAAGATACTTTTGTTTTTTCGATGTACCTTAAAAGAACAGGGACCATTACAGCGACCAGAATCGCCATGATGGCAATTACAATGATAAGCTCAACAAGGGAGAAACCCTTGTTTTTTGTTTCCTTCAATCCCATAATCCATTCCTCTTTTGTGAATTCCATCAACTTTTTCAAGGGCACAAGCGCCCTATGATGCAAAAGTAACACACTTTGCAATCATTGTCAAACAAGGGAAATTGCATTATAATGTTGATGAAATGTGCGGAAAATAAGGAAAAATCAGGGATTCGCGCATGTAGAATACGTCCGAATGGTGCACCAACAAACAAAATTCGGATATAAATAAGTAAAGGAAAAGACCATGAATATCGTAGTTTTGGCCGGAGGAAACTCCACAGAGAGAGATGTATCGCTGATTTCCGGCACGGGAGTATATCGTGCATTGAAGGAAAGAGGTCATAATGTGGTTTTACTTGATGTATATCTTGGCGTTCAAGACGTCGATCCGGAACATGTTTTTGAACTGGATCGCGACTGGAGTGAAGGAATCCAGGCAATAAAGGAATTAAACCCGGATTTGAATGCCATTCGTGCCATGAAAGGGGAAGATCGTAACTTTTTCGGTGAGAACGTGATTCCAATTTGTCAAAAAGCGGAAATCGTCTTTATGGCGCTTCACGGTGCCAACGGTGAAGACGGACGTATCCAGGCAGCATTTGACCTGATGGGAATCCCTTATACCGGAACCGATTATTTAAGCAGCGCCATCTGCATGGATAAAGCGGTTACAAAAGAGTTTTTCAAGTCCGGCGATGTTCCGACTCCCCGTTCCGTTACGATAATCAAGGGAGCACCGGATTATGAGGAATCATTAACCGAGGCGAAAAAAATCGGATATCCCTGTGTGGTCAAAGCATGCAATGGTGGTTCCAGTGTAGGCGTTTACATTATTGATTCCGAAGCGGAGCTTGGCGATGCTTTGGAAAAAGCATTTTCATATGACCGTAAGGTTTTGATTGAGGAGTTTATTAAGGGAAGAGAACTGACCTGCGGTATCATTAACGGAAAAGCGCTTCCGGTTGTTGAAATTGCGCCGGTTGCAGGTTTTTATGACTACAAAAACAAATATCAGGCAGGCAGTACCATCGAAACATGTCCTGCGCAGATCGGTGACGAAAATACTGCGAAGGTTCAGGAAATCTGTGAGAGAGCATTTCATGTTCTCGGCCTGGTTACCTATGCCAGAATAGATGCAATCCTGACCGAAAACGGCGATGTATATTGTTTGGAGGCAAATACCCTGCCCGGAATGACACCGACGTCCTTATTGCCGCAGGAAGCAAGAGAAATAGGATTATCCTACGGAGAACTCTGCGAACACATTATTGAGTTGTCCATGGAAAAATATCGATAAGGAAGTGAACATTTTGAGAGGAATTCATATAGAGAGTATCCTTCGAATCTGCGGAGGAGTTTTAAACTGTAAAAGTGAAAATCCGGATCGAAACAAAGAAGCGCAGGGAGTGTGCGTAGACTCCAGACTTGTGGAAAAGGATTATGTTTTTATTGCCACAAAAGGGGAACGGGTTGACGGACATGACTATATTGCATCCGCTTTTGAAAAAGGTGCACTTGCGGTTGTCTGCGAGCATGTGCCGGAGGATGCAAAGGGACCCTGTATTGTTGTAAAGGATTCGCTTCTGGCGCTGAAAGAGATTGCGGAGTTTTACCGTGACAGCCTGGATATCAAGGTGGTCGGAATCACGGGTTCCGTCGGAAAAACATCTGCAAAAGAGTTTATTGCAGCGGTTTTATCCGAAAAATACAATGTCTTAAAGACAGAAGGAAACTTCAATAACGAAATCGGTCTTCCTCTTACCATCTGCAAGATTAAAGAGGAGCATGAAGTTGCCGTTCTCGAGATGGGAATCAGCAATTTCGGAGAGATGACCAGACTTGCAAAAATGGCGAAGCCCGATGTTGCGGTAATCACTAATATCGGTCAGTGCCATTTGGAAAATCTTCATGACAGAGACGGAGTACTTGCCGCAAAAACCGAAATCTTTAAGTTTTTGAAAGAAGACGGAACGGTAGTGTTAAGCGGTGATGACGATAAGTTATCTACGATAAAAGAAGTGAACGGAAAGAAGGTTCTGTATTTCGGCAGCAGCAAAGAGCTGCCCGTGCATCCTTTGAGCGTTACAACGAAGGGACTTCTCGGCAGTGACTGTACGATAGCCTGTGGCGATATGGTATTTCCGATTACTATTCCGCTTCCCGGTATTCACAGACTCTATAATGCGCTTGCGGCAATCAGTGTCGGATATGTGCTTGGTCTGAATGAAAAGGAAATGGCGGCCGGAATTGAAAAAATCAAAGCGACACCCGGACGAGGAAATGTTGTTCAGACAGAGAATCTTACCATTCTCGATGATTGCTACAATGCCAATCCTGTTTCCATGAATGCCGCAATTGATCTGCTTTGTCTTTCCGATACGCCCAAGGTTGCAATTTTGGGAGATATGTTTGAACTCGGAAGCGATGAAATCTGGCTCCATGAAGGTGTCGGAAAGTATGCAGTTAAGAAGGAAGTGGATGTTCTGGTTTGTATCGGAAAACTCGGGAAATCCATTTATGACGGAGCGAAATCCGAGGAGAGCAAGGTCGCGGATTCTTTCCTGATTGATCTGGAAAACAAACTTGCCGGAGGAGGATTCGGAAAAGAAGTCAGAACTCCGATTCAGTATTTTGAATCCAAAGAAGAGTTCTATAAACACGAAGATGAAGTGTTGCGACGCGGAGATGCGGTGTTGGTTAAAGCAAGCCACGGTATGCATTTTGAAGAACTGATGGAACACTTAAAAACGTGGAAACCTGCGACAGAGTAAGAGGTGCAATTGAAAGAGATTACTTCAATCAAAAACGGATATGTGGTAAATCCCGGGGAGGGCTGGGAAGGATACGCCGATTTGACAATTTCCGACGGAATTGTTACATCCATCCATCGATACGATGAAAAACCGGACGATAAAGTATCCTTCGACGAAGGAGCATTTGATGCAAAAGGATGCTTTGTGTTCCCGGGATTAATTGATGTACACTCCCATTTCCGTGATCCCGGTTTTACCGAGAAAGAGGATATCGAAACCGGCGCAAAGGCTGCGGCCGCGGGCGGATATACGGATGTTGTTCTGATGTGCAATACGAAGCCTGTTGTCGACAGCATCGAAACACTGAATTATGTGCTGGAAAAAGGAAAAAAGACGGCAATCCATGTACATTCCTGTGCGAATGTTAGCATGGGAATGAAGGGAAAAGAACTGACGGATATGGAGGCACTGATGAATGCCGGTGCCGTCGGATTTACGGATGACGGACTGCCACTGATGGATGCGGAATTCTTAAGAGAAGCCATGAAAAAGAGCGCTGCCCTGAATCTTCCCATCAGCCTTCATGAAGAAGATAAGACGTTGATTGCCCAGAACGGAATCAACAGAGGAAAGGCATCTGCCTATTATAAAGTGGACGGTTCTCCGAAAGAAGCGGAGGTATCCTTAATTCGAAGGGACTTACAAATCGCATCGGAAACAGGAGCTATCCTGGATGTTCAACATGTAAGCTCCGGAGAGAGTGTGGAGCTTATTCGAGAAGCGGTTCTTGCACAGGGTACAAATCGCCGGATCCATGCGGAAGTAACACCCCATCATTTTTCTCTGACGGAAGATGCAATTATAGAATTCGGGGCAAACGCAAAGTGCAATCCGCCTCTGCGGACGGAAGAAGACCGAAAAAAACTAATCGAGGGGATTAGGGACAATACCATAGATTTGATTGCAACGGATCACGCCCCTCATACAAAAGCAGAGAAGGAAAGACCCATCACGGAAGCGCCAAGCGGTATGACCGGGCTGGAAACCGCACTCCCGTTATGTTATGAGGAGCTTGTAGTAAAAGAAAACATTCCGCTTACAGATGTAGTTGCAAAATTGACTTACAATCCGGCTTCTGTTTACGGGTTGGACGGAGGAGTGATAAAAGAAGGCAAGACCGCGGATCTGTGTATTTTTGATCCACGTAAAGAATGGGTGGTAAAAGAATTTGCATCGAAAGCCTCAAATTCCCCCTTCCTTGGAAGAGCTTTAAAGGGAATGGTTATTGCTACCGTATGTGACGGTAAATTAGTATATCAAAGAGAAGAGTAGTGAAAATGAATGAATTGAAATTTCGAAAGAAAGAAACGGCCCAGGTCGTATCACAAAAAGAGATATCGGAAGGAATCTTCGATTTACGGGTAAAAGCGGAAGGTGCAAAAGCCTGCTGCCCCGGTCAATTCGCAGGGATATTTCCTCCCTCGGACGCAAGATTGTTGCTTCGCCCGATCAGTATCTGTGAGTGTGACAAAGAAAAAGAAGAAATTCGCTTTGTCTATCGTATCGCAGGAGAAGGAACCCGCCTGATCTCCGTATTGAAAGAGGGAGACGAGGTTGAGATTCTTTCGGTTCTCGGAAACGGATTTCCCGTTGAAACTGCAAAAGGGAAAAAAGTTGCATTGATGGGTGGCGGTATCGGAATTCCGCCGATGCTTTATACGGCAAGAATGTTGAAGGAAATCAGTGCAGAAACCGTCAGCTTCATGGGATATCGCAACGCGGATACGTTTCTCCTTTCGGAATTTGAATCCTATGGAAAAGTGCTTCCTGCAACGGAAGACGGAAGTGTGGGAGTAAAAGGAAATGTAATGGATGCACTTCGGGAAAGCGGTTTTATTCCCGATATCATCATGGCCTGCGGACCGATGCCGATGCTTCGTGCCATTAAAAAATATGCGGAAGAAAACAATATCACTGCCTATATTTCGCTTGAAGAAAGAATGGCATGCGGAGTAGGAGCCTGCCTTGGCTGCGTGGCGAAGACCACTCACAAAGATGATCATTCGCATGTCAACAATACCAGAATTTGCACCGAAGGACCTGTTTTTGATGCAAAAGAAGTGGAGATTTAATCATGGATACAAAGGTTAGCATAGCAGGTGTGGAATTCAAAAATCCCGTCATGACGGCTTCCGGAACGTTTGGCTCCGGAATGGAATATACCGATTTCGTGGATATCGGAAGACTTGGAGCAATTGTGACCAAGGGTGTGGCCAATGTGCCCTGGGAAGGAAATCCGACACCGAGAGTAACGGAAACGCCGAGCGGTATGTTAAATGCCATCGGCCTGCAGAATCCGGGTGTGGATGTTTTTATCGAAAGAGATCTGGAGTTTTTAAAAGCATTTGATACTCCGGTTATTGTAAATGTCTGCGGAAAAACAACGGAAGATTATCTGGAAGTTGTGGAAAGGCTTGCCGATACCAATGTTGCAATGCTGGAAATCAATGTTTCCTGCCCGAACGTTAAGGAAGGAGCCATCGCATTCGGCCAGAAAAGAGAGGCGCTTTATGCGATAACCAAAGAGATTAAAAGCAAGGCAAAACAACCGGTCATCATGAAACTGAGCCCGAACGTAACCGACATTACGGAAATGGCAAAGGCAGCGGAAGCAGCAGGTGCCGATGCAATCTCTTTGATCAATACCATTACCGGAATGAAAATTGATATTGCAAGAAGAAAGTTTGTGCTTGCGAATAAAACCGGCGGCCTTTCAGGACCTGCGATTCGACCGGTGGCAGTCAGAATGGTATATCAATGTGCAAATGCCGTATCGATTCCGATCATCGGAATGGGCGGAATTGCAACGGCGGAAGATGCGCTGGAGTTTATCATGGCCGGAGCAACCGCGGTCAGTGTCGGCGCTGCGAATTTCTTTGATCCGTATGCAACCATAAAAGTGGTAGACGGAATTGAAGACTATCTGAAGAAGACCGGTACGGAAACCGTACGGGAACTGATTGGCTGTGTAAAATAACTGCGAAGTGAAAGCGGATTATCAAGTATGAATTCTGTTACGGAAAAAGGATATGCCAAAATTAACCTCGGGCTGGATGTTACAGGTCGCAGACCAAACGGATATCATGATCTGCGGATGATCATGCAGACCATTGGTTTATACGATACGGTTACGATTCAGAGAACGGAAGAAGACGGTATTATTCTGACAACCGACAATCCTACACTTCCCTGTGACGAAAGCAATCTGATCTATAAAGCCACCGTATTGATGAGAGATACATACAGTCTTACCGGTGGTGTTCGGATCCGTCTTGAAAAAAGAATACCGATGGCAGCAGGACTTGCCGGTGGAAGCACGGACGCTGCTTGTGTCTTTCGCGGAATGAGCAGACTTTTTGACCTACAGCTGTCAGAGGATGAACTTCGAAAGATTTCTCTCCCAATCGGGGCGGACGTTCCGTATTGCATTTCCGGAGGAACCTTCCTTGCGGAAGGAATCGGAGAAATACTCACACCGCTTTCGGATTTGCCGGAGATTCCGCTTGTTTTAATTAAGCCGGATTTTGACGTTTCGACAAAGTATGTGTATGAAAACCTTCATGCGAATGAACTGAAGGAACATCCGGATATCACATCCCAGTGCGAAGCAATTGAAAAAGAAGACCTCGGCCGTATGGCGAAGCTTATGGGAAATGTGCTGGAGAAGGTAACGGTTACAAAATATCCGGAAATAGAAGAAATCAAGAACGATTTCATCTCTCTCGGATCCTACGGAGCCATGATGAGCGGAAGCGGACCTTCCGTATTCGGATTGTTTCAGACAAGGGAAGATGCCGAAAAAGCATTTCTATCGATGAAAGAGAAGTATTCTTCGGCTCAGGTATTTTTGACGGAGACAAAGAAGGCGGATTATCAATTCTAAACGGAACAAGACTATGGAAAAACAACTGATTACCGTTCATGTCCTTGGCATTATGGAGCAGGGAAATGAGCGCGAGGAAATCGAAACGCTTTCCAACGGTTACTGGGTTCGCAAGGAAGACGAAACGGAACTGTTTTACAGAGAGACGGCGGAAGAATCCGAGGAAGAGATTAAAACGCATGTTTTTCTGAATCGGAAAGACGACAAAACAGAATGCAGAATCGTCAAAAGCGGGCCGGTAAACTCGGAGATGCTGTTTATAAATGATTTTGAGACGGAATGCATTTATCAGACACCGTTCGGAGAAATCTGTTTTGAAATAATTACATCCGGCGTCGAGGCCGAGTGGAAGGAGAACGAACTTCGCATTTCCTTGAAATACACACTTGCAAGCAATGGAATTCCGGTATCGGAGGCATCGGTCACGATTACCGCGAAAACTTGCTAGGCGGCGGATTTTTTGTTACAATAACCCACGGATAAACAATGCTTATCCGAATAAGGATTTGGAAAGGTACGAATATGAATTACTATATGTTGTTTAAAATGCCGACATGGTCGATTGTGCTTATTATTGTGACGGTAGTCCTGATTGCGGCAATTGTGGTTTTATATATTCTCGGAAAAAAGATGCAGAAGAAACAGGAGCAGCAGGAAGAGTATCTTGCAGCGAATCGCCAGACGGTATCCATGCTGATTATTGATAAGAAACGTGTGAAATTCAAAGATGCGGGATTTCCGCAGTCCGTAATCGATCAGACACCGAAGATGAGCAGAGGAATGAAAGTTCCGGTTGTAAAAGCCAAAGTCGGACCTCAGATTGTTACATTGATCGCAGACGAAAAAATCTTTGATACCATTCCGGTAAAGAAGGAAGTTAAGGCAATCATCAGCGGTATGTATATTCAGGGTGTAAAAACAATTCACGGAAAGGTGGAACTTCCTCCTCCGAAGAAGAAAAACGCATTCAAACGTGCTGTTGAGAAATTACAGGAAAAAGCAGGCGCAAAGCCTTTGAAGTAAATCGGATATATGTCGGATTTTCAGATGGATCATAATAAATCAAATAAGATTTTCAAACCTGTTGTCTTTCTTTTGATGGCATGTTTTATATTCATTCTGTATCTGTGTAACCGCATTGTCATCTTTATGCAGGATGATTTGTGGTACTGGACCAATCTGGTTACGAATGAACGCATTCAGGGTGTCGGTGACATCGTACAGAGTCAGGTTTGGCATTATAATAACTGGGGCGGGCGAACTGTTGCTCATACACTGCTCCAGTTTTTGCTTTTTGGCGGCGGAACTCTTTGCAATATCTGCAATACCGTCGTTTTCTGTATGCTTTCCGTATTCATTGCAAAGGCCGGAAAGAAGTGGGACGCTACGATGATTCTTCTGGCGGGATCCATGCTTGTTGCATTTAATCCGAATATTCTGGAAACCATGCTATGGCAGTCCGGGACCGCGAATTATCTGTATATGACCATGCTTTCTTTCCCGCTTGTCTGGATTTATATCAAACAGCTTTCGGGAAATAAAGACGAAGAGAAAACAGAATCAAAAGGCCTTGGTATACTGAAGGCGCTCGGTGTTTTTCTTTGGGGATTACTGGCCGGCTGGACCAATGAAAACATGGGACCGACATATTTCCTGATTGCTGTCGCTACGGTTATCCTTTATTCCCGTAAATTGAAAAAGAAGATTCCGGTTTGGATGATAACAGGTTGCATTTCTCTGCTTATGGGTTCCGCGTTTATGATCCTGGCACCAGGAAACAATGTCAGAGAGAGCGAAATTCAATCGCTCGGCAGCTGGAAACTGGATCTTTGCAAACGTGTACTGGACTATTTTAAGGGATCTTTTGAATACTTATTGCCTACAATTGTAGTAGCAATTTTTGTATTTATTCTCTATCGTCTGGTAATGAAGAAAAAACCGGATTATGCAACCTACATGCTGTTAGCCGGTGGAATCGTTTCTTACCTTGCACTGGCACTTTCGCCTCATGTTCCGGACCGTGCAATGTTCGGCTCTATGAGCTTTTTGATCTGGGGAAGCATTCGGATGCTTACCGAGGTTTTTGAAGAAACAAAAAAAGAACACTACAAGTTTTTCCTTACGTTATTTGTGACAGCCACAGCGCTTTACAGATTGTTCTTTTTCTGGGCTCAGGGCGTCGGCTGGTATCGTTGGGTATGACGGACAGGCTTTTGACGATGAGGGGCTTTTTGTGGTAAAATATACGGATAAGAATGGTATGATCAGTTCTTAGTTTGAGTCTTAGGGGGATGAGAATGAAAACAACACTTGTCATTATGGCGGCCGGAATCGGAAGCCGTTTCGGAACCGGAATCAAGCAACTGACAAAGATGAATGAAAACGGCGAAATCATTATCGATTATTCGATTTATGATGCAAAAGAAGCAGGATTCGATAAGGTCGTATTTGTAATTCGTCATGCAATAGAAGAAGAGTTTAAAGAGGTGATCGGAAACAGGATCGCCAAAGTTATGCCTGTTGAGTATGTTTTTCAGGAGTTGGAAGATCTTCCGGAAGGATTTTCGGTACCGGAAGAGAGGAAAAAACCCTGGGGAACCGGACAGGCTATTTTAGCATGTAAGGGAACCGTAAAGGAGCCGTTTGTTATTATCAACGCGGATGATTATTACGGCAAAAAGGCATTCCGCCTTTTGCATGATTTTCTGGTTACTCCGCATGAGAAAACGGATATGCTTCGTATGGCTATGGCCGGTTTCGTTTTGAAAAACACCGTAAGTGAAAACGGAACCGTTACCAGAGGCGTGTGTGTCGGAAATGAAGAGGGCATGCTTACCGGTGTTATTGAATCCAGAGACATTGCTATAAAGGATAACGTGGCAGTTACTTCCACGGAAGAGTCGAAGGAAATCATTTGCCCGGACAGCGTCGTATCGATGAATATGTGGGCCTGCGATGCGGATTTCCTGGATATTTTAGAGGAATACTTTATTCGGTTTCTTTCCGATAAATCAAGTGATCTTACCAAGAAAGAATTCCTGGTACCTGTTTTGATCGATCAATTGATCAAAGAAAAGAAAGCGTCCGTACGGATTCTTCCGACGGATGAAAAATGGATCGGCATTACGTATCAGGAGGATACGCAAGTAGCCAGAGAAGAATTTGCAAGAATGGCAAAAGAGGGTATTTATCCGGAAAAACTCTGGCCGTAAGTTAAGAGGACTAAAATGGAACAGCTGGCAATTATGGGCGGAAAGCCCGTTAGAGAAAAGAAGATATTTTATGGCAGACAGTGCGTGGACGAAACCGATGTTGAGGCCGTAAAAGAAGTACTTTTAAGCGACTATATTACCTGTGGACCTGCAGTGAAAAAACTGGAAAAAGATCTTGCGGATTATACCGGCGCAAAATATGCGGTTGCGGTTTCGAACGGAACCGCAGCTCTTCACTGTGCCTGCATTGCGGCAGGATTAAAGGAAGGTGATGAAGTAATCACCACACCCATGACATTTGCCGCAAGTGCAAACTGTGCACTTTATGTGGGGGCCACACCTGTTTTTGCTGACATCAATCCGGAGACATACAATATTGATCCGAAGAGCATCCGTGAGCATATTACACCGAAGACAAAAGCGGTTGTAGCGGTTGATTTTACGGGACAGTGTGTGGAACAGGAAGAGATTCGTGCCATTTGTGATGAATTCAATCTGATTTTTATCGAAGATGCCGCACATGCCATCGGCTCTGCATACAATGGAAAAAAGGTCGGCTCTCTTGCGGATATGACTTGCTTTTCCTTCCATCCGGTAAAGACAATTACTTGTGGCGAGGGCGGAGCGATTACAACGAATGATGCGGAATTGTATCATAAACTGTATCTTGCTCATACACACGGAATTGAAAAGGATGAGGCATATTTGGAAGAGCCTTCGGAAGGAGTCTGGTATTACGAACAGGTTTCACTGGGATATAATTACAGGCTTACCGATTTCCAGGCAGCCATGCTTTCCAATCAGTTAAAGAAACTGGACGGATTTAAAGCCCGTCGTCAGGAAATCGTAAAGCGTTATGACGAGGCATTTCGAAATGTTCCCGGTATTATTGTGCAGAAAGAAATCGAAGAGTCGGATACCTGCAGACATTTGTATATTATCCGTCTGGATTTCGAAAAACTGTCCTGTACCAGAAGAGAGTTTTTCGATGCGATGAGTGCCGAGAATGTGCAGTGTCAGGTTCACTATATTCCGGTATACTTTTTCCCGCATTATAAACGTTTGGGATATGAAAGAGGTCTTTGCCCCAATGCGGAAGAAATCTACAAGGGAATCATGAGCATTCCGCTGTATCCTTCGCTTACGGATGCGGACGTGGAAGATACCATTCATGCGGTAAAGAAAGTGGCGGGATACTATTTAAAATAAATTTTATTATCCTTGATGAATAAAGAGGACGGAATGGAAATCGAAAAGAAAACTCGAATTGAATCTGCAATCGCTACGGTTCTGGCGACCATAGGAATCTACTTCCTTACAGCGGTTGACAGAGAGCATATCATCGGAGCTCAGAGTTTCTTTACGTTGCCCGGAGCTGTCCTTTTATTTTTCTTTTACCGGAAAAGACTTCAAACAAATCATTTCTGGAAGAATCGGAGAAAACTTGTTTTTTCTGCGGTTTTCTCATTCCTTTTTGCCCTTTCGTTTTTCTTAGGATATCAGATGAGAGTGTCCGGAATGACAGCTCCCGGTGTCATGGGAAAAATCGGGAATCTGGTAAAAAGCGCCTTTTTGAGTTTTGCGTTTCTGCCTTTCTTTGAGGCGCTATTCGACTGGACGGATCAAAAGAAAAATCGGATTGACGAGGAGAAGCCTGATGAAGAAGCGAAGAAGAAATTCGGCGTAAAAGGTGCATTCTTCATTTCCTGGGGAATCATTTTTCTTTGCTGGATTCCGGTATTTTTAGCCTATTACCCGGGTATCATGTCCTACGACTCCAATCGTCAGTTTACGGAGTCCTACCTTGGCGTTTATTGGGATTTACAACCGATATTCCATACCTTTTTGATCCGTATGTCCCTGCTTCTCGGAGAAGTGCTTGGTGGATACGACAGGGGTGTTGCAGTGTATTCCATCGTACAGATGTTAACGCTGTCGTCGGCGATGGCTTATTCGATTTCGTTTCTCTATGAACTGACAAAAAAGAGAAGATATGTCTTTTTGACTTCGCTCTTTTTCGGAATCGTTCCGATCTTTTCCGTGCTGGCTCTTTGCGTGACAAAAGATATCTTCTTTTCCGCATTTTTCTTATTCTTTACGGTATTTTCCCTGAAGCGTTTCTTAAACAGAAATTCCGGAAAAATCGGCTATGAGATTGGCATGATTCTTACCGCAGTAATGATGTGTCTCTTCCGTAAAAACGGAATCTACGGAATCGCACTTTTTGCATTATTCTATGTTCTGGCAATGAAAAAAGAGCGTATTCGTGCACTGGTTTTAAGCATCATCATTTTAGCATGCTGTTTTGGCGGAAGAACGCTTATCCGCGTGGTATTAAAAGGAACTCCCGGACCAAAAATCGAAATGTATTCGGTTCCGATTCAGCAGTTCAGTCGCGTTTCATTCATACGTAGAAATGAGTTATCCGAAGAAGAAAAAGAAACGATGGAACGTTATATTGCCGGTTGCACAACGGTTGAAACACACAATGTTTCCCTTGCGGACGGACCCAAATTTGTTTCGTCTACAGAGGCATGGACCGATACTCCTCAGATGTTGAAGGATTGGGTTCATTTCGGAACAAAGTATCCGTCCGATTATATCGATGCCTATCTGGGCTTGACGGCCGGTTACTGGTTTACGGATGATATCGCCATTTCCCAGTATCTTGGATATGGCAGAGACAGCATGAGAGGCCTGATTGAAACCTTCAATGCTTCCAAACCGATAGATGAATTCTATGAGGGCGTTCCGACCCATTCTTATCTGCCGAAACTGCAGTATTTCCTAGAGGGTATAGTCAGCGACGAGCAGTACTTAAACTGGCCGGTTGTTGCAATCCTTTTCAAACCCGCGGTTTACTGCTGGATCATGGCTGTTTTATTCGGTGTTTTATTGTATCAAAAACGCCGCCGTGAATTTGCGGCAGCGTCTTTACAGATTACATATTTTTGTACGGTAATTCTCGGACCGGTTGCGAATATCCGGTATGTTTTTCAGATTATGATTGGTCTTCCTCTGTTGGCTGCTTTCGTCTTGTCTTCCGAAAAGGGCAA
This sequence comes from Lachnospiraceae bacterium, assembly GCA_017518735.1. Taxonomy (GTDB): domain Bacteria; phylum Bacillota; class Clostridia; order Lachnospirales; family Lachnospiraceae; genus UBA3766. The sequence continues at coordinate 79,619 of JAFWTY010000033.1, read as the reverse complement.
AAACCTTTCTGATTCCGGGAATGAAACCGATGAAATCCGAAGCCGGTAAAACGATATTGAAGGCGATGATTCCGTCTGCCAGATACAGAAGATACGACTGGACAAACTCGTTCTCCCGAACAAAAACGGAAAGACATAAAACGCCGATTTCAAGCAGGAAAGCTATTCCGATAAAGGGATAGCTTGTTTTTTTTTATTGCAAATGGTTTTCCTTACCTAAAAATTGACATACACAATCATTATACGAAGAATATGGCCCCGATTCAAGTAAATGAGGGAAATCGACACGCGAAGGAAACAAAAGAAAACGAGAAAAATGTGGTATTTGGAGCACAAAAATGATAAAATTAACTATTATCGGAAATGTTTTAGGAGAATAAGATGAAAGTACTTGTTACGGGGGTTGCGGGACAACTTGGCCATGACGTGATGAATGAACTGGCCAAAAGAGGAATAGAAGGAATCGGTAGTGACTTGGCGGATGCGTATGCCGGAATTGCGGACGGATCCGCTGTTTGCGGTATGCCTTATGAATCCTGCGACATTACGGATTATGCCAAAGTGGCTGCGCTGATGGAAAATCTAAAGCCGGATGCAGTCATTCATTGCGCAGCTTGGACGGCCGTGGATTTGGCAGAAGACGAAGATAAAAGGGATAAGGTTTTTGCGATTAACAAAAACGGAACGGAAAACATTGCAAAAGCGGCAAAAGAAACCGGCGCAAAGATGATGTACATCAGCACGGATTACGTATTTGACGGACAGGGAGAAACACCCTGGGATGCCGACTGTGAGGATTTTGCCCCGCTAAATGTGTATGGAGCAAGCAAACTCGAAGGCGAAAAGGTGGTTCGTGCCCTTCTGGATCGCTATTTCATCGTCAGAATTGCCTGGGTTTTTGGTAAAAACGGCAAGAATTTCATTAAGACAATGTTGAACGTTGGCAAGAGCCATGATAAACTTAAAGTGGTATGCGATCAGGTCGGAACTCCGACCTATACCTATGATTTGGCCAGACTTTTGGTAGACATGATTCAGACCGAAAAATACGGAACGTATCATGCAACAAACGAAGGCGGATATATTAGCTGGTATGAATTCGCAAAAGAGATTTTCCGCCAGGCCAGCCTTGCGGGAACTTTTGGCATTACGCAGGAGAAGCCTGAGGTAGAGGCGGTTACAACAGCGGAGTACGGAATTTCTAAGGCGGCAAGACCTTTCAACTCCAGACTGGACAAATCGAAGTTAATCAGAGAAGGATTTGAGCCCCTTCCGGACTGGAAGGATGCATTGAGAAGATACTTATTGGAAATCGGGGAGTGAGAATATGTGGCGTAAACTGTCAAACACACAACGGTTTATCTTGATCGGAATGATAGTCCTTATCATTGTGGACATTGTTCTGTGGGCAAATGTTGCGAAACTTAGAAGTCCGTTCAGCAAATTTGAAGATGCTTTGAATGCGGGAAATGTTAAGAAGGCATGCGAGAATTATAAGAACATGACCGGATCTTATTCAATTAAACGCCCCGAAGCCGAGAAAATGGCAGCAAAATATGTCAAGATTTCCATTTCCGACTATCTGGAAGGAAAGGCCACATATGAGAAAGCTTCCACGGAAGTTTATGCTCTGAAAGAAAGCGTTCTTGAAAACGATAATCAGATTGATGCCAATATCGCCAAAATGGAAGAGTGGCATGACTCCGAGACTGCTTTTGAGGCGGCGGAAGAAGCAAAGGCTATGGAAGAATACGAGACCGCTATTCTGTTGTACGAGTCAGTAAGTGAAAACTATACGAAATATGAAGCGGCACAGAATGCGATCAAAGAGTGCAAGGAGCTTCAGGACAATCGCGCCAGAATCGTTATTGAGGAAGCTGCAGCCATGATAGATGTGAAAAGGGATATTCACACTTACCTCGATGCAATTCGCTACATGGATCACTACATTGATGAACATCCGGGCGACCTCTTTGTTCCACAGAAGAGAGAACAGTTTTTGGACGAGTATTACAATCTTCAGTTGAAGAATATTGATACACTGAAACAGAAAAAAGAATATGAGATGGCATTGTCCATTGCCGAAGAATTGGTAATTCTTCATCCGACCAGGACCGAAGCAAAAGAACTGGTAGAGGAACTGAAAGAGAAAGAGGAAAAATAACGGGGGAGAATTATGAATACTCTTTTACTTATCACAAATGAAGAAGCGGCAAAAACGCTGACGTTGATTGCCTTCCTGGTATTGTTTTTTATTGTTTTAAATCTGGGTATTTTTATTTATACGATTATTCGTAATAAAGTTGCAGCGTCGAAAAGCAAAGCAATTGATTTAAACAAAAACACTGAGCCGGCGACAGAAGAAAAGACTGCAAAAACAGCTGCAAAGCCGGCAGCCAAGCCGTTTTCAGTATTCAAAAAGAGCGAGAAAAAAGAAGGATTCGAACTCGTTCTTACCGACATTGCGCATCCGGAGAGAGCATTCTATGCAGAAGGAAAAACAGAGTATCTTGCAGGCAGACGTCCGCAGATGGATCTTTGTATCCCTGATGACGGTTATGTTTCCGGTACTCATTGCAAGTTTGAGTTCGAAGAGGGCGTACTGTTTGTAACAGACCTTGAATCTTCCAACGGAACCAAGGTGAACGGAACCAAGATTACGGAAAAAACGAAACTTTCCGACAATGATATTGTCAGAATCGGGAAAGTGGAATATCGCGTGAATTATTAAGATTAGATGGAGAATAAAGTATGAGTGAGGCACCAAAGAAAAAGAAAAATCCGCTTTTGCCGGTTACGGTTATCTTGTCGGCCTGTACGTTGTCGGCAATTTTTTTGTGTGTGATGATGGGACTTTGGGTGTTTTTCTCTGACAAGAAGGAAGAAAAAGAGGATCCTTCGGATTTGGTGATTCAGCTTTCATCCGAGGAACCGGTTATTTATACATACAGCGAAGAAGAAGTCGAATCCATGAAAGCGGAGGCGATGAGTGAAGGTCAGGCGCAAAAGGAGATGGAGATTAAAGAACTCCTTCGCGAAGAGGCGGAACATAACAGCCCTTCTCTGGCAACCATTCTTCGAAAAATGTTTCCTGAGTGCATCGTTTTTGCCGGAGACGGAAGGTTTTATTTTGAGAACATCGACGAGGGTGTTCCGGCAAACTCCTACAAAAGAGAAAACTATGTGACGGATGAAAACGGATTCCGGTTCTATGAAGAAAACGGAACGAGAATGACCTCTTTATGCATCGATATTTCGGCACACCAGGGTGCGATTGACTGGCCCAAGGTTGCAGGCGCCGGTGTAAAAAGAGCTATGATCCGTGCCGGTTATCGCGGATACGGCAGCGGTAAAATGGTGGAAGACGATTTTGCAAAGGCAAATTTGGAGGGTGCAACTGCAAACAATATTGAGGCGGGTGTATATTTCTTTTCACAGGCGATAACTGAAGCGGAAGTGGACGAAGAAGTCCAGACCATTCTGGATTTGGTTGAGCCTTACGGAATCAAAGGACCGATCGCCATTGATGTGGAAAAACTGGATGATTCCACGGCGAGGGGAAATACTCTTTCCGCAGAGGAAAGATCGGCGCTGGTAAAGCGTTTTTGTGACAAGGTAAAGGAAGCAGGATATGAACCGATGATTTACGGAAATGCATATTCTCTCTTCCATATGCTTAACTTCAAAGAGATTTCGGACTATCCTATCTGGTTTGCTTATTATTCCGACAGTCTGTACTATCCGTATCAGCCTACGATGTGGCAGTATTCCAATACGGGAAGAGTGCCCGGAATCAGCGGAAACGTGGATTTGAATGTGAATTATGAAACTCCCTGAAAGGGAAAAGAAATACAGAGGAAGTAGTAATGTTATTACAGTTTTTAAAGGACATGATTACCAACGAAGTGTTGGTAAGTGCAATCGGCAGCTGGGTTTTGGCGCAGATTGTAAAAACGATTATTCATCTTTTTGCCACAAAGAAATTTGTGCCGGAGAGGCTTATCGGAAGTGGCGGAATGCCATCCTGTCACTCGGCATCAATGTGTGGACTTGTGACCTCGCTTTTGATCAATGAGGGCATTAAATCCCCTATTACGGCGCTTGCCTGTGTTATGGCTGTGGTAGTCATGTATGATGCGGTTGGCGTTCGAAGAGAAACCGGAACGCAGTCGGCAGTTTTAAACGAAATGATAGAAGATTTTGAAATATCAGGTAATAAACTGACAGAGAGAAAGAGACTGAGAGAGCATATCGGTCATACTCCGATTCAGGTTTGGGTAGGAGCGACAATTGGTATCGCATTTGCTCTTTTATACTGTCTGGTAGTTATTAAATGACAAAAGGAAGAATAAGAAAACTAATCGAACGTAGCAGGAGTGGGATTTGGATTGCACTGATGATTCTTATGCCGCTTATTATTGCTACGTTTTTTACTCTTTTTCAGGTGGTTTTCAAGAAAGCGGATCCATTCCCGGGAATCATATGGAACGATGAGGCGGTGTATCTGAAACTTATTGAAACCTACGCCAAATCGGCTTCGCCGCTTGGGTACTGGGGTTTCAATGCGGAACATGCCATTCTCGGATCCGGTCCTGCCTGGAGTCCTGCCATCATAATGCCATATGCTATCTTTGCAAAGATTTTTCCGGTGGGACGATCTTTTGTGTTTTTTATTAATCTGATTTATCTTTTGCTGGCTAACGTTGCTTTCTATTTTCTGGCAAAGCCCTCCAAAGAAGAGTGTATCGGTCTGGCGGGAATGGAAGCATTTTCCGTACCGATTCTTTTATACCTGACAACCAACATGTCTGAACTGTTCCGTTACGCGGTTGCAATCGTGCTTGCCGGAATGATTTATTATATCTATTTCAAAAAGGGAAAAGTCTGGATCAAATACATCCTGATTCCTTTGTTTTTGCTGTATTCCGTACAGGTCTATATTTTCTTTGCCTTTGCGATTCCGTTATATATTTCCGGACTGATGAAGAACAAAAAATGGCCGCTTCGTTTTCTGGTTTCTCTTCCCGTGACTTTGGTCGTGACCGGCGGAAGCTATTATTTCCTACACTTGATTTCCAGTAATTACAACATCGGAAAAACGGAAGGTTTGCTCACTGCATTATCCTCCGGGGATATTCTGGGAGCAATCAAGAATTTCTTTTCCATGATGAAGGAAGGAATCGGAGGAATCTGGTACCTTAAAAACTATTTCCAGATTTCACCGCTTTATCCATACAGTGTCATTCTGGCATTTTCCATTATCGTAGTCGGCCTGTTCATGGCATTCCGTGAAAAAATGATTACCGACAAGAAAACCGATCCTAAAATCGGCAGAATCGTGGCACATTCCGTTGCGTTGTTTTATTTGATGTATCTGACGCTTTATACGATTGTGCCGGACACGTTCTATCGTGGAACGCAGATTGTGGTCATTTTTTCGCTGTATTTGATTGCTATGTGCGAAAGAGAGTATATTGTCCGATTCTTCCTGCTTTTCAGCCTCGCCGGGGTATTTTTGATGCATCCGCAGCTGAAAACCTTTACGGAAAACAGATATACCGCGATGAAGGAAAAGGACGACTGGAACGAGCTAAAACTGGAATTAAATGAAATAATGGTGGCCGATCCGAAGAAAGATCTGTGGGACAATACGGTCTTAATGTACACCATGGAACCGAAAGTAATCTGTGCCGTACCGACGGGTCTGGCACAAAATTATGTCCTGGAAGACGGATTGTTTGATGAAAAACCGGGATATTTACTCTTTTCAAAAACTCCCGACGAAAAGAAGAATCCGGAATGGATTGAAAAGTCATACGAGTCGATTTATTCAGAAAACAAAGATGTTCTTGATAAAAATTATATCGTGATTTACGAAACAGATTCCTATATTATTTACAAGAAAGGGCAGAAATGAACGAGAAAGTAAGCATTGTCGTACCGGTTTACAATGCCGAAAAATATATCGAACAAACCGTACAAAGTGTTCTTACCCAAACGTATTCGGAGTGGGAACTGATTTTGGCGGAAAACGGGTCGACGGATCAAACGGCTGAAAAATTAAAAGAGATTGAAAGCAGGGATGAACGAATCCGTGTTCTGTTTCTGGGAGATAATGTAGGTGCGGCCAAAGCACGTAATGAAGGGGTGAAGGAAGCGACCGGAAGGTATCTGGCCTTTTTGGATGCAGATGACCTCTGGGACTCTTCAAAACTGGAAAAAGAAGTCCGGTTCATGAAGGAAAAGGGCGCGGCTTTTGTCTTTACGGGCTATGAATTCGGGGATGAGGATGCAAAACCTACCGGAAAGGTGGTCCGCGTCCCGGAAACCTTAACTTACAAGCAGGCTTTGAAAAATACAACGATTTTTACATCAACCGTTTTATTCGATACAGAGGTTATTCCGAAAGAAAAACTGAAAATGCCGCAAATCAAGAGCGAGGACACGGCTCTTTGGTGGAAAATCCTGAGGGAGGGGAATACGGCATATGGTCTCAATGAGAATCTGGTAATTTACCGCAGACCTTCCCAGTCCTTATCCTCCAACAAAGTCGAAGCACTTCGCAGGATCTGGTTTTTGTATCGAAAATGGGAAAAACTGAATGTTTTTAAGAGCGCCTGGTACTTCGTAAACTGGGCGTTTCGAGCAGTCTCCAGACGCATTTGAAAAAAGAGTGAAAAAAGACGTAAGGAAAAGGCGTGAATATGCCTTGTTTCCTTGCGAAAAAAGCTCTCGTATGGTACAATAAAATGAACTATGCTTTGCCCTCGGAAGAGGGCGGGACAGTGCATTTTATAAATTACCATAGGGGAGCTTTTTTATGAGAAAAGCAGATGCCGTAAAGCGCATTATTGTTTTGCAGTTAATTGCCATCGAATTTGCCGTTTTGGTTGTGGGTTATGCGCTTTTCTGGTTGAAAAAATACAAACCGTTTATTACAGTCCAGTTCTGGCAAAAGGGTGATGCCCTTGTAATTGCCATCTATGCCGTTATTCTCTTGATGTTCTTTTTGGCATACGGTGCGGGAAAGATCGGATATCTTCGAAGTTTTGAGATTTTCCTATCCCAGGCAATATCCATCCTTGTAACGAATGTCATCGCATTTGCTCAACTTTCATTGATGAACGGAGGCTTGGTCAAATCCAAATACATCCTGTTGCTGACATTGATGCAGCTTGGATTTGCTCTGTTCTGGTCGTTCTTTGCAAACTTCATCTACCGGACGGTATTTGCACCGAGAGATCTTTTGATGGTTTACGGAGATCGCCCGATTGATGACATTGTGAAGAAATTCAACTCCAGAAAAGACAGGTTTATGATTTCCAAAAAGATGTGCATCTCCGAAGGAGAAGAAGCCATCAAGAAAGAAATCATGAAACGTTATCAGGGACTTGTTATCTGGGACATTCCGCAAAAGTCCAGAAACGATCTTCTGAAGTTCTGCTACAGCAAATCGATTCGCGTATACATGATGCCAAAGATTTCGGATGTTATTGTTCAGGGTGCGGAGGTACTGCATTTCTTTGATACCCCCGTCATGTTAACAAGAGAATTTCCGCTCAGTTTTGAACAGAGAGTGATTAAAAGGCTGATTGACTTAATCTGTGCTCTTATTCTGGTAATACTCACGTCACCCATTATGGCTATTACTGCCATTGTGATTAAGGCTACCGATGGAGGCCCTGTTTTCTACAAGCAGAAACGAGTTACAATCGGCGGAAAGATTTTCCGTATCATCAAATTCCGGTCGATGCGTGTGGATGCCGAAAAGGACGGGCAGGCAAGACTTGCTTCCAAAAAGGACCCGCGTATTACACCTGTCGGACGGTTTATCCGAAAAGTACGAATTGACGAATTGCCGCAGCTTTTCAACATACTCGCCGGCGATATGTCGTTTGTCGGACCGAGACCGGAAAGACCGGAGATTATCAAAGAGTACGTTAAGGATATGCCGGAATTCAGATTCCGTACAAAGGTTAAAGCCGGTCTTGCGGGTTATGCGCAGGTTTACGGAAAGTACAATACGACACCTTACGACAAACTGAAACTGGATTTGATCTACATCGAGAACTATTCCACATGGCTTGATTTACGACTGATGCTTCTTACGCTGAAGGTATTGTTTATGCCGGATGCAACGGAAGGTGTTGCGGCGGGACAGTTAACCGCACTGAAGGAAGATTCCCGTGAAGACGGGGAATAAAGAGGAATCGAAATGAAGGAACCGTTAAACGTTAAACTGCTGTTTATGACAATTATTCGAAAACTCCCGTTATTTTTGATTGGAGTTGTAATCGGAGCGGCTGTTTTCGGCGGCGGGTATTACCTGAAGAATTATGTTTTTGCAGGTGCACCGGATTACGAAGCAAAGTCTGAATTGTATCTTACATATTCCGAAGAAGTGAAGTTGGAGAACATCTATATCAACGATTATACCTGGCAGACGCTTGCAGCATCCGATGCCTGCCTGGATGAGGTGCTTCCGCTTCTTTCCTTCGAGACGACCAAGGAAAACCTTCGAAGCCAGGTGACGGCAAGTTTGGAAAGCGATGTCCGTCTGGTAATCGTAAAAGCCATCGACAAAGATCCGAAGAGAGCGGTTGAACTTGCAAATGTTTACGAAACCGCCATTCAAAAACTCGGAGAGAGAATGGATGATGTCGAGGAGGTACAGGTTTTTACTTCTGCTACCCAGGCTACGGAAAAACGTTTTGATAACAGAACGTTGCGCATGAGCATCACCGGAGCGGTTGTGGGTCTAATTTGTGTTCTGGTGATCGTGCTTTTTGCATATTCTGTTGACGACTCCGTTTATCTTCCGGAGCATATGTCCGTTCGATACGGAATTCAGACTCTGGCTTGTTTTGAGAAAAGAGGAGAGAAAGTATCGGACTGGGAAGAGAGCGCAGCGAAGGAGAATCTGAAGAGTATTCTGGAAGGAAAGACGTCGGTATATCTTTCCGATGTTTCCGGGATAAGCGGATGTAAAAAAGAAGACGTGGAAGACTTGCTTAAATCCGTCAGAAATCTTACCGATACACCCGATGTATTGAAGGCGGTTGACGGAATCAATGAAAATGCGGGTGTGGTAGAAAGTCTGAAGGACGGAGACGGAGTGATTCTTCTTGTACAAACCGGAAAGAAGAACGGAAAACTCATAGAGCGCGCAATCGATTATTTAAAGACGCAGAGTATTCCGGTACTCGGATGCGTTCTTTACGGAACGAATGCAAAGAGACTGCTTCGTTACTTATCGACCAAGTAGGAAAGGATTATCGTGGCCTTACAATTGCTGATTTCCGCGTTGAACAAAGATCCTGCGGAACTGATTGCAAAAATGAATATTCAGACAGACGCCGTTTTGGTCAATCAGTGTGACGAAGATGTCTGCAGAGAGATTCCGTATCGCGAAAACACGGTTTTGGTTCTCTCCAAAAAAGAAAGAGGCGTGGGCCGAAGCAGAAATCTCTGTATGGAAAAAGCAACTGCAGAGTATGTTTTGTTCTCGGATGACGATATTGTTTATGACGATGGATACGAGGAAAAAGTACTCTCGGCTTTTGAAAAAAACGATGCTGCAGACGTGATTCTTTTCAACATGAAGGTTTCACCGGAGAGAAAAACATATTGGAATGAGTCGGAAAAAAGCGTATCCAAATTCAATTGCGGAAGATACCCGGCATATAGCATTGCTGCGAAAAGAGAATCGCTTCAAAAGGCCGATGTCCGGTTTTCGCTTTTGTTCGGTGGCGGAGCAAAATATTCAAACGGCGAAGATTCCCTGTTTCTTACGGATTGCTTAAGAGGCGGTTTGAAACTGTTTACTTCCACGGAAGTACTGGGAAAAGAAGAACCCGGGGAATCCACATGGTTTCATGGATTCACGGAAAAGTTCTTTTATGACAGAGGTGTTTTGTTCGCCTTCCTGTATAAGGGATTTGCCCTGCTATGGGCGTTTCGATATGTGTTTTTAAAGAGAGACATCGATAGTTCCAAGATCGGGAAAAAGAAGGCCTGGAAGTTGATCTGTGACGGAATCAAAGAAGGCAATAAACTGCGAAAATGACAATCTATCTTATCCTTGCCGCGGTAACCGTATTGCTCGGTTTACTTGTGGAGAAAAAAGAGAATACCGTAATAGTCGGAAATGAAAAGATACTGACCAGAGGAAAACTTCGTAACTTCAGTTTGATTTTCGGTATTTTTGCATTTCTTTTGATGGTATCGGCTCTTCGAATTGCCATCGGAAATGACTACTGGGAATACACTTCCATTTTCAGTTTGATCAGCCAGAATCGCTATGTTTCGACGGAGTTTGGATTTAACTTTTTTGTAAGAGTTTGTCATTTCCTTTTCGGAAAAGAAAACTATATTGTCATCTTCGGTATTGTAGCGGCAGCAACGATTTATTTTTCACTGAAATCCATATATCTGTTAAGCGAGCGTTTCGGTTATTCGTTTTTCCTGTATATGGTATTCGGTATTTACCTTTCTGGGTTTAACTCAATTCGTTATTACCTTGTACTGGCGGTTGCCATGTACGCCGTAAACTTCCTGTTTACGAAAGAATACGAAAAGTTTATCCTGTTAATCCTTCTTGCTTCGACATTCCATATGGCAGTTCTTTTCTGTCTCGTGGTTTATCCGATTGCGAAGCTTCGATGGAAGGTTTGGGTTTATCCGATTCTCGGAGTTTTTGCGGCCAGCCTGCTTGCGTTTCCGAATTTCTACAGACGGATTATCTTTCTCTTTTATCCGTTCTATGAAAACTCGGTATATGATACACAGACTACAAGTGTAGTACAAATTGCAAGATGCGCTGCGGTTTTGATCTTTTCGTTGATCTGCTATAAAGCGGCTGTGAAGAATTCGGAGAAGAACCGGTTTTATTTCCAGTTAAATATGCTGGCGTTGATAGTATATTGCTGTTGTTCCTTTATGCCGGTTATTTCCAGAATCGGATACTTTTTGAACGTATTTCACATTTTCCTGATTCCGTCTCTTCTTCAGTCGGTTTCGAAAAAATGGCTTCGCATCACGCTTACCGTTCTCATTGCTCTTGCAGGAGTTGCCTACTTCCTGATGTTTCTGGAAAACTGCCGCGACTCGGGAACGCACATCGTTCCGTACTGGAACTGGATTATGTATTAGCAGGTAGGATATGGTCTTTACGGTGATTACCGTTTCTTTCCGGGCCGGAGAGAAACTGAAAAATACAATAGCGGATGTTCTGACACAGGAATACTCGGATTATGAAATCCTGATTAAAGACGGTCTTTCCACGGATGATTCCATCAAGTTGCTGATGGAAGAACTGGAAGGAAGAGGATATCGGAATACATCGGGCAACGAGGCGGAGGAATTCTGTTATGAAAAAGTCGAAGCGCCGCGGATACGTATTATAAGCCGGAAAGACAAAGGTATTTATGATGCGATGAACCAGGCGGTAGATCTGGCAAGCGGAGACTATGTCATCTTCATGAATTGCGGTGACCGGTTTTATGATACGCAGGTATTGAAAAACACCGCAGAGGTAATCGCACAAAACCCGCAAAAAGGAATCTACTACGGGGATGCCTACTTTTGTCAGGCGAAGGAGATTATCAGTCAGCCGAAAGAGATTACGGAGTTTGTTTGCTACCGTCATATGCCGAACCATCAGGCGTGCTTTTTTGACCGACATTTGTGGGATGGAAAAGGATTTGACCTTGATTTCAAAATCCGAGCCGACTATGAATTCTTTTTGAGGAGTTATTTCGAAAAAGGAATCAGGCCATGCTACCTCGGAATCTGCGTTTCGTCCTATGAGGGCGGAGGGTATTCCGAGAGCAAAGAAAACAGGAAAAGAGACCGGGAAGAACATCGTAAGATCGTTGTTCGGTACATGGGTGAAAAAAAGGCAAATCATTACCGTAGAATTATGATCTTTACCTTGCAACCGCTCAGAACGTGGATTGCGCAAAAGAGCATTTTTGCCGGAGCATATAATTCGCTGAAAAAGAAGTTATATCGTTGAGGAAAACTATGAGGATATTGTGGGTTTGCAACCAGTGCATACCGGCGGTTGCAAAACATCTGGATATGAAAATCGGAAACAAAGAAGGATGGCTGAATGCTTTGTCCGAAAAGTTACTGTCCTCAAATGACGGATCGGTTCAGCTCGGTGTCTGTTTTCCGGCAGAAGAAGAGAAGGCGGAATTTAAGGGCGAGTTTGAAGTGACGGCATACGGCTATTCGGATGACCGTTCACACCCCGAGGTATATCCTTCGAATCTCGAGAATCGATTTGAAGAGATTCTGAATGATTTCAAGCCGGATGTCATTCATATTTTCGGAACCGAGTATCCGCATACACTTGCGATATGCAAAGCCTGTAAGGAACCTTGGAAAATTCTGATCGGAATCCAGGGACTCTGCAGTGTATATGCCAGACATTATTTTGACGGCCTTCCCGAAGGAATTCTCGATTCTTCGACTTTACGGGACAGTTTAAAAAACGACAATCTGCGAAAACAGCATGAAAAGTTTGTGACACGCGGGGAGTACGAGGAAGAGGCTATTCGCATTGCGGGAAACGTGACCGGACGAACCGACTGGGATAAGAAACATACAGCTTTGATCCATCCTGGTGTGCAGTATCATTTTATGAACGAAACACTTCGCAGTAATTTCTATACCGGAAAATGGAATTACGAAACTTGCGAAAAACATTCCCTTTTTGCAAGCCAGGGCGACTATCCGATAAAGGGCCTGCATCTGCTTTTGAAAGGACTTGCGCAAGTTAAGAAGCAATACCCGGATGTAAAGCTTTATGTAGCCGGAAACAAAATAACCGGTGAGGATTCTCTTAAGAAAAAAGTTTTGATCGGATCCTACGGAAAATACATTTTAAAGCTGATTCGGGAAAATGATTTGCAGGAAAACGTTGTATTCTTGGGAAGCCTGAGTGCCGACGAAATGAAAGAGAGATACCTCAAATCAAACGCATTCATTTCTCCTTCGGTTATGGAAAATTCACCGAATTCGGTCGGTGAGGCGATGCTGTTATCGATGCCGGTTATTTCTACAGATGTAGGGGGAGTAAGAAATCTTCTTGCGGATGGAGAAGAGGGATTCATTTATCCGGCGCTGGATCAGGAAGCGATGGTTGCGGCCATCTGCAAATGTTTTGAAGAAAACGGTACGGATGAGCAACATAGAATGTGTGACAATGCCGCGGCAAAAGCACGCATCACACATGATGCAACAGCAAACTATAAAAGATTATTGCAGATATACGAAAGTATTTCCAAACAAGAAGCATGAAAGTAACCTTTGTATCCAACTACATCAATCATCATCAGCTTCCGGTCAGCAGAGTTCTCTATGAGAACCTCGGTGAGAATTATCACTTCATTCAGACAGAGCCGATGGAAGAAGAACGTGTCCAAATGGGATGGGGTTCGGATTATGATAAACTGCCGTTTCTTTTAAAGTATTACAGCGAGGAAGAAACCTGCAAGAAACTGATATCGGAATCGGATGTTGTAATCTTCGGCGGATGTGATGATGAAAGATATATTGAGGCAAGGCTGGAAGAGAAGAAGCCGGTGATCCGGTATTCCGAGAGGCTTTATAAAGAGGGCCAGTGGAAATGGATCTCACCTCGCGGATTAAAGAAGAAATACCATGATCATACGAGGTATTCCAAAGACCGTGTATATCTTCTTTGTTCCGGGGCATATGTGCAGGATGATTTCCATCTGATTCATGCATACAAAGGAAAAATGTTTAACTGGGGATATTTCCCGGAGTTTGTGGAATACGACAAAAGTGAAAGAGAAGCAGGATGGGAGAAAAGGAAGAATCATTCCGAACTGCAGATTCTGTGGGCAGGAAGATTCCTGGACTGGAAACATCCGGAGAGCGTTATTGAGCTTGCGAAGATTTTGTCAGAAAAAGGTGTTCCGTTTCACATTACCGTAATCGGAGACGGCGCGGAAAGAAGCAGGACGGAAAACGGAATTGCGGAACAGAACCTGAACGATAAAGTGGAATTTGTCGGAAGTAAGAAACCGAATGAAGTCAGGGATTATATGAGGGCTTCGGATGTTTTTCTTATGACGAGTGATTACAAAGAAGGCTGGGGAGCCGTTTGTAACGAGGCGATGAATTCGGAATGTGTACTTGTGGCATCGCATGCTGCGGGAGCGGTTCCGACACTGGTGAAACACAGAGAAAACGGAATGATTTTTCAATCCGGACATTTTGATGAGATGGCTTCTTTGGTTGAAGAACTTTCCAAAGATTATGATCTTCGATACAGACTCGGAACGAACGCATACGAAACACTTGCATCGGAGTGGAATCATAAAGTGGCGGGAGAAAGACTTTTGCAAATGTGTGAGCAGATTCTAGGCGGAGAAGTAAAGGCCTGGGAGAGCGGACCGTTAAGTGAGGCAAAGGTTATCCGTCAAAACAGGATGTATCAGTATTTGGTTGGAGACAGGAAATGAATTCATTGGTTTCGGTGATTGTACCGGTATACAACTCATCCTCCTATTTGAACCGCTGTGTGGATTCGCTTCTCGCACAGACCTATACGAATGTGGAAATCATTCTTGTGGACGACGGATCAAAGGACAATTCCTACGAGATGTGTTGTGCTTATGCCGAAAACGATAAGAGGGTGAAGGCATTTCATAAAGAGAACGGCGGATCGTCCTCCGCAAGAAATCTCGGGATTGATAATGCGTCGGGAGATTATGTGGCTTTTTGCGACAGCGACGATTACGTGGAAAGGGATATGTATGAAGTCCTGGTAAGGGTTGCGGAAGAAAACCCCGACGGTGATATTTTTCAACTGCGTGCCATTTATCATTCCGGTGACGGAGAGGCTTTGGAGAATCCGACGCAAACGGATAAAACGGAGTTTATTTCTTCCGAAGAGAATTTTCGCCTCCTGATGCTTCATTTGGGCGATGCTTCCTTTTGCACGAAATTGATCCGGCATGAGTTCATGAAAGACTTTCGCTTTTCGGAAGGAAAGTTAAACGAGGACTTTGAACTCATCCTTGCCATGATTCAAAAGACGAAGGGAGTGTATTCCGTCGATCATGTCGGATATCATATTGTGTTATCCGATAACAGCAACACCAGAGGAAACTATAAGAAAGAGTTTTATGACGCCATTATCAAGAACTCGGATGTGGCATACGAAGTGGCGGAAAAGAAGTATCCTTCCGTCTTGACCGAAGCCAGAAGATTTCAGTTTTTTCAAAGACTGGATTATATGCTTCACATTCCGGTCAGTAAAATGTCCGGCAATGAAGTTTGCAGGGAAGTTGTTCGTTTTTTGAAACAGCACAGGGCGGAGATTAAAAGCAATCCGTATTTGTCGGAGAAAGAGAAAAGAAATCTGTTGATTCTCGGAAGATCACCCAGAATCAGTAAAACGCTGCATGGGGCATTAATGAAGTTTAAAAAGCCCGGAAAAACGGTTGTCTACGAAGGAGCAGTTTTGCCGAAAGAAGAGGAAGGCAAAAAAGAAAACATATGATTAAGATTCTGAAAAAACTGATGGTCCTTTTGGATCGCAAGCAAAAAATGCAGATGGTCGGACTTGTTGTTATCATGCTGTTCGGCGCGATTCTGGAGGCTTTTTCAGTGGCAGCAATTCTTCCGGTTGTGAAGATTGTATTAACCCCTGATTCCATTTTGAATAATAAATATTTGTCCTTTGTCTACAATTTGTTCCATTTTCCGTCCGTTAAGGCATTCGGCATATTTATTATGATTACGCTTGTAGTCGTATTTATTATTAAAAACATTTTCATTCATTTGGAATACAAGATTCTATATCGTTTCATTTTCAACAATCAGTTCCGTACATCCGAGAGGATGATGAAAAACTATATCCGAAGGGATTATGAGTTTTTCCTGGAGGCTGATACCGCGGTTATCCAGCGTTCCATTACTTCGGATGTTAACAACATGTATGCACTGATTCAGTCTCTGCTCACACTTGTTTCCGAAAGTATCGTGTTCCTTTGCATTGCGGCATTTTTGTTCTGGCAGAATCCGTTGATGACAGCGGTACTTGCCGTATTGATCCTGTTGACGCTTTTCTTAATCAAACTGTTCATTAAGCCTGTTATGAAGAAAGCCGGAAAAGACAACCAGGATTATTACAGTGCGTTGTTTAAACATATTTCCCAGACAGTAATGGGAATTAAAGAAGTAAAAATTACAGGCAGAGAAAACTACTTTGTTCACGAATATGAAAAATGCGGTCACGGCTATGTGGATGCGGTTCAGAAATATACCCTGTTCAACAATATTCCGAGACTGATTATTGAGGTTGTGTGCATAGCTGGTATTATCGGATACTTCCTTTACATCTTCCTTACCGGTGGTGATGCAACGGAAATGATGTCAACGGTTTCGGTATTTGTTCTCGGTGCAATGCGTCTTATGCCTTGTGCAAACAGAATCAACAACCAGATGAACAATATTGCATACTTCGAGCCGTTCTTCATGGGTGTTTCGGATAATCTTCAGGATGAAATCGATGAGAAAAATGTGGACGTATCTTTTATGGAAGTCCCGAAAGAAAAACTTCCGGCAAAGAAGGAAATTGTCCTTTCGAATATTTCCTTCCACTATCCGACTATGCCGGATGTGAATATTTTTGAACATGCGGATTTGACGATTCCTATCGGAACAAGCGTCGGAATCGTAGGTACCACAGGTGCCGGAAAGTCAACGGTGGTAGATATTCTGCTTGGGCTTTTAAAGACACAGGAAGGTACCATTACTGTGGACGGTCAGGATATTTTTGCCGAAGGAAACTATCGTAAGTGGCTGAAAAACGTCGGCTATATTCCGCAGAGTATTTTTATGCTGGATGATACGATCCGCGGAAACGTGGCTTTCGGTATTCCCAAAGATGAAATCAGCGATGAGAGAGTTTGGGAAGTGTTAAAGGAAGCACAACTGGATGAATTTGTAAAGGGACTTCCCGAGGGACTGGATACAGGAATCGGAGAAAGAGGTGTTCGTATTTCCGGTGGACAAAGACAGAGAATCGGTATCGCGAGAGCACTGTATGAAGATCCGGAAGTGCTTGTAATGGACGAGGCAACGGCAGCTTTGGATAACGAAACAGAAAAGGCTATCGTTGATTCTATCAATCATCTGCACGGAAACAAAACCTTGATCATTATTGCACACAGACTTCAGACCATTGAAAAATGTGATGCGGTATACCGTGTAGAAAACAAGAAAATTGTTCGAGAAAGATAACATCAGGAAATGGGAGAGAACGTGAAACTAAGTATTATCGTACCGGTTTATAATATGGCGGCCGACGGACTTTTGCAGTTTTGTATGGAGTCCCTGCTTTCCCAGACCATTTCCGATTACGAGATTATAGCGGTGGATGATAAGTCCACGGATCAGTCACTGGCTGTATTAAGAGAGTATGAAGAAAAGTATCCCGAAAAAGTGCGAGTTATCGCATCTTTGGAAAACCGACGCCAGGGTGGCGCCAAGAATTTGGGACTTCGTGCCGCAAAGGGAGAATGGATCGGCTTCATCGACAGCGATGATTGGATTACGAAAGATTATTATGAAAAACTTTTGAATAAGGCTGAAGAGACCGGCGCCGATATCGTAGGATGCAATTACAATATTACGGATAAGCAGTCATTTGAGATCGGAAAAGTATGCCGGAACAACAATACAAGCCAGGCAGGAGTGCTTACCGAGGAACTGTATAAGGATTTGATCATGAATCCCGGAAGTATGGTTACCAAGGTCTATCGAAGAGAAATCTTTTATGAGAACGGACTTTGGTTTCCCGAGTATATGTTTTATGAAGACAACTGTCTTGCACCGCTTACGATGCTTTGCTGCAAACATTTTGAGTATGTGGATGAACCGAACTATTTTTACTATCAAAAACCAGGTTCCACCACACATCATGTAAGCCTTCAGAAATGTGAAGACCGCATGACTGCGATGATTTACTTTATCGAGGAATGCATAAAAAGAGAATATCTTTCCGCTTATCCGGAAGAAATTGAATATCGGTTTACCGAGATGTTTTATATTAACACGCTGTTTTCATTCATGCTTCAAATGCCGTTTCACAAGAAGCATCTTTCCTTCCTTTGCATGTTGAAGGAAGGTATGGAAAGTTGCTTCCCGGATTTTCAGGAGAATCCGTATTTCCTGGAAAAGCAGGACGCGGAAGTAAAACGACTGGTTGCAATGCACATGAAATCACCGTTTCGGTTTTTCTGGTATTACGAAGCACTTATGACATATCGAAAACTGTTTCGAAGAAAGGCAAAATAAATGGAAAAATGTACGATAATAGTTCCTTGTTATAACGAAGAGGAGGCGCTTCCGTTATTTTACGAAGAAACCGAAAAAACGGTTTCTACCATGACGGAATTGGAATTTGAATACCTTTTTGTTGATGACGGAAGCAGAGATAGAACACTGGAAGTAATGCGTGAACTGGCGTCAAAAGACGAAAAGGTTCATTATGTTTCTTTTTCCAGAAACTTCGGAAAAGAAGCTGCTATGTTCGCAGGACTTTCGGAAGCAACAGGAGATTATGTTGTGATAATGGATGCGGATTTGCAGGATCCTCCCGAGCTTCTGCCGGAAATGTACAGGGCGGTAAAAGAGGAAGGATATGACTGTGCCGCTACCAGAAGAATCGACCGGAAAGGTGAGCCGATTATCCGTTCCGCATTCGCAAGAGCGTTTTACCGGATCATGAACAAAATGGCGAAGTTAAATATGATGGACGGCGCAAGAGATTATCGTTTCATGAAGCGTGTTATGGTGGATGCTATCCTCTCCATGAAAGAGTACCATCGCTTTTCCAAGGGTATTTTCGGCTGGGTCGGATTTCAGACCAAGTGGATTGATTTTGAAAACAGAGAAAGAGTAGCGGGAAAGACAAAGTGGTCATTCTTTTCCTTATTCCGTTATTCCCTGGAAGGAATGGTTGCATTTTCCACAGCGCCTCTTGAATGGGCTTCGTTTGTGGGACTGTTCTTCTGCTTTGTCGCACTGGTTTTGTTAATCTTTCTGTTTATCAGGGCGTTGATATTCGGAGATCCTGTAATCGGTTGGCCTTCACTTGCCTGCATGATTACATTCTTTGCCGGATTGCAGTTGTTTGTAAGCGGAATCATCGGTATGTATCTTGCCAAGGCATACAATGAGATCAAAGGTCGTCCCATATATATTATTCGAGAGAAGAAATAGAAAGTTTAAAGAGATATGTCAAAGTTTCTTGAAAAAATGAAACAACCGAATATAACTGTTCCGTTTTGGACTACTATTGTAGTCGGAATACTGACACATTTTCCGGTTATGATACATAACTTTCCAAATTCGGATGCAATGACCAGTTTCTACTTTGATCAGAACATGGTCACAAGCGGCAGATGGTTTCTGACGGTAGCCTGCGGTATTTCGTCCTTCTTTGATTTAAAGTGGATCAACGGGCTATTGTCGATTCTCTATTTTGCATTGGCAGCAGTTGTCCTTGTTCGGATTCTGGAAATCAAGAGCAAGACGGTAATGGGATTAATCGCAGCTACACTCGTGACATTCCCTGCGGTTACGGCAACCTATGCTTATATGTATACGGCAGACGGTTACTTCCTTGGATTCTTCTTTGCCGTACTTGCGGTTTATCTTACGAAAAAGATGAATAAAACCGGATGGGCACTTGGGGCGATTGCACTCAGTTTAAGTCTCGGAACCTATCAGGCGTATCTGGCAGCGACCATCCTGCTTTGTCTCTTCGATCTGATTCTGATGTGTGCTCAGAATGAAAAAATAAAGGCTATCCTAATCCGGGGAGTGAAGTATTTTGCGATGGGAGCACTCGGGGGAATTCTGTATTATGTGATTCTCCAAATCTGTTTAAAGGCACAGGGAAAAGTGCTGGATACCTATCAGGGAATCAATAACATGGGAAAAGTCTCCGTATCCTCCATGCCGGGAATGATTGTGGGAGCAATCAAGGACTTTTTCGGATTCCTTCGAAACGGCAGAATCTTCCTTACAAATGGATTTTCTTATATTGCTGTGGTATTATTATTCGGGGTTTCCTTGCTTTGCCTGGTAACCTTATTTGTGCATACGAAAGCAATTAAGAAGTGGTATTTATCACTTCTTGTTGTTGTATTTGTAGCAATCATTCCGATTGGAACCAATGTGATTATCCTGATTTCCTCGGAGGCTTATTATCATTTGCTGATGAGAATGCAATGGGGGCTCTTCCCCATTTTTGCGCTTTGTCTGATTGACCGAATGCCGAAAGGGGAAACTCGTAAAGCAAGACCTTCGTTTTTCATAGGTGCGGCAGGTCTTCTAGGCGGAGTACTGTTAATCTGGCAGTTTATTCTTGCCGACAATATTGCGTATTTCAACATGAATGAGCGCTATGAAAAAACGTATGCATACTGTGTCAGACTGGCTGACCGAATTGAACAGACGGAAGGATATTATACCGGTATCCCCGTGATGATGATCGGTGTGCTGGATGAAGAAAAGTACCCGGTTACCGATATTACAGGTGATGTAACGGAACGTATTTCCGGGACCACCGGAGATATGCTGATTTATAAAGGAGAACAGTACCAGGCATTCATGGAACACTATCTCAATTTCAGCCTCAACGTAATTACGGACAGTGAAACGATTATAGATATTTACAATTCCGATGCATACAGGGAGATGGATTCCTTCCCTGCAAAAGACAGCATAAAAATAGTGGACGGTATTATGTATATTAAAACAGAGCCGCCCGAAGGCAGAGATACCCGGGAATAAAGGAGAGAACAATGGGGACTATGTCAATTGTAATTCCTTCTTATAACGAGGAGGAAAACATCGTGAATACCGCAAAAACCATAGGCGATATTTTAAGGGAAGAGCAGATTCCTTATGAACTGGTCTTTGTTTCCGACGGATCAAAAGACGGAACTTTTGACATGATTGAAAAACTGTCGGAAGAAGATGAAAGGATTAAAGGAATTCAGTTTTCCAGAAACTTCGGAAAAGAGGCAGCTATTTTTGCCGGCCTTTCCGCGGCAAGCGGAGACTGTGTTTCCGTAATCGACTGTGATCTGCAGCATCCGCCCAAAACACTTGTGGAAATGTACAGACTTTGGGAAGAGGGATATGAGGTCATAGAAGGAATCAAGTCTTCGAGAGGAAGAGAAAACATTTTTTATAAAATGTTTTCCGGAATCTTCTACGGAATCATGAGCAGTTTGATGAAGATGGATATGAATGCCACTTCGGATTTCAAATTACTGGATCGCAAAGTGGTAGATGCCCTGCTTAGCCTGAATGAGAGCAACACCTTCTTCCGTGCGTTATCATTCTGGGTCGGCTTCCGTTCCACGCAGGTTGAATACGATGTACAGGAAAGAGCTCACGGAAAAAGCAAATGGTCTTTTGGCGGACTGGTAAGGTATGCCATTACAAATACGACTTCCTTTACTACGGCACCGCTGAAACTGATTGCAATTGTCGGAGCTGTTATGATTGTTTTTTCCCTGATCCTGGGAATTCAAACCCTTGTGAATTATTTCCTAGATATTGCAGTAGAAGGATTTACGACGGTCATTCTCCTTCTTCTGATTATCGGAGGCTGTATTATGATCAGCCTTGGAATTATCGGACATTATCTTGGAAGAATATATGAAGAAGTAAAAGGAAGACCGAGATTTATTATTCGAAACAGAACAAAAAACTTAAAATCCGGAGGACACCATGATTCGATTTAATGTACCACCCTTTACCGGGAAAGAAACAGAATACATCATTAAGGCCGTAAATAACCAGAAGATTTGCGGAGACGGTGAGTTTACCGCTAAGTGCAATCAGTGGCTGGAAGAAAAGACAGGTACGAAAAAAGCGTTGCTTACGACATCCTGTACCCATGCTACGGAACTTGCCGCAATCCTTGCCGATATCAAACCGGGCGATGAGGTAATCATGCCGTCCTATACGTTTGTATCGACAGCGGATGCTTTTGTGCTTCGCGGTGCGACTGCGGTTTTTGTGGATATCAGACCGGATACCATGAACATCGATGAAAATTTGATTGAAGCGGCTATCACCGAAAAAACGAAGGCGATTGTTCCGGTTCATTATGCCGGAGTCGGTTGCGAAATGGATACCATTATGGCCATTGCTCAAAAACACAATCTCAAGGTGATTGAGGATGCTGCGCAGGGTATCATGTCGACCTATAAGGGAAAAGCACTCGGAACCTTTGGAGAATTCGGATGCTTCTCCTTCCATGAAACGAAGAACTTTTCCATAGGAGAAGGCGGAGCATTGCTGATTCGTGATGAGGAGAATATTGAGCCTGCCGAGATTATTCGTGAAAAAGGAACGAACCGTGCGAAGTTCTTCCGCGGTCAGATAGATAAGTATACATGGGTAGATAAGGGATCGTCCTATCTTCCCAGTGAATTGAATGCAGCATATCTGTATGCGCAGCTCGAACTTGCGAATGAGATTACG
The DNA here is from genome assembly GCA_017518735.1 of Lachnospiraceae bacterium. Lineage (GTDB taxonomy): Bacteria > Bacillota > Clostridia > Lachnospirales > Lachnospiraceae > UBA3766. The sequence continues at coordinate 57,068 of JAFWTY010000033.1, read as the reverse complement.
GAAAACCGTATGAATACTTGGAATACATATTACGAGGGATTGAAAGATCTTGCCGATGCAGGCAAAATCGAGCTTCCTTTCATCCCTGAGAATTGTACGCATAATGCGCATATGTTTTATTTTAAGGCAGCGGATTTGGAAGAGAGAACAAAACTGATTGCGTTCTTAAAAGAGAAAGACATTCTTGCTGTTTTCCACTATGTACCGCTTCACTCTGCACCTGCCGGATTAAAGTTCGGAAGATTTGCAGGAGAAGACAGGTATACGACACGGGAAAGTGAGAGACTTGTCAGACTGCCGCTTTACTACAATCTGGAAAAAGAAAAGACGGAATACATTATAAAGTGCGTGAAGGAGTTCTATGGCACTGTTTAAAAACCGTGAAAAACCCGACATGGCTCCACTTATTACAGCCTTGCTTTTTTGCATCGTGACTGCGGTTGTTGCGCTTGTTTTTTACGGACCGCGTTTTACAACAAATGATGATGTAATGATCAAAGCACTGCTTAGCGGAGATATCAGCGGATTTCCGGAATCCCACATTGTAAACGGGATGTTTTTACTGGGATTTCTGTTGAAATCTCTGTATGCACTGAACGGCAATGTTCCCTGGTATGATTTGTTTCTTTGTTTGATTCACATTCTGGCCTATTTCCTGGTTCTTGTCAGAGTATGCCATCTTAGCAAAGAGATACAAACATGGAAACGTGTTTTAGGAGTTGTTGCAACCGGAGTATTGTTACTGGTTTTGGATTTTCAATACTTGGTTCTTCATCAGTATACGATACTGGCTGCAGTTGTCGGAGCGGTTGGCATCTTTTGGCTGACAACACTGCGTACTTCGAAAAAAAACGAACTGATTGCAGATTATGTGGTGATTACCTGTTCTATTGTATTGTGCCTGTTATTGCGTCAGGAAGCGTTTCTTATGGTGCTTCCCGTATTTGGGCTGGCGCTTTTATATCAGGGATTTCGAAGCAAAAAGAAGTCATTGATCATTTTGTTTTTAATTATATCGGTTTCGGTTTTAGCTGTTTTCGGAGCGGAAAAACTGGCATATTCTTCCGATGAATGGAAAGCGTTTCGGGAGATTCATTCGGAACGTATTCAGATATATGATTATTATCATCTGCCTTCATTTGAAAGAGCAGAGGCGGAATATGAAGAACTCGGTTACAGTAAGTCGGACATGTATCCTCTAAGTGAATGGGATTTAGGTCTTTTTGAGGACTATAATGCGGACCGCATGGAAGGCCTGGCTGAACTTAGCAGGAAATACTGGGAAAATGACAATGCGTTGCCGTTAACAAAAATATGGGCAATTAAGTATATCATCAAAAAACTGATTCCCAAGATTTTTGAGAATCCGTTATGGCCGGCAGCGTGGATCTTATTCCTTGGAACTTTGCTATTGCTACTTGTTCTGATATGGAAAAAAAGCTATAAAGAACTGGTTTTCAGCGTTGTTGCATTTTTATATATGATGGCATTTTCCGGATATTTTATATATCGCGGAAGATTTCCGGAACGCGTTTCATATGGTTTGTATCTGCTGATTATAGCGTTCCTTGCGGGAACCTTTTTCTCGGGAGTCAATCGGAAGAAACCGGAAAAAACTCCTGAAGAGAAAAACGATGATACCGGCATAACGAAGAGCGGAAAGATTATTTGCAGAGTCGGCACAACGTCTGTATTGATTGCATTGCTTGTGATTGCCGGAACCCGGTTTTATCATACGAAACTACTTCTTCGGGAAACGGAAGAAAGGGATGCGGACTGGACTGCAATGAACGAATATTTTACGGAACATCCGCAGAATACGTATTACTTAAAAACATCATCTTTCTCCAATTACGCAGAAAAAATGTTTGCTTCTTCCACATATGAAAAAAACAATTTCTGCCGTTTGGGGGGATGGATTGTAAAAAGTCCGATTCACGAAGACTATTTAAAAAACAGAGGCGGAAGCAAAACCTGGGTTTCCGTACGAACGGATGAAAACGCCTATTATGTGGAAAATGATTATTACGGAACGGATTGGATCAAAGAATACTACGAGGGACAGGGAATATCGGTTACGGTTTCGCAAGAGGACGTGGTAATATTACCTTCCGGAAAAGAAATATGGATTTTGGCAATTCGAACAGTGGAGCAGGAATGAAGGAACAGATTACGGAAAACGGAATATTATTAAGAGAAATCGATGAAGCGGATACGGAGAATATCGTTCGCTGGAGGAACAGTGATGCGGTGCGTTTAAACTTTATCGATCAGAATTTGTTCACACCGGAGAGCCATATGAAGTGGCTGAAAGGTGTGGTGGAAGCCGGAAGGGCAAAACAGTTCATCATTTGTATTCCGGATGAAAACAACGAATATCAGCCTGTTGGAAGCGTTTACTACAGAGATATCGATCCGGTGCATCATAAAGCGGAATACGGAATCTTCATCGGAGAAGCTTCAGCGAGAGGGAAAAAAGTGGGAAGCAGAGTGGCTAAGATGATGGTTCAATATGCATTTGAAAAAATGCATCTTCACCGTGTTTTCTTACGCGTGTATGCCGATAATGTTGCGGCAATCAAGAGTTATGAGAATGCCGGTTTTGTGAGAGAAGCGTTGCTTCATGGTGATGTATATGTGAATGGAACGTACAGAGATATTGTACTGATGGCAGTGATAAATCCTGAAATGTAAACAAAGCAGGAAAACGAAAAGGGAGAGTGAAATGAAGATGAACAGCAAAGTTTCATTTGTGATTCCGTGTTATCGTTCGGAAAAAACAATAGAAGCCGTTGTGGAAGAAATCAATGAAACAATGAAAACCATGCCGGAGTATACACATGAGATTATTCTCGTGAATGATTCTTCTCCGGATCAAACCATGAATACCATTCGTATTCTTTGTGAGAAGTATCCGTTTATTACCGGTATCGGTCTGGCAAGAAACTTTGGACAGCATGCGGCACTGATGGCCGGACTACGTGCGTCGGACGGTGATATTGTGGTTTGTCTCGATGATGACGGACAGACACCGGCAAACGAGGTTGGAAAGCTGTTAGACAAACTGAAAGAAGGATATGATGTCTGCTATGCATACTACGGAAAAAAGCAGCATAGCGGATTTCGTAACATGGGTAGCAAAGTAAATGAAATGATGACCAGGATTATGCTGGATAAACCGAAGGAACTCTACATTTCCAGTTACTTTGCAGCAAAACGTTTTATCGTTGACGATATGATCCGCTATGAGCAGCCGTACTCCTACGTTATCGGTCTGGTGTTACGAGCAACCAAAAACATAGCAAATGTGGAAGTGAACCATCGCGCAAGAGAAGTCGGAAAATCGGGATATACTTTAAGCAAACTCTTATCGCTTTGGTTTAACGGCTTTACAGCCTTTTCGGTAAAACCGCTTCGAATTGCGACCCTGATCGGAACCATTTGCGCATGCGGCGGTTTCCTGTATGGTATCTATACGATTATAAAGAAGATTATTCTGGTTGAAGTACAGGCCGGATTCTCTGCTCTCATGAGCGTGCTGGTATTTATTGGCGGAATGATTATGCTGATGCTCGGAATGATTGGCGAGTATGTAGGTAGAATGTATCTTTGCATGAATAATTCTCCGCAGTATGTTGTTCGTGAGTTGATTCCGGCAAAAGATAAAGGAATGGACGAAGAATGAAAAAGGAAAACGGAAAATCAAACATCCTTTTTTCTATCATTGCCGGCCTGGTATTCGGCGGTTATACACTTGCCTGCACCTATTTGTTCTACATGCAGGCAGCCAGGGCAGAGGGCCAGTATTTTGAATCGGATCTTCCTGCTCATTTAAAGATGGCAGCGGACGGAACCGGTTATTCTCTGACGGCTGTAATCTACCGTCTTTTCATGCGTCTTCCTTTGTATGAAGTGTGGGTGGCGATTTTTCTTTCGATTGCTGCCGGCGGAACCATGATTGCGACTTATTTTGCCATTCGCAAATTTGTGTTTGGAAGATGGTCCGCACTGGGAACGGCGGTTGCAGCAAACATTGTAATGCCTGCTTTTGTTAAGGCAGTACATTATGAACGGTATATCGGATATCAGTCTCCTTCCATCTGGCACAATTCCACTTATACCGTGATGAAGTTTTTTGCACTTCTTTCACTTGTGTTTTATTTAAGGTATGCACATTCGGAAAAAAGGAAAACGGATTGGAAGTCATGGATTTTATTTGTTGTATTTTTGACACTTTCCACCGCAACCAAGACGAGTTTTCTTCTGGTACTCGCACCGGTTGCATTTGTCGGTCTGATTATCGATCTGATTCGGAAAGTTCCACTTCGCAGAGTCCTGTTGCTTGCGGCATCCGTGATTCCTTCTGTGGCAATCGTACTGTATCAGGAACTGATTCTTTTCGGAGAAGAAACCGGAAACGGAGTGGTTATAGAGTTTGGATATAACGTATATCTTCGTGCGGAACGTCCTTATCTTACAATGATTTTATCGGCGCTTTTTCCGGTACTCATTTTTCTGTTTAATATTGTGCCGGTTTGTAAGCAGACGATTTCGGATTTTCGCAAAAAACACTTTCCGAGACACACCCCGTTCATCCTGGCGTGGTCAATGTGGAGCGTGGGTGCGGTTGAACTTCTGTTTTTGAAGGAAACAGGTGACAGAATCCTAGATGGTAATTTCGCATGGGGTTATGATTTCTGTTTGTTTGCACTGTTCGTGGTAAGCATTATTTACTTTATGAATAACCTTCGAAGCAGTACGTTCTTAAAAGGAACATTCACCGTTCGGCTCTTATACGCGGCTGTAATGGGAGCAGTGCTCGGATATCATATGTATTGCGGTTTTTACTTTTTCATCAGACTCCTTGAAGGAGTTACCTACTTTATGCAGGGTTAAGACAACATGGACGAACAGTATTCGACAAAAAACAGAATAATAAACTGTATTACATTTGTAGTTGGATTCGCCGCTATGGTTGCTTTGCTTTGTATTGCCGGAATGAAGAAGCCCAAGCCTGTTTTCCCTGCTATTTTTCAGGAGAAAAAGCAAATCCTTTTTCTGGGAGACAGCAACATTGATTACGGATTCGAAGGTGAGGATGTAACGCAGATTCTAAATGAACGCACAGGATATGTTACCTATAACGAAGCGTTCGGCGGAACATGCGCCGGAAGTGTAAAGAAGACGTACGAAGAAGATGACTTTCTTTCTCTTCTTTGTCTCGCGAACCTTACAAAAATAATGGAAACAAAAGATGTTTCGTCGATTACCAGAAATCGTGAGAAAGTCATTAATTGTCCCAGTGATGTGGAAGCCAAAATTCTTGTTATGAAGTTTTTGGATTACAAGGCAATGGACTACGTGGTAATCCATTACGGAATGAATGATTATGCGGAGGGGGAGACCATAAAAGGCGAAGATCCTTATGATGAAAGCACCTATGAAGGCGGGCTTCGTTCTTCGATAGAACGCATTCACAAAATTTGTCCGAACGCCAGGATTATCCTTTCTTCCATTACATTTTGCAAGGACATTACGGAAAAAGAGGACATCACCGGATTTGAAAAAGATTTCGGCGGAGGAACAATAGCGGATTATCGTGATGCCATGAAGAGAGTGTCGGAGGAATATGAGTATGCTTTCTTTTTGGATAATCTCTCCGGTATGGGTGTAGATGAGACGAATTATGAAGAGGCTGACATTTTACGTGACGGTATGCATTTGAATCAAAAAGGTCGCGAGATGTATGTGGACGGATTAATTCAATTAATAAACGAGACGGAACAATAGGCTGAACTGTTTGTAATATGAAAAAAACATGGAACGGTAAAATTGCATTATTATTCAAAGGCATGGTGCTGGCGCTTGTCTGGTTTCAGGCTCTCACTGCAATTGTCTGGGGGATTGCCAATATAGCGTCCATTCAGCCTTTTGCGCAAACGCAGAATTATCTTTCCGTGAAAGAATGCCTCCAAACGGTTGGGTATGACTCGGTGGGATATGCCTACTTTATTGTGGCTTGCAGAGTGTTACAGAGAATTACCAGAATTCCTTTTTATGCTGTGGCATATCTGCTTCAGATGATGCTCTGCAACGGGTTTATTCACAGCGGATGCGCAGCATTTATCAGAGGAACAACGGGGAAAAAAGCACCGCACGGAAGTGTGGCTCTTGTAACGGTTTTGATCCTGACGAATCCGTTTATGTGGCAGATGGTATTTGCCATGTTGCCGGATGCGCTTGCATTTTCTCTTGTGATATACGGAATCGGAAACGCATTCCTTTTTGTGAAAACGATTGGAAAGGGAAGGAACTTTTCCTTTGCATTTGCAAATCTGTTTTCCCTGTTCCTGCTTTTATATCTTCAAAGATATTCGTTTTACGTATGTATAGGATGTACGTTTGTTATCTGTTTTGCGGGACTTATAAAGATTCTTATCAAAAAGGAAGCGCGGAACGAGGACAATCTGGCCAGGGAGCTTGTATTTGCATTCGGAATGGCGGGGATGCTGGCGCTTGCATTGTTTGTGGTTATTTCCGATACGCAGTGGATTTCTGCGGTGACGATGGATAAAACCACTTTGAAAAAAGTTTTTTCCGGAGCACTTTCGCCTTTCGTTCTTGCAAAAAAAGAGTATCCGTTCGGAGACAATGTCAACGCATTGTATCTGAATATCATGTGGCAGAAGAGACCGGCACTTACGTACTTCTATGTGAGCGCAACCAGACTGGGATTTGCAATCTGTATTCCCTGTTTGATTATAAAAGGATTATTTGAACGGATCGGAACAAAAGAAAAGGTTGCGGGAATCATTCGAAACGCGTTGTTTTTCGGATTGCTGATTCTGGCAACTGCCGTTTATGGCGCTTTTGTTTCACCGGCGGAATTTGATTTCAGATATTTCTTTGTTCCCGGTATGACATGGGCAGTATGGGGAGCAAGCTTATACGGAGTTTCAGAAAATAAAGAGACAACGGGGGAAGAAGAATGAATGTTGTTTTATTATCCGGAGGAAGCGGAAAACGCTTGTGGCCGTTATCGAATGATGTAAGATCCAAACAGTTTATTCGTTTTTTTAAAGATGAAAACGGCGAATATGAATCCATGGTTCAGAGAATGTATCGTGGGTTAAAAAAGGCCGGAGAGAACGTTAATATCACGATTGCCACTTCCAAAACGCAGTTGTCCGAGATTGAGAATCAGCTTGGAAACAAGGTGAATGTCAGCGTTGAGCCGGACAGGAAGGACACGTTTCCCGCAATTGCACTTGCCTGTGCGTATCTCCATGATGAGTGTCGTGTCCCGGATGATGAAGCTGTTGTGATCTGCCCGGTCGATCCTTATGTGGAGGATGATTATTTTAAAGCCTTGATTGAACTGTGCAAACTGGCACAGACTTCGGAAGCAAACCTTTGTCTTCTCGGAATGGAACCGACATATCCTTCCGCAAAGTACGGATACATTATTCCCAAAGATTCCAATCCGGTAAGTGAAGTAGCAATGTTCAAGGAAAAGCCGGATGAAAAAACCGCAGAAGAATATATTCAAAAAGGTGCATTGTGGAATGGCGGAGTGTTTGCTTTCCGTCTTGGATATCTTTTAAAGAAGGCACATGAACTGATTGCATTTCGCGATTACCGCGATTTGTTTGAACGTTATTCGGATTTGGAAAGAATCAGTTTTGATTATGCGGTTGCGGAAAAGGAAGACCGCATTGCAGTCATGCGTTTCCGGGGTGTGTGGAAGGATCTCGGAACCTGGAATACCCTTACGGAATCTATCGAAGATCATGTGATGGGAAAAGGAGTTATGAACGATAAATGTGAAAACGTTCATATCATCAATGAACTGAACGTGCCGATACTTGCAATGGGAATGCATGATGTAATTATTACGGCAAGCCCGGAAGGAATTCTGGTTTCGGACAAAAAAGAATCAAGTTACATCAAACCTTATGTGGATGATATCGTCGGACAGGTTATGTTTGCGGAGAAGTCTTGGGGAAGTTTCCGTGTGTTGAATGTGGAAGACGAAAGCATGACGATTCTGGTAACATTAAATCCGGGACACAGCATGAATTATCATTCTCATCAGTTGCGAGATGAAGTATGGGTTGTCATCGAAGGCAAAGGAACTACAGTTGTAGATGGAATGAAGCAGAATGTTACCGTTGGTGATGTAATCACAATGCAGACAGGGTGCCGCCATACCGTTATTGCGGATACAACGTTGAAGATTGTTGAAGTGCAGATTGGCAAGGAAATCACAATTCATGACAAATACAAATTCGAACTGGAATAAAAACGAAATACCGTTCCTGCTCAGTCCTGCGGGAAAAGATTATCTTTGGGGCGGAAACAGGCTCAATGATGATTTTTCCAAAAACATTGACATGGAACCGCTTGCGGAAACATGGGAGTGTTCCACGCATCCGTCAGGAGAGGCCTTGGTTGCATCCGGTGTGTATAAAGGAATGACACTTGCCGAAGTGCTGAAGAATCATCCTGACATGCTTGGGCGACATGCGAATGAAAAAGGCGAACTTCCGATTTTGATCAAACTCATCGATGCGAAGTCGGATCTTTCCATTCAGGTTCATCCGGATGATGAATATGCACGTATTCACGAGGATTCTTTGGGAAAGATGGAAATGTGGTATGTCCTCGATGCAAAACCGGATAGCAATATTATTTACGGCTTTCGAAAGGATACGGACCGGGAAGAAGTAGTGAACGCATTGCGGGAAAAGAAGTTGGAAAGTCTTATCCGAAAAGTCCCGATTGAAAAGAATCAGGTATTCTTTGTAGCTCCCGGAACGGTTCACGGAATCGGATCCGGTTGCCTTCTTGCCGAAGTGCAGGAAAACTCGGATATCACATACCGGTTATATGATTATGATCGAAAAGACAAAGAGGGAAAGGAACGCCCCTTACATATCGATAAGGCTCTTGAGGTGATGAATTATAAATCTTCCGAGGATCCGAGACAGCCGATTCGAGTTTTGAAATATACAAGAGGCAGCGCATCCGAGATTCTTTGCAGATGCAGAGTCTTTCAAACGGAACGCCTACTGATGAATACGGAGCGATGCAGAGAATATACGAAAATGAATGCATTGTCCGAAACATTCCAGGTACTTCTTTGTACCGACGGATGCGGGGTACTTCATGCGGGAGATGAAGCACTGGATCTTTTTAAGGGGGATTGTGTTTTCATTCCTGCAGGCAATTATGAAATAAAATTACACGGAATAGCGCAGTTTTTACGTGTGCGTTGTTAGAGAGGGCAAAGATGAGTAAAATTGCAGTTTTAATTCCTTGCTATAATGAGGCAAAGACAATTGAAAAGGTAGTGACGGATTATCGTGCTGTTCTGCCGGAAGCGGATATCTATGTATATGACAATAACTCTTCCGACGGAACCGATGAAATTGCAAGAAAAGCAGGAGCAATTGTCCGGTATGAAAGACGTCAGGGAAAAGGAAACGTAATCCGTACCATGTTCCGTGATATTGATGCGGACTGCTATCTTATGATAGACGGTGACGATACATATCCCGCCGAAAATGCAAGAGAGATGTGTGATCTTGTTTTGGAAAAGGGATCAGACATGGTTATCGGAGATCGTCTTTCTTCCACATATTTCCAGGAAAACAAAAGACCGTTCCATAACTTCGGAAACACGCTTGTAAGGGGAGCGGTAAACAACCTGTTCCGCGGAAAGATTACGGACATTATGACGGGGTATCGTGCATTTTCTCCTCTTTTTGTCAAATCCTTCCCGGTTCTTTCCAAGGGATTTGAAATCGAAACCGAAATGTCTATTTTTGCGCTGGACAAAAATATGCAGCTGGATACCGTAGAGGTACAGTACAGGGATAGACCGGACGGAAGCGTGTCCAAACTGAATACCTATTCGGATGGGTTTAAAGTTCTGATGACAATTATTAAACTGTTCAAGGATTACAAGCCGTTAAGGTTTTTCGGGCTCTGTTCCTTCGCCTTCCTGGCACTGGGAGTCGGATTCTTTGTTCCGGTATTTATTGATTACTTAAGAACGGGACTCGTAGAACGTTTCCCTACTTTGTTTGTGTCCATTGCGGTAATGATTGTTTCAATCCTGCTCTTTATTTGCGGACTGATCCTGGATACCGTTGTGAAAACGAATAAGAAAGACTTTGAAGCAAGACTGAATATGATTCAGATGATGATTCATCAATCCAGAAAATAGTATTACAAGAGGAAAAAATGGCAGCGAAGAAAAGACAGGCAAATTTGGAATTGTTGAGAATTATAGCCATGCTGATGGTTATAACACTTCATTATCTCGGAAAGGGAAATGCTCTTCCCGAGATGGAGAATCTTACGCCTTCCGCTCCGGATTTTGTAAACGGAATGATAGCGTGGACTTTTGAGATTCTTTCTTACGGAGCGGTCAATCTGTATGTACTGATCAGCGGATATTTCCTGATTAACAGTACTGCCAAAAATGAAAAAGTCTTTAAGATTGTAATCCAGGTTCTGTTTTATTCGATTGGAATTTTCCTGATATTCCTTGTGCTTGGGAAACTGCCGGAGTATGCATCGGAAACGTTCTTTAAGACATTGTTTTTTGCACCGATTGCATCGGCACATTACTGGTTTGCATCTTCCTATGTTTTCTTCTACCTCCTGGCTCCTTTCGCGGCGGTTGGAATACGGAAACTGAATCAGAAACAGCACCTTGGACTAATGATTATTTGCCTGCTTTTGTTTTCCAGAGTATGGAGGATGATCCTTCCGCAGTCTGCACCTTTGGATGACAAAGGATACGGACTGATCTGGTTTTTGACGCTGTTTACGGTTGCGTCCTACATTCGTCGTTTTGTTCCGATTGAGAAGAAAAAAAGACCGTTATATCTGGTATTGTATTTCTTGTGCTCTATTATTACATTGGCAAGCTTCTTTGCGGTTTATGCGGTGTTTAAATCCACGGGAAGATTTGAGGTGTTTATTAAGATACTGCTCGAATACAATTCACCTACCATTATCATTTCTTCCGTCAGTCTGTTTTTGTTCTTCCGCACCATTACAATTCCGGACGGATTTTTATCAAAAACGATTCTGTTCATTGCACCGCTTACCTTCGGTATTTACCTGTTGCATGAACACTATCTGTTAAGAGATCTTTGGATCACTTTCTGGAAGGTGGAGAAACATTTTCACGCTCCGTACTTTATCGTACATTTGATTGGATGTGTTCTTTCGGTATTTATAATCGGAGCAGTAGTGGAAGGCATTCGAAAGCTTTTGTTCGGACTGTTGGATAAAACAAAACCCGTGAAGTGGTTCTTTAAAGTGCTGGGGAAGCTGGATGTATTTTTCCCGAAAAAAGACGAGTCATTTGAAGGGATAGAATAATGGGAAATAAAGCGATGGAATCGAATACAAAGAAAACGACGAGATTATTGGATATCTTGTTTGTTTTACTATTGTTTGCTTTTCCGTTTTTACATATTTCAACCGGAATCAGTGTTTCGGATACAGGCTATAATCTGCTCAATTTTTCCGTGTTTCCAAACATGAATGAAACGTGGGCGGTTTCTACGGTGCTTGCGAATGTCATCGGCCGTTTCTTTTCGATATTGCCGCTTGGCGGAACTGTTCTGGGCCTCAACATTTATTGCACGATTCTCAGTGGCATATTTGTTTCTGTAATCTATTTTCTACTGCGCCGGCATTACAATTCCCTGCCGGTATTTTTGGGGATGTTCATTGCGCTTGGTTTCTGCTGGTGCCCGAGAACTATTTTGTATCATTATCTTACTTACTATTTGTTTGACCTCGGCGCGATTCTTTTACTTCTTGCAATTCAAAAAGAGAAAAAGGCACTTTACTTTATAGCCGGCGGAATACTCGCTTTGAATCTTTTTGTACGTTTTCCGAACGTAACAGAGTGTCTGTTAATCGTGGTTTTAATCTTCCATGGTATTTTGAAAAAGAAAAATGTATGGCGCAAAGTAATGCTTTGCATCGGCGGGTATATCGCTGTATTTGCGGCGGGCTTTGTGCTGGTTTCCATCGCATGGGGAAAAGATTCCTTCTTTGCCATGATTCATTCATTGTTCGGAATGACAAAGGAAGCGACATCGTATACGCCGAAGGCGATGCTTGTAAAAATCTTCGACGATTACAGGATGTATTTTAAGTTTTTTGTACCTTACCTCTTGTGTGCAGTTCTTTGCGGAGTATTGTTCGCCTTCATTAAGAAAAAAATTCTTCGCATCATCATTTTGGTTTTCGAAGCAATCGGATTTGCCGGTATTTCACTTGTTCTTTACCGAAGATACGGGGCATTCAATTTTACCTACAATGATTATCGATCCATCTTCATGTTCGGAACGTTTATGCTGATGATGGCAATTTCTCTGGCTGTATACGGATTGTTCCGAAAAGACATCAGCGAAGAGAGAAAACTTCTCGGTCTGACTGTTCTTATAATTGTTTTGATTACACCGATCGGAAGCAACAACGGATTGTATACTGCATTTAACAACATGTTCCTTACAGGCCCGTTTGTAATCGGGGAAATGTTTGATGTATTCGCAAAAGACGAAACTGCCGGCAGGAAGACAGCTTTCCGGACCGGAGTTTATATATCCGCATTGCTGGTTTGTTTATTTGTGTTGTTCCAAAGTACTGCTTTCGGTATCACATTCGTATTCCATGATGCATCTTTTACGCAGGCTAAATTTGAGACGGTTGATAATAACCCTGTTATGAAGGGAATCCGGACAGAGGCAAAGTCTGCACAAAGTCTGCAGGAACTGAATGATTATCTGGATAAGAATCAGTTAAAGCATCAGAAGGCAATTTGCTATAATGATACGCCGGGCCTGTTCTTTTATATGGAGGAAGAGTGTGCTATTTCCCATTCGTGGCCGGATCTGGACTCCTTCCCGACCGAGGAGTTGAAAGAGGATTTGGAGAGACTTAACAGCGAAGAAGTATATCCGCTCTTTTTTGGAAAAGCCGATCGGGATAATTATTTAACCGTTGATTTATCGGATTTGGAAAAAGAAAAAGATAAACTGTTTGCACAGTTTTTAAGAGAGAATCATTATACAATCGTATTTCAAAATGAGAAATTTGTTCTGTATCAGAAGAAGAGTTTACTTATGACTTCGAACGGAACGGATTACGGATACTGCACCGAAGAGTAAAACCGGCATTTGATTATAAAGCTGCCGGTTGTTGGCTTCCCAGATCATCAGGAAAATGAAAAGACCGAGAAAAGTAAGATTTCCGAGCAAAAGATTGCAGGGAATCTTTTTTTCTTTTGTTGTAACGTATACGCCGTAAACGGCTCCCAAAAGGAGGATGGCGTAGAGGAGATGAATATAGAGATAGCAATACTGAGAAGTGCGCCAGTAGTAGTTGCCCCATGCATCAAAAAGATGATAGAACAGATTGCCGTCTTCTTCCGGATAGGAACAGAAATCGCTTGCACCCAGGAAACCGGAAGAAAAGTTATAATTCATCTTTCGAAGGATGTGATCGGGTTCGAAGAAGTAATGGGCGTTTTCTTTGATATACTGTTTGGAAAACTCAGCTTTTTCTTCCTTGTTGGCAAGGTAGCGTTCGGCATATCCGAAATCACTGTTTTCCACAAAGGAGCCGTTTCCTTTCAATCCGAGGGCAATGTATCCAACGATTGGTTCTTCGGTTTTCTTGGCATCCCTGTATTCTTTGAATGTTAATGAGTAAGACTCGAAAACGATGCTGAAAAGGATGAATGCAAGAATTGCCGGAGCCAGAGATTGCAGTGCGGTTTTTAATACTTTGCGATTGGCTTTTTCTTTGGTAAACATCCAGAAAAGAAAAACCATGAAGCCGGCAATGATCGGAATGAGGACGGTTACTTTTATGCCGTATCCTACGGCCAAGATGAATCCGGCACACACCGACAGAAGAATTGGCTTTACCGGTTTGCTGTCTTTTTTGATGGCAGTGACACTTTTTTTCATCAAAAACAATGTGATAATTGCCGTTCCGAAGGTCATGGAATCCGTGTAAAAGGAGCCTGCCTGAATGTAAAGCGGGAGCATAAACAGGAAACCAAGAAGTAAAAGGAAACGGTAAAACCAGGCATTCTTTCCTTCGATCATGAGGCATGTAATCAAAACGGAAACCACTGTCCAGGCGGTAAAAATAAGAAGAGTGGGTACATATGGATTTGAAAATCCGAGCAGATAGGCGAGCTTATAACAAAGCGCCAGAATCAGGGTCGGTTTAAAGTTGTTGGAAGCAATCAGGTAGTAGTCAGGAACCTCCAGTGCCGTACCTTTGGCAATGCATTCCGCATTAGCCGAAATGACGGCGTAATCCTGAAGGGAGGCCTTAATTAACCTGTATTTGAAGTTTAAGACAAAAATGGCAATTCCAAAGACGGTAATCAGAATCAAAAAGAGAATCCGAAACAGCTTTTCCCCGGAATTTTCTCTTTTTCCGGAAAAGGAAGGAATGAGAAAAATCAACAGAAATACACCGGCCGTCATAATAATCAAAGCCGGAATCATTTGTGTTCTTAACAAATTATGGGGTGGAATAATGACACCGGACAGTATGGCGAGAAGCAGGAACAATCCGGAAAAAACAAGAATTATTCGGGTTGAAATAAGGGAAAAATTCTTCATGAAAATACTATATCATGAAAAAGAATACGCTTACAAGTAACAGCTTGGAAAACCTGTATGAAATTGAGTGAAAGATTTGAATTTTTCATCGGTTTGTGGTAAACTGTTATAGTTGACATAAATATGACTTAAGGAAGAGTGATAATGGAAGAAGAAAATAAAGAAACCAAGCAGCAGATTGAGGAAGAAACAACGGATACCGAAACTGCTGATGAGGTGAAAACAACAGAAAAAGAAGACTCCGAAAAGAAGCCGAAAAAGAAGAAAATAAAGGCGAAACCGCCGATTGTTATCCTTTCGGTTGCAGCATTGATTCTGGTTGTGATCGGATTGATTATTTTCCTGGCGAAGCACTGGGAAGGGAGCGGAGAGTTCTATATCGATACATCGCTTGATACGGAATCCGAAACGGATGACAGAGTTCTGCTCATGCCGCTTTCCATGATCAGAACAAATGATGACGGAATCACAAAGATTGTCATTTTCGGAAACGATACATTTGGAGATGATTCGGATGGACCGAGCGTATGCAAGCTTCTTCAGGAGAATACAACAGCCACGATTTACGACTGTACATTCCCCGGATCAACTATGGTATCTTCGGATCCGAGAAACCCGAGTGTTTCGGATATTTCATTGGACTATTTTTCGTTTTTCTGGCTTTTTGACAGTGCGAAGAACCATGATTTAAGCGAACAGTGGGAACGTATTGATCGGATTGAAGGCATCAATACCGCAATGTACAGAGAACACTTAAAGACCTTGGAATCATTGGATTTCAACGATATCGACTTCGTACTGGTTTGCTATGACGGACATGACTATCTGAAGGGTTATCCGCCCGTAGGAGAAGAACTTTACAGTGTAGATTGTACGAATGGTGTTATTTACGGTTTTAACGAAAAGCATACGTATCTCTATCCGGAATTGCAGGTTATTTACGTAGCTCCCTGCTTCTGTTATGCGAGAGATGAGAGCGGAAACCGTGTTGACGCCAATCTGTATAAGATTAACGGTTTGACGTTGACCGACAATATTATGTTTTTGAGAGATAAGACTGCGGAATACGGCTACTGCTACATTGATGATTATTTTGGTGTAAACATCAACAGCGAAACAGCTGCACAGTATTTGACGAAGGATGATGTGGTGCCGAATCAGGAAGGCAAGAAAATGATAGCGGCGCATATTATAAAGAGATTTTTAAGAGTTATTGAGTCGGAAGAAAAACAATAAATCTGATTTGTACGAAAGGGAGAAAACATGAGTACAGGCGAAAAGAAAGAATTTGATTTTTCAAAAGAGATTGAAATGCCGGTTGAAGTGGATACCGGGTCTCTTGCGGAAAGCGTGAAATCTATTTCAAAAAGTTCCGCCGGAACGGAAGAGATGGAATTGTACGATGATGACAATACAAAGGTAATGGAAAAAATCCCTCATAAAGGAAATGTGGGAGTTCTTGCCGATTTACCTCTTCTTCCGGAAGACGAGACCGGATCAATGCCGGAACTCAGCGAAGAATCAAAAGAAGCAATCGCGGAACTTGAGGCCTTTGAGAAAGAGGAAAAGGAAGCAAAAGAGCTTGTTAAAGAAGCCGAAGAACCTGAAGAAGTTGAATCGGTAGAGGACGAATTGGATTTGGCAGAGACCGAAGCAGAAGCAGCAATTGTTGCGACAAAAGGAACAGATGCCATTCTGCCGGAAGATGAGTTGACGGAAGATGTGCCTGTAAGCAAAAGAGATCTTGATGAGCTGGGAGATCTTTCTTATCACGACGAAGATGTTAAGAGAGAAAGACGCCCGAAGGAACATTCACATCATGAAGCATCCGGTGAGAGAAAGAGGCCTCAGGGCCATTCCGGAGAGCATCGTTCTTCGAACGGAAGCCATAGCGGAAACCACAGCGCAAACCATAGATCGAACCACAGCGGATCACATTCCTCCAAGAGTCATTCCGGTCATGAAATCCATGTTCAGGGTGCAAAGGGAAGCTCTTCAAGGGGTGTAAACTCCCGTTCTGAGAAACGTAAATTCGGAATTATGGACTGGGTATTAATCGGCGGTGGTGTTGTTGCGCTGATTGTTGTTGCCATCGTTCTTTCTGTTTTCATGAAGAAATCAAAACAGAATGCCAAGGCTGCTGAACTGGCGGTAGTAGGCGAGAAGATTGCATCTCTCGGCGGTATCGGACAAACCGGTATTGATAACATTGTAGCGGATAAGGCAACCACTACGATTGAAAGCGTTACGGTGGAAGACGATCCGACCGTAGCTGCAACCGAGGAAATCTCCGTTAATTTTGTTTCGATTGAAAAAGACTTAAAGATTAAGTTTTCCAATAAAACGACGGATGCTTTGATTAAGGGCGTTCTGTTTAAGGTGGAAGCAAAAACTCCCGATAACAAGGAAGTTACCTGGGAAGACACAGATAAAGACGGTATTATTTACCAGGAGAATATCAAGCCCGGTAAATATTTGGTTAAGATTGTAAACGTTGATAAATACAAGTTCCCTGATCAGGAAACCGAGGTAACGGTTAAGGAGAAGATTTCCTATACCGCAATTAACATTGTAAACGAGATTAAGAAAGAATCCGAAATCAATGTTGCTCAGGAAGATGACAAGACCAAGGAAATCGACGAAGGCGTAAAACTTCAGGATACCGTTGCGTGGGTAGATTCCAGCACGAAGACAGCATACCAGGAAGTGGCAAAAACAGATGTAGTTGATCCTACTCCGAAGCAGGCAAAGATTACGTCTGAGAAGAAGGCCTTAAGTGCAGAAGGTACGGTAAACGGCATCACGCTTACACCTGCTTCCATGGAACTGAAAGTCGGTGAGACTGGAACAATTTCTGCTACTGTGGATGCTTCAGAAGAAGCTTCGAAAGATGTGGAATGGTCTTCTTCCGATGAATCTGTAGCTACCGTTTCGGGTGGCGTGGTTACCGCTGTCAAGGAAGGAACCGCTGTTATTACCTGCAAATCAAAAGAAGACGATACCAAGAGCGCTACTTGCAGCATTACGGTAACAGCGGCAGAACAGCCCAAGACTGATTATGTAAAAACATTAACATTGAGTGATACTTCAAAAGAACTTGCGGTGGATGCAGAACTGCAATTGACGGCAACCGTCGATGTGGACGGAAATGCCAGCAAGACAGTAACCTGGACAACATCCGACGCTACCATAGCAACCGTGGGTACTGATGGTAAGGTAAAAGCTCTGAAGGTAGGTACTGCTACAATTACCTGCACGACAGAAGGAAAAGATGCAGACGGAAATGCAAAGACCGCTACATGTACGATTACGGTAGTTGCCAAAGCAGGCATTATCAAGACGTTTGCATTAAAGGAAACCAAGAAAGATATCTTTATTAACGGAACTTACACACCTGAAGTTGCTATTACAACAGAAGGTGAAAATGTGGATAAGACAGTTACCTGGAAAACAGCAGATGCAACAATTGCCACTGTTGATGAAAAAACAGGTCTTATCACCGGTATTAAGGAAGGAACGGTAAATATTACCGCTACCACAAAAACAAACGGACCGGACGGAAAGCCTCTCGAAGCAACATGCACCATTACCGTAAAGGCTAATTCGGCAGCAACGGATACTACTACTCCGCTGAAAGATAAGAATGGCAATGCTTTATATGTAAAAGACGGCGAGAACTACAGAGAAGCTAAATCTGCAGATTACTTTAAGTTCACCGTATTCTACCTCAAGAAAACCATCTATACCGGATGGCAGACAATTGGTGGAAAGACTCTGTATTACAAGGCAGACGGCAACTACGTTACCGGCGAGCAGGTAATCGGCGGTGTGAAGTACAATTTTGCAAACGACGGTAGCCTCTCCATGGGCGGTGGCATGATGGGTATCGATGTCAGCAGCTGGAACGGAAACATCAACTGGACGGCAGTAAAGAACTCCGGCGTTTCTTTCGTTATCATCCGCTGCGGATACAGAGGATATACACAGGGTGGTCTGATCGAAGACTCCAAATTCCATACCTACGCATCCGGCGCTGAGGCAGCAGGATTAAAGGTTGGCGTATACTTCTTCTCACAGGCTATCAACGAAAGAGAGGCCGTAGAAGAGGCGTCCATGGCAATTGCAATGGCAAAACAGCACAAGATTTCCTATCCGATCTTCATCGACAGTGAGTATGGTGCTGCAAACCACAACGGAAGAGCGGATAAGCTGGACAAGACAACCAGAACTGCTGTATGTAAGGCATTCTGCGAAACCATCAAGTCTGCAGGATATACCCCGGGTGTATATGCATCCAAGTCCTGGTATTACAACAATCTGAATGCTGCAGAGTTGAACAATTACAAGATCTGGCTTGCTCATTACTGCTCACAGACAGACTATAAGGGCAAGTATGAATTGTGGCAGAGTTCCAATACGGGACGAATAAACGGTATCAGCGGAAACGTAGATATAAACACAAGTTATCTTGGATATTAAATCATGATTTTAACGATTATTTTGGGAATCCTCTGGCTGATTTTAGTTCCATTCGGCCTGGGGATTCTCCCTTGTAGATTACTACCAAAAAAATATCGTTCGCCGGGAATGATTTTTGCACTGGGCTGTCTTCTTATGATGGCCTTGTTCGAGTGTGAATATCTCCCGGCTCTTTTTGTTGAAATGAGGTTTCAGACGTTGTGTTTGATTTTCCGCATTACGGTCGGACTTCTTTCTTTGATTTCTGCAATCATCGGAGCGCCGGAAGTAAAGAGCATATCCTTCCCGAAGTGGAACGTCTTCTTTATCGTTTTTGTTCTGCTTGTCGTAATCCAGTGTGTTGCAAGATGGTTCCAGGGCGTTACGGACGGCGATGATGCATTTTTCCTCGGTACGGCCGTAAATACCTATTACGGAAACTACATGTATGTGCTGGATCCTTACAAGGGCATTCATACAGGCTTGGATATCCGCCATGCCTTGTCCCCCGGAGGGGTTTATCTGGCGTTTTTGTCCAACAGTATCAAACTCCATCCGGCAATCACGGCACACATTGTCTTTGCGGACCTGATGCTGATTTTGCATTATGTGGTTTTTTGCAACGTCGGAAAAGTATTATTTGTGGATGAAGATAAAAAGGCGTCCCTTTTTGCGTGCATGGTCTGCGTTTTTGATGTTTTCGGAAACTATTCGCTTTACACCCCGGGAACGTTTTTGATTACCAGAACGTGGCAGGGTAAGAGTGTAATTGCAAATATCTGTATTCCCTTTGCCTTCTATTTGCTTCTTTTGTTGAGCAAAAAAGAAGAAACGGGAAAAATGTGGAAAGAAAAAAGGCTGTTTTACGGAATCGCGGCAGGGATTACAATGCTGTCGTCCGTTGCCATGGCAACTACGGGATTGATGCTGTTGCCGCCAATGCTCTTTTTGGGTGCAATCATTCTTTCCATCTATCGCAAAAAATGGTCCATTTTACTTACGACACTGATAGCTTCGATACCAACGCTGGCTATAGGCGTCATATTCTTGTTACTGTTATAGGAGGCCGGAATGGGAGATTTGTTAAAACAATCGACACAAACCGTTCTGGCATATGCAGGGAACGGACTATTAACACTGTATTTTCTGGTTGCGCTGGTATATTTGCTTGCCAGGGAGAAGGATAAGGGAAACAGAAGTGTACTGACGGTATATCCGATTGCGGCGATTATGCTGTTCTTTATTCCTTTTACGCCCTATATCATTTGCGAAAAAGCAGGAGAAACGGAAACATTTTACCGCTTCCTCTGGCTGATTCCGATGACGACCGTAAGCGCGTACGCAACCATACTATTCCTAAGCAAAATCAAGTATAAGGTTCTGAAATTCATCTTATGCACGGTGGCTATGGTCTGTGTGGCAATCGGAGGAAATCCGGGTTATCAGTCGCCGGTCATGGTACCTGCCGAAAACGTGTACCAGATTCCGCAGGATGTGATTGATCTATGCGATTACATGATCGTCCCGGGAAGGGAAGTGGAATGTGCTTTCCCGTTTGAACTGACACAGTATGTAAGACAGTATACCGCTTACGTAGTCCTGCCATACGGATATGAGACGCTGGTGGAACGTTGGCGATTTACCGATGATCTGTCGGAAGAAATGTTTAAAGATGTTTCGGATGCCGGGAACCTGGCAAGTCTTCTTCGTGAAAACGGGTGTCATTACGTGGTGCTGAATAAAGACCATGTAGTTGACGGAGATTTGGAAGATTACGACTATCATCTGGTGTACAGTACAAAGCAGTATTTGCTCTATTTTGATCAAAAAACAGACATTTCCGTTCCATAAAGCGGAAATGTCTGTTTTTCTTTGTAAAATCACGAGAAATATGGTATTATATATTGGATTAGGTCTGTGCATTTTCAAGACCTGAAAAAAGAGTTTTAATGGGGAGTTTTCACAAACCAAATCAAACAAAAAAGAGAGGGAAAAACATGAAAGTAATTGTAGCAAAAAACTACGAAGATGCAGCATCCAAAGCAGCCGACATTATTGAAAAAATTGTTCGCGAGAATCCTACCTGCACGTTAGGTCTTGCAACCGGATCCAGCCCTGTCGGAATGTACAAGGAACTTGCAAGAAGATGCAAAGAAGAGGGACTTGATTTTTCACAGATTCATTCTGTTAACTTAGACGAGTATGTAGGCCTTGAGCCCACTCATGATCAGAGCTATCGCTACTTCATGAACGACAATCTTTTTGACCATATCAATATCGACAAGGCAAACACCTATGTGGCAAAGGGTGTCGGCGACGTAGCCGCAAATTTAAAAGAGTTCAACGAAGTTTTAGACAAGACCGATATTGAGATTCAGGTTCTCGGTGTTGGTCCCGACGGACATCTCGGATTCAACGAGCCCGGAGATACCCTTTACGACGGTGCACACGAAGAAACTTTGGAAGACAGCACCATCGAAGCAAACAAGAGATTCTTTGTTTCCAAGGAAGAGGTTCCCACTCATGCGGTTACCATGGGTATGGGCAACATCATGAGAGCAAAGGCACTCTTAATGATCATCGGCGGAAACAAGAAAGAAGCCGCTACCAAACTTTTGATCGAGGATAAGATCGATCCTCATTGCCCGGCAACCTTCATGAGACTGCATCGTGATGCAACGGTAGTCATCGAAGAAAGCCTTGCAAAGGAAATCGGTTACATTCAGTAAAAAAATAATTACAAGGAGCTTACGGAGAATGAGAACATATCTTGTTACCGGCGGAGCCGGATTTATCGGTTCCAACTACATTCACTACATGTTTGAAAAATACGGAGACGACATTCGCATCATCAATGTGGATGTTCTGACCTATGCAGGAAACCTGGAGAACTTAAAGGATTTGGAGAACAAAGAAAACTACACCTTCATCCGTGCAGACATTACGGATAAGGCAGCCATCTCCGAAATCTTTGCCAACAACGACATCGACAGAGTTGTTCATTTCGCAGCGGAATCCCACGTGGACCGTTCCATCAAAAATCCCGAAGTGTTCGTCAACACCAACGTCATGGGTACTGCGGTAATGCTCAACTGTGCAAAGGCTGCATGGGAACTTCCGGACGGAAGCTTTAAGGAGGGCAAGAAATTCCTCCATGTTTCCACGGACGAAGTTTACGGATCTCTTCCCGACGATCCGAACGCATACTTCTATGAGACCTCTCCGATCGATCCTCATTCTCCCTACTCTTCGAGTAAGGCAAGCTCCGATCTTTTGGTAAAGGCTTACATGGACACCTACAAGTTCCCGGCCAACATTACTAACTGCTCCAACAACTATGGCCCTTACCAGTTCCCGGAGAAACTGATTCCGCTCATCATCAATAACGCTCTTCAGGGAAAGAAACTTCCCGTATACGGCGACGGAAAGAATGTCCGTGACTGGTTATATGTTATGGATCATGCAAAGGCTATCGACATGGTACAGGAGCAGGGCAAACTCTTTGAACGCTACAATATCGGCGGACACAATGAGAAGCAGAACATCGAAATTATCGAAATTATTCTCGACACTCTTCAGGAGATGCTTCCCGAAGGAGATCCGAGAAAAGCTTATATCAACAGGGATTTAATCACCTACGTTACCGACAGAAAAGGACATGACAGAAGATATGCCATCGCTCCGGACAAGATCAAAAAAGACCTTGGCTGGGAGCCGGAAACCATGTTCAAGGACGGTATCCGCAAGACCATTCAGTGGTATTTCGAAAACGAAGACTGGATGAAGAACGTTACCAGCGGTGATTATCAGAAATACTACGAGGATATGTACAAGGGAAGATAATTCCCGATAAGTCAGAACATACAAGGAGAAAAAGATGAAGGGTATTATTCTTGCTGGCGGTTCCGGAACCAGACTTTATCCGTTAACCAAAGCAGTTTCCAAACAGATTATGCCGGTTTATGACAAGCCGATGATTTATTATCCCCTGTCCATACTGATGTTAGCAGGAATCCGGGAGATTCTGATCATTTCCACACCGAGAGATTTGCCGGTATTCAAGGAACTTTTCGGTGACGGTTCCGATTTGGGACTGACCATGGAATATGCCATTCAGGAATATCCCAGAGGACTGGCTGATGCGTTCATTATCGGCGAGGAGTTCATCGGAAGCGACAGCGTGGCACTGATTCTGGGCGATAACATTTTCTACGGCCAGAGTTTTTCCAAGGTTCTTCGTCAGGTAGCCTCAAGAGAGAAGGGCGCAACAATTTTCGGATACTATGTGCGCGACCCCAGAGAATACGGCGTTGTGGAATTCGATGAGAACGGAAATGCCATCTCCATCGAGGAAAAGCCGGAGCATCCGAAGAGCAATTATGCGGTTCCCGGACTTTATTTCTACGACAACGATGTTGTGGAAATCGCAAAAAATGTAAAGCCCTCCGCAAGAGGAGAAATCGAAATTACCAGCATCAACAATGAGTACTTAAGAAGAGGCACTCTTCATGTGGAACCCTTGGGAAGAGGTTTTGCATGGCTGGATACCGGAAATCACGATGCTCTGCTTGATGCGTCCGATTTCGTCTGCGCATTCCAGAAACGGCAGGGATTATACATTTCCTGCATCGAGGAAATCGCCTACAAACGTGGTTTTATTACCAAGGAGCAGCTGCTCAAACTTGCGGAACCTTTGATGAAGACCGCATACGGACAATATCTTAAGGATGTTGCAGAAGGCCTGTAAAAGGACCGAATCATTATTACGACAGAAAAAGGAAGAAAAAGGAAAATGGGAAAGCTTACCGTTGAAACACGCGAGATAGAAGGGCTTAAGGTAATCACTCCCCAGGTATTCGGCGACAATCGCGGATACTTCATGGAGACTTACCAGATGAAGGATTTTGAGGAGATTGGCATTACACTTCCGTTCGTGCAGGACAATCAGTCCGCATCGAAAAAAGGAGTACTCAGAGGATTGCATTTTCAAATCAATTATCCGCAGGACAAACTGGTTCGTGTCATTCGCGGCGAGGTATTTGACGTAGCCGTGGATTTAAGAGAGGGAAGTGCAACCTACGGAAAGTGGTTCGGTGTGATCCTCTCCGAAGAGAATAAGAAACAGTTCTATATCCCGAAGAATTTTGCTCATGGATTTTTGGTACTTTCCGATTATGCGGAGTTTTGTTATAAGTGTACGGACTTCTATCATCCGAACGACGAGGGCGGATTGAAATATGACGATCCGGCGATTGGAATCGAATGGCCGATTCCGGAAGGAATGGAATTGACGCTTTCCGAGAAAGATACCAAGTGGGGTTCCATCACCGAATTACAAAAGTAGGATGATATAGCAGAATGGACAATACCGTTACAAAAGAAAAAGTAAATAAAGGCATTCCCAAAGGGATCGGAATTCTGATTGGAATCATAGTCGCGATGATTACGCTGGCTGTTGTATTGCTTCATAAGAATCCAAACGCTGTACCGAAGGAAGAATGGATTAAAAAGGCCATTGCATGTGCAATGGTTCTTTGTGCGCTTACGGCATTTGTTTCCTTGTATGACAAGATCGTTGTTTTACCGAGAGAACTATGGGGAAACAGGGAGCTGATCTGGAAACTTGCAAGAAACGATTTTAAGAAGCGCTATGCCGGATCCACGATGGGAAGAGTCTGGGCATTTATTCAGCCGATCGTTACCGTCGGAATGTATTACTGCATATTCGGCATCATTTTTCCGGCACGTGCACAGCTTGTTGCAAGCGGTGTGAAGGCGCCTTATGTTGTCTGGCTTACGGCCGGACTGATTCCGTGGTTTTATTTTTCGGAGGCCATCGGTGGCGGAACCAGTGCACTCATCGAGTACAATTACCTGGTAAAAAAGGTTGTTTTCAAAATCAGTATTCTGCCGATCATTAAGGTAATTGCGGCATCATTTATTCATGTATTTTTTGTAATGCTTCTGCTGGTGTTATATTTTGTTTTCAGGTTTGAACCGAGTGTTTATTTAATCCAGCTGTTTTATTACAGTTTCTGTATGTTCTGCCTGACGCTTGCAATCAGCTATTCCACATGTGCGATTGTAGTGTTTTTCAAGGACCTGACACAGATTATCGGAATCCTGCTTCAGGTCGGAATGTGGGCAACTCCAATCATGTGGGAAATCGGTGTTATTCCGGAGAAGTATCGAATTATCTTCAAACTCAATCCGGTATTCTATATCATCAATGGTTATCGCTCCGCTCTGTTTGAAGAACAGTGGTTTTTCGAAGATTTCTATTCCACTATGTTTTTCTGGATTACGACAGCAATCATCTTTGGTATCGGAGCACTTATATTTAAACGCTTAAAACCGCATTTTGCGGATGTATTATAAAGGGATTTGAAATGGATAACAACACAGTTATTTCCGTAGAACATGTGAATAAAATCTATAAACTGTATCCCAGACCGATGGATCGTCTGATTGATACGTTTCATTTGATGCCCTGGAGAAAGTATGGGGAACATCATGCCTTAAAGGATGTGAGTTTTACCGTAAACAAGGGAGAAACGGTCGGCATTATCGGAACGAACGGATCCGGAAAGTCCACCATTTTAAAAATCATTACCGGTGTTCTTCATGAGACGAGCGGAAGTGTTACGGTGGACGGTAGAATCTCTGCTCTTCTGGAACTCGGTGCAGGTTTCAATGCCGAGTATACCGGAATGGAAAATATCTACCTAAACGGTACCATGATCGGTTTCAGCAAAGAAGAGATTGATCAAAAACTCCAGGGAATCTTAGATTTTGCGGATATCGGTGAGTTCGTTTATCAGCCGGTAAAAACATATTCCTCCGGTATGTTCGTGCGACTTGCATTTGCGATTGCAATCAATATTGAGCCGGAAATCTTAATTGTCGATGAGGCATTGAGCGTAGGTGACGTTTTCTTCCAGGCAAAATGCTACCGGAAATTTGACGAGTTCAAAAAAATGGGAAAAACCATTTTGTTTGTATCGCACGATCTGAGCAGCGTTTCAAAATACTGTGACCGCGTCATCCTTTTGAACCAGGGTGAGAAACTCGGGGAAGGCACTCCGAAGGAAATGATCGATGCATATAAACAGGTACTTGTAGGACAATACAGCAAGGAAAGTGCTTCGGCCGAGGATGCCAAGAATGCAGTGGATGCCGTAGTGGAAAAGGGTCTTAATCCCGAAACACTCGAGTATGGTTCCGGAAAAGGAAGCATCACATCGGTTCATATTACAGACGAAAAAGGCCGCAATACGAACGCTATTATCAAGGGTGCGGAGTTTACCGTTCACATGGAAGTTGAGGCTAAAGAGGAACTTCAGGCGCCGATTTTTGCATTCTCAATTAAGAACGTTAAAGGTACCGAAATTACGGGAACCAATACCATGTTTGAAAAAACCTTCCTGGGCTCGATGCATAAGGGCGAGAAGAAGGAGGCAACGTTTAAACAGCGCATGACGTTGCAGGGCGGTGAATATCTGTTATCATTCGGCCTTACCGGATATGAGGGAAGTGATTTCACCGTATATCACAGGTTATATGATGCTATCAATATTACGGTTATTTCGGATAAAGACACGGTCGGATTCTACGACATGGAATCAAAGGTGGAAGTAAAGGATGTAGTCTGGACACCGAGTATCGTGGAGAAAGAGGAAGCAACAGAAGTTGGAAAAGACGAAGACAATCGGAAAAATCATATTGGATGAACGCTTCTATGAAGGAACGGACCGGTATTCCGACGGGGATATCGAGAATGTCCTTTTGGAGATTGCCGAAAAAACACCTGCTGACGAACTACGTAAAGTGACGGAGGAGAGTTTGAACTGGCCGGTGCTTTATCATTTTTCGCCCTTCCGTGAGAATATCGCAGAGTGGATTCCTCTTCCAGAAAAAGCAAAGGTCCTGGAAGTGGGCGCCGGTTGCGGTGCAATTACAGGCTGCCTTTCCAAAAAGGCAGGCAGCGTTACCTGCATCGATTTGTCTGAAAGACGTAGTATGATCAATGCGAACCGCTTAAAAGAATCGGACAATGTTACGATTATGGTTGGCAATTTCAAGGACGTGGAAACCGCATTGGACAACGATTATGATGCAATTTTCTTAATCGGTGTATTTGAATATGCCAACGGATACATGGAAACATCAAATCCGTATAAGGATTTTCTGGACATTCTTCTGAAGCATTTAAAACAGGGCGGAAGAATGTTTATTGCGATTGAAAACCGCATGGGTCTTAAGTATTTTGCGGGATGCAGAGAGGACCATACCGGAGGCTTCTTCGATGGTCTGGAAGGATATCCGAAGGGTGGTGTAGCCAGAACATTTACGAGAGACCGGCTGGAAAAGATTTTCAAGGAAAGCGGAATAGAGGAGTATTCGTTTTATTACCCTTATCCGGATTATAAATTTACACACACCCTTTTCTCGGATGAGATTCTTCCGAAAAAAGGAGAGCTGCATGACAACATTCGGAATTTCGATCGCAACCGCATGATCTTAATGGATGAAGGAAAGGTGTTTGACACCATTCTGGAAGACGGAACATTTCCGCTTTTTTCCAATTCCTACATGGCGGTAATCGGACCTGAACTTTCCGAAAAATACATCAAGTATTCCACGGACCGCGATGAGAAGCACGGAATCTGTACCACCATCGTTCGCGACGGAGAAAAGATGTATGTTACCAAACGTGCGGCATCGGGGAGTGCAACAGAACATATCAAAAATGTGGAGAAGGCATATCAGTCACTTTGCAGACGTTATGAAGGATCTTCACTGAAAATCAATCGGATGGAGCGTCTGGATGAAAAGACGTTGAAGTTTGAGTATGTAAACGGTGTGACACTGGAAGAACTTCTGGACGAAGCACTGTTTGCAAATGACCGCTACGAGTTCCTTTCCCTGATTGACGAGTACAAAGATTACGTGAATTACAACAGCGAAGATGCGGTTACGGATTATGATCTGATTTTCCAGAATATTATCGTAAGTGACGAAACCTGGACGGTAATTGATTATGAATGGACTTATCCCGAAGTGATACCGCCTCAGGAGATTATAAAGAGGGCATTCTGGTGCTATGTGCAGGGAAATCCCGCGAGAAAGACCGCATTGAAGTGGTGCGATATCGATGAGAACTTTGAAGAAGTAGTTGAAAAAGAAAAGGAGTTCCAGAAACGCGTACAGGGAACGCATCCTGCATTATCCGAAATACGACACAGGATGGGGAAAGCGGCTTTTTCACTGGACTATATGCTTCGTGAATGCGGTTGCGCAATGGATCCGATTCAAATCTATGAAGATCACGGAAGCGGTTTTTCCGAAGAAAAATCCTACCATGTGGGTGAGATAAAACAGCTTGGAAAAGAAGTTACATTTACGATTACGATTTCGAAGACAGTGAAAAAACTTCGAATCGATCCCGGTAATCAGCCTACATTTGTAGTTTTAAAAAGAGCGGAATTAAACGGTGAGAATATTCTTGCCGCTGTTATGAAAAAGGAAGCGTTTAGTCGCGATACGAACGGAAAGAAACTCGGAGAGGACGGATATATGTTCACGACTCCCGACCCGCATTTTGCATTTAAAGTCCCTGCCTTTGAAGGGGACACGGCAAAACTGACAATCACCATGATTCTTTCCGAAATTCCCGCAGAAATTGCCGGAAGATTATAAAGAATAATACGGATCAAACCCTGAAAGGATTATCACATGGGTGCCTTAAAGGAAGTGGCCAGAAAAATCATGATGGCCCCCCGTAAAAAAGAATACGAAGAAAGACTTTCCGCACTCAGCAATACCTATGATGCATATATGAGAGAGCAGGAAGAAGAACTCCTGGCAAAGAAACGCCTTGGAAACGAATCCTCTCTTTCTTATTCCGAACTCGTTTTGGAAGACGGTGTTAAGAAAGCGGACAGCGATATCCTGATTTATTACGGAAAAGAAGGCCTGGCATCTCCGACAGCTACCTGGGAAATCTGCAAGGCGTTCGAGGAAAATGCGGAAGCGGTTTTGGTATACGCGGATGAAGATTCCGTAATCTGTTCGGATGCCGACTGGCAGACAATGTTGAAAAAAGGAGTTCCGGTTTCTTCCAGAAGCAATCCGCGAATCAAACCGATTTACTCACCGGAAACGTTGGTATCGTATTTTTATCCGGGCAATATTGTTGCAATCCGCAGTGCAGCGATGGATATGTTTTCATATTCCGAAGGAGAGAATCTGTACGACGTTCTTCTTCGGAACCGTTCCCTTTTAAACGAAGAAAATGTTTATCATTTACCTTTGATTTTATATCATGCACACAGACTCCCGAATGAAGCCGCAATTTTCTTTAATGAGGGAGATACGATACGCAAAAAAGAAATCCTGGAGCTTACACAGAAAGTGGATTTCAAAGGCGGAACTTATCTTCCGGCATATTATTCCGAGGAAGATAAGCAGAGGCTTTATCCAATTTACGAGTTGCCCGAAGATGTGAGTCTTTCCATCGTGATTCCGTCCAAGGACAATCCCGATGTGTTACTTCGCTGTATTGATTCCGTAAGGGCGGGAAATACTCCTTTCCCGGTACAGATCATTGTCGTGGACAACGGAAGCAACGAGGAAAACAAAACCAGGATTGAAGCCGCTTCCACGGAGAAGGATTTCCTCTACATTTACGAAAAAGAGGAATTCAACTACTCCCACATGAATAACATCGGAGCTGCCAAAGCTACCGGAACGATACTTCTTTTACTGAACGACGATATGGAGATGGTTTCTCCCGACGCTTTAGAGCGAATGGCCGGACAGCTTTTCTGTGAAGGTGTTGGAATTGTCGGTGCAAAGCTTTTATATCCGAACAGTTCCGTGATCCAGCATATCGGTATTACCAATGCCGTGGACGGACCGGTCCACAAATTCATCGGCAAGGAAGATGACGGCAAAGTGGACTACAAACGTAATCGTTTTGTCCATAACTGCATCGGCGCAACAGGCGCCTGCTTAATGATTCGTAAGAGCGATTTCGATGCGGTGGGCGGTCTGAAGGAAGATTTACGCATTGCATACAATGATGTGGATTTGTGCTTCTCGATTCGTGAAAAGAAACTGCGCTGCGTCATCCGACCGGATGCGGTTTTCTATCATCATGAATCCTTAAGCCGCGGCGCGGATCATCTGTCGGATGAAAAATTACAAAGACTCTATGCGGAGAGGAAGATGCTCTATTCCTTCCACCCCGATATTTATACGAACGATCCTTACGAGGGAATGGCTTCCGCGGGCGGAACGGAGTTAAGCTTCGATACCGAGAACCGTTTCTCCAGGAAGAAACCGGCGGAGGAATGCCCGAAGAAAACGGACTTTGATTACAGACAGTATCCTGAAGGAATCATTGTTCATTTCGACCGTCTTGAAAAAGAGGAGATTCTCCGTTCGGAAGGCGAAGAGTTCTATGTGATCCAGGGTTATCATGTCGTGCCTCACATCGACAATATGCGTTTCCGCTTCCGTATGGTTTTCGAGGGAACGAAGGGAAAGTATGAAATGCCGATGCCGGGATACCTTCGTATGAACCTTGAGGGCGGATATCCGGAGGCCACTAATCTGAAACTGTCGGGATTTTGCAACTTTGTGACAAAAAGTGAATTGCCGGCGGATACCTATGAGATTGGTATTTTTGCAGATGACTGCCTGAAGAAATTATATCTCTACCAAAGAACCAAACAGGTTCTTACCGTAGAAGAATAAACGAAAGAAAGAACACTTTCATGAACGAAAAAGAAGAACTGCAGTATTTAAGAGAGCAGGTAAGAAAACTAAAACAGGAAAACAGAGAGCTTTCTTCCAAACTTGCCGTAACGGAAGCATCCAAGGCGGAAACGGAAGAGAACTTAAGTCGTATCAAGAACAGTTTTGCCTGGAAAATGGCGAAGCCTCTTCGTGTGGCACGTGCCGGCTTTGTACGTTTAAGCTACTACAAAACGCCGAAGAATATTATGTCGAAGGCCGAGTACAAGAGACGTTTAAAGAAGGCTTACGTAATTCTCGGAACATCTTCTTTCCCGGATGAGGAAACCAGAAAAGCGGAGGAGAGTACCGTTTTTGCCGAGAAGATTACGTTCTCCGTATTGGTTCCTTTGTATAATACGCCGGAAAAGTTTTTGCGTGACATGATCGATTCCGTGAAGAATCAGACATATAAAGACTGGGAACTCTGCCTTGCGGACGGATCCGATGCGGAACATGCCTATGTCGGTGAAATCTGTGCAAAGTATGCGGCAGACGATAACAGGATCCGCTATCAGAAGTTAGAGAAAAACGAAGGCATCTCCGGTAACACCAATGCCTGCTATAAGATGGCAACCGGAGAGTACATCGGACTTTTTGATCATGATGATATTCTGCATCCTTCGGCGTTTTACGAATACCGTAAGGCCATTGAAGAAAAAGGAGCAGACTATGTATACTGCGACGAAGCAACCTTTAAGGGTGATAACATCAATGATATGATTACCCTTCATTTCAAGCCGGATTATGCACTTGATACACTTCGTGCAAACAACTACATCTGTCATTTCAGTTTGTTTAAGAAAGAACTGCTTGCCGAGACGGAACTGTTCCGAACCGCTTTTGACGGAAGCCAGGATCATGACATGATTCTTCGCTTGACCTCTCTTGCAAAGAATGTGGTACATGTTCCGCGTATTCTTTACTATTGGAGAGCACATGCAGGCAGTGTGGCAAGCGACATCAATGCCAAATTCTATGCGGTGGATGCTGCAAAGCGCGCCGTGGATGACCATTTAAATCAGTTTGGCATTTACAATACAATCATAACAAGCACCAGAGCATTTGAGACGATTTTCCGTCTGCAGTACGAAATCACGACGGAAGGAAAAGTTTCCTACATTCTTCCGGTACCGAAGGGAGACAAAGCTTATCTGGATACTTTGGATTCCGTAAGAAAGACCGATGAAGAGGTGGAAGAACTCCTGCTTGTTTGCGAGAGTGCGGAAGATGCCGGAACGATAGAAGAAGCACAGAAAGACCTTCCTTTTGTGACAGTAATTTCGGCGGAAGGAAAGCACGAAATACCGGCGCTTTACAATGCAGGTGCAAGAGCAGCAAAAGGAGAATACTTACTTTTCCTGAAACCGGGAATCAAATTGATCTCCTCCGACTTTGCGGAAGAACTTCTGATGTATGCGCAACGCGAAGATGTCGGCGCAGTAGGTGGCAAATATCTATTCTCGGATAAAAAGATTCAGCATGCCGGGCTGATCCTGGGACTGGGCGATCACGGTACCGTCGGACATGTACATTACAAATGCGAATATACACACATCGGTTACATGGGAAGACTTTGCTATGCGCAGAACATGAGCGCCGTTTCCGGAAATGCCATGATGGTAAAGGCAAAGGATTTTGCCGAGGCGGGCTGCTTTGATGAAGGATTTGCAAGATTCTATTACGATGCGGATCTTTGCTTAAAACTCCGCGCTATGAAAAAACTGAATGTGTTTACTCCGTTTGCGGAGGCCTATGTGGAAGAAGTTCCCTACGAGGTATTAAACACGGATGAAGAGGGAAGTATTTATTTACAGAAAGAAAATAAAGCATTTCTGGAAAGATGGCAGACAGAGATTGCCAAAGGAGACCCTTACTACAATCCGAATTTCAGCCTGAAATATCTGGATTATACGTTAAAGGTCGTAAAAGATTAGGAAACCATCGACAGTAATGATAAGAAAAGGAGAGACACTATGAACTACAAAGAACAGTTTGAATTCTGGCTCGCAGATGATTATTTTGATGCGGCAACCAAGGAGGAACTTCTTGCAATCCGCAACAATGAAAAAGAAGTGGAAGACCGCTTCTATAAGGATTTGGAATTCGGAACCGGCGGACTCAGAGGCGTCATCGGTGCCGGCACAAACCGTATGAACATTTATACCGTAAGAAAGGCTACTCAGGGTCTTGCCAACTATGTAATCAAAAACGGCGGACAGGAAAAAGGTGTGGCAATTGCATACGACTCCAGAAGAATGTCTCCCGAATTTGCGGATGAGGCAGCTCTCTGCCTTGCAGCGAACGGTGTAAAAACTTATGTTTTTGATGCACTTCGTCCGACTCCCGAACTTTCCTTTGCACTTCGTACCTTAAAGTGCATGGCAGGTATCGTGGTAACCGCATCTCACAACCCTCCGGAATACAACGGTTACAAAGTTTACTGGGAGGATGGTGCGCAGGTTACACCTCCTCACGACGGAAACATCATCGGAGAAGTAAATGCTATTACGGATTATCACACCGTAAAGACCATGGATAAGAACGAAGCCATCGAAAAAGGTCTTTACAATGTAATCGGCAAAGAAATCGATGACCTTTACATGGTGGAATTAAAGAAGCAGATCATTCATCCCGAAGTCATCAAGGAAGTGGCTGAGGATATCAAGATTGTATACACTCCGTTCCACGGAACCGGAAATGTGCCGGTAAGAAGAATCTTAAGTGAACTCGGATTCAAGAATGTCTATGTTGTTCCCGAACAGGAACTCCCCGATCCCGATTTCACCACTCTGGATTATCCCAATCCCGAGGATCCCAAGGCATTTACACTTGCTCTGAAACTGGCTAAGGAAGTCGGCGCAGACATCGTCATGGCAACCGACCCCGATGCAGACCGTCTCGGTATTTATGCACTGGATACAAAGAGCGGAGAGTATGTTCCTTTCACCGGAAACATGTCCGGAATGTTAATCTGTGAATATATCTTAAGAGAGCGTAGTTTAAACGGCACCATGCCCGAAAATCCCGCTCTGGTAACCACCATTGTTACCACCAATATGGCGAAGGCAATTACCTCCGCATACGGAGTAAAAGAAATTGAAACTCTGACCGGATTTAAATACATCGGTGAGCAGATTAAGATTTTTGAACAGACCGGTTGCAACAACTATGTATTCGGTTTGGAAGAATCCTACGGATGTCTTGCCGGAACCCATGCAAGAGACAAGGATGCCATCGTAGCCGTTATGTGCTTAAGCGAAGTTGCTTCCTTCTGCAAGAAACAGGGCATCACTCTCTGGGATATGATGATTCAGGTTTACGAGAAATACGGATTCTACAAAGAGACCCAGTATGCGATTACGAAGAAGGGTAAGGAAGGTCTGGAAGAAATTGCACAGATGATGGAAAAACTCCGTACCAATCCTCCGAAGGAATTCGGCGACTGGAAGGTTCGCGAGTTTAGAGATTATAAGAAAGATTACGTGTTCAACTATGAAACCAACACCGAAGGAAAGACCGGACTTCCGAGCTCCAATGTTCTTTACTTCGATCTGACCGACGATGCGTGGTGCTGCGCACGTCCCTCCGGAACGGAACCGAAAATCAAGTTCTATATGGGTGTAAAAGGAAACAGCTTAACGGATGCAGAAGAAAAGCTGAATGCATTGACGGAGAGTTTAAAGAGCAAGATTTGATGTTTTGATGTGATAAAAGCGGGTTACATGTATGGGAATTAAAGATCGGATCAATCAGACAAAAAGGTATTATAAGAGAAACGGTTTTGCCAAAACAGCAATTGCCGTAACGGAGCGTGTTTTCACAAAGGAAAACCCGGAGTTTGCGTATACCTCGGCACCTGCAGAGGAGATTAACAAGCAGAAAGAGGCAGAACTCGGAGAGGCTCCTTTAATCAGCGTTGTAGTTCCGGCGTATGAAACGAAAGAAAAATACTTTGTCGAATTGATTGACTGCATGTTAAAGCAGACCTACGAAAACTGGGAACTTGTAATCGTGGATGCTTCGGCGGACAAAAAGCTTGCATCTCTGGTTTTGGATGATCCGAGAATCAAGTATATTCCGCTTGCCGGAAACCGCGGTATTTCCAACAATACCAACGAAGCATTGAAGCATGCGACCGGTGATTATATCGGCCTGCTCGATCATGACGATGTTTTGACCAACGATTGTCTTTTCCACGTTGCCAAGGCAATCATCAAAAATTCCCCGGCCTTCCTCTACTCGGATGAGGACAAGACCGATGAAGATCTTCGCAATTTCTTTGAACCGAACCGGAAAAAGAAACTGAATATGGATCTTCTTCTTACAAACAACTACATTTGTCATTTCCTTGTAATGAGGGCCGATCTGATCAAGAAGTTGAAGTTCCGTTCGGAATTTGACGGAAGCCAGGACTACGATCTGATTCTTCGTGCCGCGGATTATGCCATTACCAATAAAGAGGAAGTGGTACACATTCCGAAGATTCTGTATCACTGGAGAACCTATTCGGGATCCACCAGCGTAAATACCGATTCCAAGGGATATGCATATGAAAACGGAAAAAAAGCCGTTGAAGATTTTTGCAAAAAGAAAGAATGGGAAGTGGTAGTTAATCAGACACCGCACCTTGGTTTCTATCAGATTTATTATTATCCGGATATTTTTGCAAACCGTCCCGAAGTCGGTGCGACTGCCGGTCCGCTCTATCAGTTCGGAAGAATCAGCGGTGGTGCCATGCAGCCTGACGGAACCCTTTTCTATAAGGATCTTCCGAAGGGATATACCGGCTATTTACATCGTGCCGCACTCCAGCAGGAGATTCCGGTGGGCGATGTAAGAAATATGGTAGTCCGGAAAGAATTGCAGGAACTTTTTAAACAGATGGTGGGTGATCCGAGCAAACTGTCCAAGCAGGATGCAATCAGCAGAAGTATTTTGTTCTGTGAAAAAGTACATAAACTGGGCTATACCGTGGTTTACGAGCCCTCGCAGAAGATGAGGAAATAACATGGCGCAGATTTCCATAGTCATTCCAAATTACAACGGAAGTGAATATTTGAAGGGATGCCTGGATTCCCTGCAGAATCAGACGATGCAGGATTTTGATATCTGTGTTGTGGATGACGGTTCCACGGAAGGCAGTATTGCGCAGATGGTATATTCCTATCCGCGTACACGTTTGATCGAAAGAAGAGAGAACGGCGGGTTCGCGGTTGCGGTCAATGCCGGAATCAAAGGAACGACCTCTCCGTACATCATTCTTTTGAATAATGATACGACGGTTGCGAGCGATTTTGTGGAGAACCTTTACAAGGCCATTGAACCTAGACCGAGTTGCTTTTCCGCACAGGCAAAACTTGTCAATATGTACAATCAGACGCTGATTGACGATGCGGGAGATTTCTACTCCACACTCGGCTGGGCATTTGCCCGCGGAAAAGGCAGAAGCGTTGCGGATTTTATTTTCCGGAGCAACGTATTTGCAGCCTGCGCCGGTGCCGCTATCTACAGGCGTGAAGGTTTCGATACGATCGGTCTTTTTGATGAGGAACATTTCTGCTATCTGGAAGATATTGATATCGGATATCGTGCCAAACTGCACGGATATTACAATTTCTATGAACCGACGGCAATCTGTTATCATGCGGGAAGCGCTACGTCGGGATCACAGTACAATGAGTTTAAAGTAAAGCTTTCGGCAAGGAACTCGATTTACTTGGCATATAAGAATCAGCTGCCCTGGCAGAAATTCTTTAACGCGCCGTCGATGTGGCTGGGACGCGTCATCAAACGGTCGTATTTTGCAAAGAAGGGTCTGCTGAAGGCCTATAACGAAGGCATTAAGGAAGGAAAAGAATTCATCAAGACCCCGCAGGCTGCGGCTCATAAGGTGAATTTCACCTCCAAAATGCATTCCCGTTCCTTTGAGATTCAATGGGAAATGTTCATCGGCACTCTGAGAAGAGTATTTAATTTCTGATTCGGGAGAAAAAGAGATTGATTAAGGATAATCAAAAATATTTCAATCGATTACACGTGGTACTGGATGCGCTGATTACGGCTTCGTCCTACGTTGCTGCATGGTTCATCCGTATTATTCTTTTTGAAAACGATGCAGGTGTTCTTCCTGCGGAAACCTATCTTTCCGCACTCTATTTCGTTGTGCCAGGATATCTGATCCTGTACTACGCTATGAATCTGTACCGTTCCAAGAGGTATTCCTCCGCCTGGAAGGAAGGCATTGACGTAATCAAGGCCAACCTCGTCGGATTCGGTTTGTTCTTCGTGGCATTGTATATCATTAACCAGCCGGACTTCTCCCGTTCCATGATTATGATCTTTACGGGAATCAACACCTTCTTGATGATTCTCATGAGAAGGATCGTCCGTGGCGTTTTACGTACCTTCCGCAAAAAGGGTTATAACTTAAAGCACATTCTTCTGGTAGGTTACTCCCGTGCGACGGAACAGTATATCGATCGAATACTGGCCAATCCCGAATGGGGCTACATGGTCAGCGGTATCCTCGATAATAAAATCCCCGCAGGTACGCTCTACCGCGGTGTTAAGGTGCTTGGAAGTATCGGAAACCTGGATATCATTCTTCCGGAAAACAAAATGGATGAGATTGCCATCACACTTTCCCTGGCGGACTACGACTATCTGGAAGAAGTGGTTAACAAGTGCGAAAAATTCGGTGTTCACACCAAGTTTATCCCGGATTACAACTCCGTGATTCCGTCCAGACCTTATACGGAGGACTTACAGGGATTGCCGGTTGTTAATATCCGTCGCGTTCCCCTTACCAATACGCCGAACCTGGTAATGAAACGTATTGTTGATATTATCGGTTCTTTAGTGGCAATTGTTCTGTTCTCGCCGGTTATGCTGATTTCCGCGATTGCAATCAAGGCACAGGATAAGGGCAAGGTCATTTTTAAGCAGACAAGAATCGGGCTTCATAACAAAGAGTTTGAAATGTATAAATTCCGCACGATGCGTGAGCAGACCGAAGAGGACGAGGCCAAGAAATGGACGGTCAAAAACGACGACCGTGTCACCAAGATCGGAAAGTTCCTTCGCCGGACAAGTTTGGACGAAATCCCTCAGTTTTTCAATATCTTAAAGGGGGATATGTCTTTAGTCGGTCCCAGACCGGAGCGTCCGCAGTGGGTGGAGAAGTTTAAAGAGGAGATTCCGCGCTACATGATTAAGCACCAGGTTCGTCCGGGTCTGACCGGTTGGGCACAGGTAAACGGCTACCGCGGAGACACCTCCATTCGCAAGCGTATTGAGTACGATATCTACTATATAGAGAACTGGACGCTAGGGTTTGATATCAAGATATTGTTCCTCACCATTTTTAAAGGTTTTATCAATAAAAACGCATATTGATGGTTTTTCTTTGTGAAAAGAGACGATATTTTCGCTCTTTACATCGTAAATGTTAGGTAGTAAAATATACCCGTATGTGTACGCCCTTTATAGGGCATATTTCGGGAGGATGAAAAAATGGCTGCAAAAGGTCAGAAAAAGCGTCGTTTCAAAAAGAGAAAAATTGTATTACTGATTGTTGAATTACTTGTTCTTGCGGTTGCCATTGTTGCTTTGATTTTTGTAATCAAGACAACGAACAAGAAGACCGGTATCAAGAACTTCGAATTGAATTCCGAAGACATCGTAGTTAACTCGGAAGTAAAAGAGTACTTTGAAAAGAACGAAAAATTGCAGAATTACACCAATATCGCATTGTTTGGTGTAGATGCAAGAAGCAAAACAGCGAACAGTGATTCTCTCAGCAAGTCTCAGAGAACCGATACCATCATGGTATGCTCCATTAATAATGATACGAAAGAGATCAGACTCGTTTCCGTATATCGTGATACCTATCTTAATGTAGGAAACGATTCTTATAACAAGGCAAACTCCGCATATGCGAGAGGTGGTTACGAGCAGGCAATCAATATGCTCAATACCAACTTAGACCTTTATATCACGGATTTCGTAACGGTCGGATTCCAGGGTGTTATCAGTGCGGTTGATGCGGTTGGTGGTGTTGAGATCAACGTTACCGAGGCAGAAATCTCCCATTTGAACAACTATCAGGCATCCATCTATTCAACCGAAGACAATCCGGTTCTGATTACCGACTATACACCGGTTACACAGCCCGGTTTACAGACTTTGAACGGACAACAGGCACTTGCATATTGCCGTATCCGTTATGTCGGAAACGACTTCCAGCGTACCGAACGCCAGAGAGCCGTTCTTGAGCAGATTATGTTAAAGGCACAGAGAATGAGCCCGACCCAGATCAACCAGTTTATGACGGACGTATTCCCTCTCCTTGCAACCAGCTTTACATTTGAAGACATGCTTTCACGTGTTATGGAAATCTCCACCTACAAGATCGTGGAGACTACCGGATTCCCGTTCAGCGACGGACTGACCACCGGTATGATCGGTGCAAAGGGTAGCTGCGTTGTTCCCATCGACTTACAGACCAACGTAATCAGACTTCATCAGTTCCTGTATCCGGATGTTGAAGGATATACTCCTTCCCAGCAGGTTATCACGTGTTCCGAAAAGATACACGCGGATACGGCTCCATACGTCGGCAGGTAAAAGTATTGCAATTAAGAAACCATATGGGTTAAAATATAGGGGATTGTCGAAAGACAATTCCCTTTTCCTTTTAAGGTAAAATATAGTTAGGAACGATAGAATGAAAAACGATAGACCTACCGTGGATGTCATTATCCCAACCTACAAACCGGACGAACGCTTTATTAAGTTAATCGTCATGTTGGAACAGCAGACATACCCGGTTCATAAAATCATCATCATGAATACGGAAGAGAAATACTTTTCCGGGCTTTCCTATAATCATCAGTTTGAGCAGAAACACAATGTTTCGGTAACACATATCTCGAAAAAAGAGTTTGATCATGGTCATACCAGACGAGAGGGCGTGGAAAAGTCCGATGCCGACATTTTTGTATGTATGACGGACGACGCCATGCCGAAAAACAAGCATTTGATCGAGAAACTGATTGAGCCGATTTTGAAAGATAAGGCAGAGTTTTCTTATGCAAGGCAGTTGCCGAGAGAGAATGCCGATATTATCGAAGCCTATACCAGGCATTTTAATTATCCGAAGGAGAGCAGAATCAAGTCTTCCAAGGACCTCAAAAATCTCGGAATCAAGACATACTTTTTCTCCAACGTATGCGCGGCATACCGAAGAGATTTGTATGAGGAACTCGGCGGCTTCATCGATTTTACGTTGTTTAACGAGGATATGCTTTTTGCCGCCAAGGCCATCAAAAAAGGTTACCGGATTGCCTACGCCGCAGATGCGGAAGTGATTCATTCCCATCATTATTCCAACAAGGAACAGTTCCGCCGGAACTTCGACCTCGGTGTATCGCAGGCAGACCATCCGGAAGTATTTGATGCGGTACCTTCCGACAAGGAAGGAAAGAAACTGGTAAAGCGGACGATTTCCTTTTTGAAGGCAAAAAAGCAGTTTTTGCGCATTCCGGGCTTCATCGTAACCTGTGCATATAAGTATATGGGTTATCGATACGGAAGGAACTACAAGAGACTGTCGGAAAAACGGATCATGCGTTATACGACAAACAGAGAATACTGGTTAAAGAAGAACATCAGAAACGCGACGGCAGGGATTAATCCGTACAGCGGTTACGGGATTTCCCCTGAAGAAAGGAGATGACTTTCATGTTAGAAGGACAGAACGACGGAAACATCCAGGGTGGATACACATATTCCGGAAATCAGGGTCAGGTTTTTGCACCCGCACCGGAGAGAAAACAGCAGGTTACTTATGTGGATTCCATGAATGTGGGAAATCGCTATGTGAATAACGAATACATGCAGCCCGGACAAAATGTAAAACCGGCACCGGTGAATACAAATTCTTCGGCACAGGGTACCGGTGAGAGCCTGAGTGAGCAGATTGCAAAGGCGGCAGCAGAGGAACGCAGAAACATGTATTCCGCGACTCCTTTTGCGAATGATGCGCAGATTGCACAGCAGGCCGCTATGGAAGCAAAGACAAACGAAACCGCGGCGCCTGCTCCGGAAACAGCAGAAAGTGCTCCCGTGGCAGAGACTTTCGAAGCGGCACCGGCTGAGAATGTGGCAGAAGCTACACCGGTTGAGCCTGTTCAGGCGGTAAGTCCTGTAGTTATTCCGGCAGCAGAGAATGCCGGTAATGTAAAAGCGGCAGCTCCCGTAAAGGAAGAAAAGCCGGAAAAAGAGAAGAAAGAAAAGAAACCGCAGAGCGTCGGAATGAAGCTTTTGGTTTCACTTGGATGCGGTGTGATCTTCGGACTTGCAGCAGGCGCAATGGTATTGCTGCTGTTAAAGTTTTTCCCGAACGGATTTACAAAACAAAAACCGAATACGGTCGTTACCTCGGAGAATCCTTCAGAACTCGTTTCGGAGTTTGGTTCGGAAGCTATCGGGGATACCGGTGTTCTGGTAGCCGATCCGACTGCGGAATATAATGTCGTGGAAGTAAGAGACAATATGACGGTTTCCGAAGTTGCGGAAGAGTGTATGCCGGCCATCGTAATCATTAACGTACTTGTGGATTACAATTATTACGGATATGTTCAGGAAGTTTCCGGAAGCGGTACCGGTGTTATAGTCGGTATGAACTCCGATGATTTGTTTATTGTAACGAATTACCATGTTGTAAACGGTGCGAAGGAAATCAGCATTCAGTTCTGCGATTCTTCAACCGCTAGTGCAACCGTAAAAGGAAAGAAGGTCAGCCACGACCTTGCGGTTGTAACCATTCCGTTAAGCAGCCTCGGAAGCTCCACGAGAGAAGCTATCAAACTTGCCAGAATCGGCAGCTCCGATGATCTGGTGGTAGGAGAATCCTGTGTTGCCATCGGTAATGCTTTGGGCTATGGCCAGTCGGTTACCGCAGGTGTTATTTCCGCTTTGAACCGTGAAGTAACCACGGAGAACGGAGAAAAAGGTTTCTTCATTCAGACAGACGCAGCAATCAACCCCGGTAACTCCGGTGGAGCGTTATTAAATATGAAAGGCGAACTGATTGGAATCAACTCCAACAAACTTGGCGGTACTACCGTCGAAGGTATGGGTTATGCAATTCCGATCGATACGGCCAGACCGATCATTGAGCAGTTGATCGCAAAGAAAGAGCTGGAAGAATTGCCCGAAGATCAGCAGTCCTATTTCGGTGTCGGCGGAAAAACCGTCAGCAGCGGTCTTGTAACGCAGGATGGCGTGAAGATTCCTGTCGGCGTCTATGTTATGAGTGTTGCTCCCGGAAGTCCTGCAGAGAAGGCCGGCATTCAGAAGGGTGATATCATTACCGAATTCGATGGAGAATCGGTTGTATCCACTCAGGAACTGATGCAATATCTGGCATCTTATCCGTCCGGTACGGAGGTTACCATTACGTACAGACGTTTAGAGGGCGGAGCTTTTGTGACCTACTATGCCCAGGTTGTGCTGGAAGGAAAAGAGCCGAAGAGCGGCAATTAGTTTTTGAAAAAAGAGAGAGTTTTTATGAGTCAGAACAATTCAAACGACGATACACAATATGAAAAAGTCTGTTCCGTATGCAGACGTACGGAAAGCGTTGCGGGGAAAATGATTCAGCTGCAGCAGGACTTTTATATCTGCAATGACTGTTTGCAGAAGTCTTTTGATATGATCAACAACATGACGGAAAACGGTCAGTTGGATGAACTTACAAAGATGATGCAAAACGTTCCCTTAACCGGTATGCCGGAGAAACCTTCTACTTCCGATAAAGAAGAGGGCGAGGAAAAGAAGGACGATTCCGAAAAGAAGGATGAGAAGGAAAAGAAGAAAAAAGATTCTCAGCAGACTCCGCTTTTCTTAAATCTCGGAAGCATTTTCGGCGGACAGAATCCGAACCTCGAACGTACCAGAATCAAGAAAAAAGAGCGCAAGGAAGGCGATCCGCCTTTGATTGACATCAAGAAAGTTCCGGCACCGCACAAGATCAAAGCGATGTTGGATGAATATGTCATCGGACAGGAACGCGCGAAGAAGATCATTTCCGTTGCGGTATACAACCACTACAAACGTGTGGCTACGCAGACGATGGATGAGATTGAAATCGAAAAATCCAACATCTTAATGCTTGGTCCCACCGGTTGCGGAAAGACCTACCTGGTTAAGACGCTTGCAAAACTCTTGGATGTGCCTCTTGCCATTGCGGATGCTACATCTCTGACGGAAGCCGGTTATATCGGTGACGATATCGAAAGTGTTCTCAGCAAGCTGCTGATGGCAGCAGACAATGATGTGGACCGAGCGGAAAACGGAATTGTTTTTGTGGATGAGATCGACAAGCTTGCCAAGAAGCAGAATACGAATTCACGCGATGTGTCCGGTGAGGCGGTTCAGCAGGGAATGCTTAAGCTTTTGGAAGGCGCCGATATCGAGGTTCCGGTAGGTGCCACAAGCAAAAATGCCATGGTTCCGCTTACGACCATCAATACCCGCAATATTCTGTTTATCTGCGGCGGTGCGTTCCCTGACCTTGAGGAGATTATTAAGGCCAGACTTTCCAAACAGGCCTCCATCGGTTTCAACGGAGAACTGAAGGATAAGTATGATAAAGAGAAAAACATCTTAAACAAGGTTACCGTGGAAGATGTAAAGAAGTTCGGTATGATTCCGGAGTTTGTCGGACGTCTGCCGATTCTCTGTCCGTTGGAATCCCTGACGGAAGATATGCTGGTGGAAATCTTAAAGGAGCCGAAGAATGCGATTCTGAAGCAGTATCAGAAGCTTCTGGAGCTGGATGAAGTGGATCTTCGTTTTGACGACAGTGCTTATCGCGCGATTGCTAAGAAGGCGACCGAGAGAGATACGGGAGCCAGAGCACTCCGTGCCATTATCGAGGAGTTCATGCTCGATATCATGTATGAGATTCCGAAGGATGAGAACATCGGAACCGTAACCATCACCGGAGATTATATCGAAGGAAAGGGCGGCCCCGTTGTGGAAATCCGTACCGGAGAATCTCCGAAGAAGAAAAAAGCCGACGAGGCAAAACCGGAGAAAGAATCCGAGCAGGAAAAAGAGAAAGAAGAGTAAAACTAAAATCTATTGACAGACATTGAAGGCTGTAAAATCAAGGCGCCGGGAGAACCAGAGAGGTTCTTCCGGCGATTTTTGTTGTGTATAATCACGAAAATGAAAAAGATGATTTCAGCCTCTTTTCTTGTCGGTTTTGATATGCTATATTGTGTCTTACCATTTCGGTGTTCATGCACGAATCGTGCAATTTTTCAGTTTTATTTTGCAGAAAAAAGAAAGGAGTACTATGCGTTTTCGAAAAATGAAAAGATGGTGCCTTGTGTCCGTGCTTGGCGCCATGATGGTTCTGTTTTGTGCTTTTGATTCTCCGGTCGAGTACGGAGAATTGCTTTTTACCATTCCGTTATTTCACCATCACTCCGACAGTTGTATGGGAATGGTGACGGAGTGGCTGGAAGCGGACGGAAGGCAGGCGCTTTCCACAACGGACGAGGATGTCTGTCCGCTATGCGGAGGAATTCACGATACCTATACATTCTATGCCGAATGCAGTTGCGGAAAGGTGTGGTATACGACGGGACATGCCTGCTATAACAGTGTATACGGGAAAAATCCGGGCGGGGGTTGCCCCAATTACAGCGTGGTCAACTGTGATACCCATCATGATCACACGTATGAAGCGCGTGTCTGCGGAAAAGAGGAGGATACGTGGATGGGCAGTCTGAAGATTTATTCCTCGGATACGAATCCCTGCGAAGAGATTACGCTTACGGCTACGTATGAGGGCACGCTGGAGCCGCCTGCCATGAAGTGGG
This sequence comes from Lachnospiraceae bacterium, assembly GCA_017518735.1. Lineage (GTDB taxonomy): Bacteria > Bacillota > Clostridia > Lachnospirales > Lachnospiraceae > UBA3766. The sequence continues at coordinate 12,238 of JAFWTY010000033.1, read as the reverse complement.
AGGAAGTGCCGGAGAAGGAAGAGGAGTCAACTAAACAGGAAGGAGAAGGATCTTCGGAGGATGGATCGACGAAAACCGAGGAGAAAGAAAGCGAAGGAGCTTCGGAGAGAGATTCAAAGCAAACCGGGGAAGAACCGGCACCTACAGAAGAAAGCGAGGATTCGGAAGATGGGGAAAATGAAGAAGACGATGAGGACGGTGAAGATGTCACCGAAGATCCGGGAAATAAAAGCGATACCGAAAAACAAGGCGATCCGGAGGAAACGGAAGATGGCGAGAGTATAGAAGAGATACCGGAAACGACAGAAGGCGAAGAAGAGTTTGAGGGTACGTTAACCAGCAGTATTTCGGTTCGAAAGAACGGAATCTACAAGCTTACGGCAACTTATTACGAGGACGGCAGAAGGTACAGAGTTTCGAAGTCCGTTACCGTTTCCAACATCATAAAGAAGGAACCGGTGATAGCGAAGACGGAACCGGTCCCTCCGCCCGCGGAACCTGAGGAACCTGCGGAGGAAGTCATCGAAGAGGAACCGGAAGAAATCGTGGAGGAACCGGTCGCAGAAATGACGGAAGAGACGACAGAGGGGCCGCTAGAAGAGGTTTCGGAAGAGCCGGTGGAAGAAGAGCCGATTCCGGAGGGTATCGTAAAAGGGGCAAGAAAGGATAAAGAAGTCCCTGCGGAGACAGAGCCGGAGAATCATAAGAAATCTCTTGCGGAACTTTTCCAAAGTCTTCCGAGAGGAGTGCAGGCAGTCAGCTTGTCGGTTGTTTTTCTTCTCGGGCTTGCAGGTGTGGGCTACGGCATCTTTTTACTGACCGGCGTTGCGGGAGTTTACTGGGTGGATGAGAAGAACAGGAAACACTATTTTTGCGGCGCGATTGTAAGAAGGTGGCTCGGAGGCTATCAGATCCGCATTCGAAAGAAAGAGCTGTTTCGTGCAAAAAGTGACGAAATTCTCGTACTGTTCCCGAAAATTCAGGCCAAAGTCCATCAATACGAACCTCTTTCGGTTCATTTCGGAGAAAAGCTCTACTCGCTTCACGTGGAGAGAAAGCTGACTTTTTCCCTAAGTTGACAGTTACTTTTAAGAAAGATAAAATGGTTAATTGTATGAGAAAGACTTACCTGCCGTGTAGGAAAGGATGAAACCATGGCTCTTTCAGACAATTTTCGAAAAGTAACTCCGTATGTTCCGGGGGAGCAGCCCAAAATACGGAATATCATTAAACTGAATACCAACGAGAATCCGTATCCGCCTGCACCCGGTGTGCAGAAAGCACTTGCGGATCTAAAGGACGACTTTGCCGAACTTCGAAAGTATCCGGCGCCGAACTGCGATCTGCTTGAAGAGGCAATCGGAAAGTATTACGGAATCTCCAGAGAGAACCTTTTTGTGGGTGTGGGATCCGATGATGTGCTTTCGATGGCATTTTTGACATTCTTCGGAAGCGATAAACCGGTGCTTTTCCCGGATATCACCTATTCGTTCTATGATGTATGGGCGGAAGTATACCGCATTCCGTATAAGCAGATTCCGCTGGATGAGAATTTTGAGATCCATGCGGAAGATTACCGCATGGAAAACGGCGGTATCGTCATTGCCAATCCGAATGCGCCGACCGGTGTTGCGAAGAGCAGAGACTGGATGGAAGCTTTCCTGAAAGAACACAGGGATACGGTTGTGATTGTGGATGAGGCATACGTGGATTTCGGCGGAGAAAGCTGCCTCAGTCTGATCGATCAATTCGATAACCTGCTTGTGGTACAGACATTTTCCAAATCTCGTGCCCTTGCCGGACTGCGAATCGGTATGGCCTTCGGTTGCAAGGAACTGATCCGTTACCTGAAGGATGTGAAATTCTCTGTGAACTCTTACACGATGAATATGCCTTCCCTGCTCCTCGGAGCAGCATCCATTGAGGACGATGCGTATTTCAGAAGCAGAGTGGATCAGATCATTGCCACGAGAGAACGCGTAAAACTGCAGTTAAAGTCTCTCGGCTTTGAAATTCCGGACAGTAAGACGAATTTCTTATTCGTATCACACCCGAAAAAACATGCGGAAGAAATCTTCGCGGCGCTTCGTGAAGAGGGTATTATCGTAAGACATTTCAAGAAGCCCAGGATTGATAATTATCTCAGAATTTCCATCGGAACCGATGAGGAAATGGACCGCCTTGTGAATGCAATGGCAAAAATCATTCAAAACGCGTAAAATCAACCCTTCCGAGATACCTTCGGAAGGGGATTTTTTTGCTTAAAAAAGAGCCGGAAAAATTGCAATTTGACAGGCAGGTATGTTATAATATATTTCGTGCGAAAAGGGAATACAATTTAAGGAGAAGAAATGAAATCAATAGCAAAATGGTTTGCCGATGTGACCGGAGGAATGCCGCCTCAGCTTGCGGTGCTTATCGTTTCCATGGTCCCGTTGCTGGAATTAAGAGGAGGAATGATTGTCGGAAAACTGTTGAATCTTCCGATTTGGCAGTCCATCATCTTCAGCGTAATCGGAAACATTATTCCGATTCCCTTCATTCTCATGTTTATCAAGAAAATCTTCGAATGGATGAAGAAAGTAAAAGGTCTTCGTGGCATTGCTGAATTTTTTGAAAAAAGAGCGATGAAGAAAAGTGGCAAGTTCAAGAACGGTGAGTTCATTGCTTTGATTTTATTTGTAGGAATTCCACTTCCCGGTACGGGAGCCTGGATGGGATCTTTAATCGCGGCACTGCTTGACATGGATATCAAGAAGGCCGTAATAGCGGAGTTAATCGGAATTGTAATGGCGATTACCATTATGTCGATTTTCACCTATCTTCTTCCCGGAGTAATTCCGCTCTTTAGTGTGGAAGGTTAATTGTATCTTTTGGAGCACGCTTCCGATGAAAACCGGGAAAGTGTTCCTTTTTTACTTTTTTTGGACGGATTTTAAGGATTTTCATGAACGCGTATACCGATTTTGCACAAGTTTATGCCGAAATGATGCAGGACATTCCCTACGAAAAATGGGAAAAAGACATTATCCGGCTGCTGAAAGAAGAAAAAATCAAAGACGGACTGGTTCTGGACTTAGGCTGCGGCACCGGCGAGATGACCAGAAGGCTGAAAAACCGTGGTTATGACATGATCGGTGTGGATTCCTCCTTCGACATGCTGCAGGTGGCAACCGCTTCCGACAGCGAAGGAATTCTGTATTTAAACCAGGATATGCGTTCGTTTGAACTGTACGGAACCGTACGGGCGATCGTAAGCATCTGCGACAGCATGAATTACATCGTCAAAGAGAAGGATTTTATCAAGGTTTTAAAGCTTGTAAACAATTATCTGGATCCGAAGGGCATCTTTGTTTTTGATTTAAAAACCGTTCACTTTTTCCGGGACGTGACAAGGGATTCCACGATTGCGGAAAACTTGGAACACTGCAGTTATATCTGGGAAAACTACTATCGCCCGAAGACAAAGATCAACGAATCCTGCCTGACACTCTTTACGCAGTGCGGCGAGGAGTACCGGAAGAGCGAAGAGGTGCATAAGCAGCGCGGATACACACTTTCGGAGATCAAGCAGTTTATAAAAGAGGCCGGAATGGATTATGTGAAGGCCTACGACGAAGCAAATTACGGAAGGCTTTCCGCTGCCACGGAACGTATGGTCATAGTGGCAAGGGAGCGTGGAAAATAGAATGGACCGAATTGTAAGAGCAACGGCGGCGAATGCGCAGATCCGCATTTTTGCGGCCGAAACAAAAGAACTTGCGAACGAGGCGGCAACGAGACATCACACCTCGCCCGTGGCCACGGCGGCACTCGGAAGGCTGCTTACGGCAGCAGCGATGATGAGCACAATGTTAAAGGGCGAAGATGATTTGCTCACGCTTCGGATTACCGGAGATGGACCGATCGGTGCTGTTACGGTAACGGCGGATTCCTCGGCAAATGTCAAAGGATATGTGATCAACCCGGAGGTGGATTTACCGCTGAATGGCAAGGGGAAACTGGATGTTTCCGGCGCGATCGGAAACGGAAGGCTGGACGTCATCCGCGACATGGGCTTAAAGGAGCCGTATGTCGGACAGATTCCGCTGATCAGCGGAGAAATCGCAGAGGATTTGACGTATTATTTTGCGAATTCCGAACAGGTGCCTTCAAGCGTCGGTTTGGGAGTGCTCGTAGATACGGACTATTCGGTTCGACGCGCGGGAGGCTTTATTGTACAGCTTCTTCCGAACGCGGACGACAAAGTAATTGATATGCTCGAGGAGAATCTTAAGAAGATCAAGAGCGTGACGGCACTTTTTGAAGAAGGAAAAACCGCCGAGGACCTGATCGAAATCCTCGGGGAGGGAATGGATCCGGAGATTACGGAGACGGTTCCGACCAAGTTTTACTGCAACTGCAGCAAGGAACGTGTGACAAAGGCCTTAATCAGCATCGGCAAAGAAGAGATTCAGGCGATGATCGAGGAAGGCGAAACCGTGAATCTGAACTGTTCTTTCTGCAACACGGATTATCCGTTTACGGTGGAGGAATTAAAAAGAATTGCAAAAGAAGCAAAGTAACCCATAAATATTTGAGTTTCAAACGTATCTTACATGAAAGACTCGGAAAGGTTTTTTCGTGACACAGGAAGAGTTCAACGAATGCATGGAAAAGATGAAGTCCGGCGACAAAGACGGACTGCGTAGAATCTACGAAGCATATCTTTCCTACATTTACACAATTGTATACGGAATTGTGAATAATCGTGAAAACGCAGAAGACCTTACCAGCGAGTTTTTCATTAAGCTTTGGGATATCTCGGACCACTACGTGGCCCAGCAAAACGGTCACAAAGCTTATCTGGCCACAGTGGCAAGAAACTTAACGCTCGATTTTCTTAGAAAGAATAAGCGTGAGGTTTTGACGGAAGAAATCCCGGAGACGGAAGATCTTCATTCTTCCACGGAAGAGGAAGTCATCTCCGACATGGGACTGAAAGAAGCACTCGCTTCCCTGAAAGAATCGGAAAGGCAGGTTGTAAGTATGAAAATCCTGTCCGAGATGACCTTCCAGGAGATTGCGGACGCACTTCAAACGCCACTTGGTACCGTGACATGGCGGTATAAAAACGCCTTGGAGAAACTTAGGAGGTACGGCTATGAGTAAGCGTTTGGAAGAAGAATACAGGCAGATGGTGGAGAACGAAGTTCCCGATCTCTGGAGCAGAATCGAGAGCGGACTTCGTGAAAAGACACCGGTTTCAAGCACCGAGCCTGTTGTTGAGACAAAACAGAATATACAGCCTGTTGCACAGGCGGGGCAGAATATACCGCCGGTTGTCGGAACGGCGCAGAATACAAAGACCAAAAAGAAAAAGCCCGTTATCGTAAAACTGATTCCCTGGATGGGAGTGGCTACGGCGGCAGCGATTATTGCAATAATTGTGATACCGTCCGTGCTTAAAACAACAAAGCACGCAAACAAGACCATGAGTATGGAGATGATGGACTATTCGATCAACGAAATTGCAGGAGCCCCGATGGGTGACGGCGCAACGAAGGACGCGGGAGAAGACGTTGCGGAAGAAGCAATGCCGGCTCAGGATGAACCCGAAGAGAAACCTGTAGCACAGGGAGAAAACTCATACAAGGTCGCTCCGGAATCAAAAGCTGACGGAGGAACCGAGAGCGTAGAGGCAGAGGCTGAAGTGGATTTGTTCTACGTATGGATTCGGGAAATCAAAATTGCGGAAACCGACGATTGCGGACTTGCGCTCTGTGAAGTATACAGAAGTGAATCGGAAGAGGATCTTCGGGATATGGTGAAGAACGAAAGCAGATCGGAAGAGTGTGAAGTAACGTATGAGAGTACTTTTAAACCGCCTTTGAAAGAAGAAATCTGCTATAAGGCATGTGAAATTGACGGAGTCATCGTGGTAATAGAAGAGGCCGAATAAGCAGGACTGAAATATTACAGAAAACTAAGATGGAAGGATTGTTCAGGTTAATACGAAAATGATACTGAAGGGGAATAAAATGAAAAAAATAAAGAAGTCAATTGTTGCGACAGCACTGGCTTTTCTGCTTGCTTTCACAACACTTCTTCCCGCTATCTCCGTAAGCGCGGATGATACGGATTATTCGGCGGAACTGAAAGTCGGTTTCGACAATCGTGCGGAGATGTCCAAATACGTTCCGTTTGCGGTGACGGTGGAAAGCAACACGAATGATTTTTCGGGACGTCTGCAATTGATCGTCGGAAACAAGGTAAATTATAACATCATGTATGAAACGGACTTCTCCATTACCAGAGGCGAGAAGAAGACCGTTACGTTTTCATGTAAAGTCGTAGATACGCTCGGCAAGGTAAACATTCGCCTGGTTAACAAAAAGGGAAAAGTTGTATGGGAACAGGAAAAACGTTTTAATGTTGACAAGACCGCTTCCCAGAAAGTTGATATCGGTGTTCTGAGCGATGACTATTCCGCTCTTGGATATATGGACAACGTTGAAATCGAAGGTTACCCGGGATTCAAGACCAATCTGGTGGAACTTACTGCCGATACTTTCCCGGAGGATGTCAATGCACTTGATATGCTCGAAGTGATCGTAATCAGCAATTTCAGTACCGATGTTTTGACGGACGATCAGATTGAGGCACTGAACCTGTGGATCAACCGCGGCGGTATGCTGATTGTCGGAACCGGTGTGAATTCCTCCAAGACGTTATCCAAAATCAACGGAAATGTTGTCAATGTAAAACCGGACAAGATGAATCGCTATACCACCTGTTTCGGTTTGGATTATTACGGAAGAATGAATACCAATGTTCAGAACGGAAACAGTGCAGCGGATCCGCACGACGATGAACAGTACATTCAGGATTTTAATGAGTATTATTATAATTACAGAGAAGAAGTAGACAACGACTGCCTGGAAGATTTCAAGGCAAGCTACGGTATTTCCGATGATGAAATGAACGAGGACGGAACCCTTCCGGATTACTGGGAAGAGGATTATCGCGAATTTTGTCTGAATTACTATTATGCGTTCTATTATGTACCGGATGTTCAGACTGTCATTACATATACAACCGTGACCGCGGATGTTCTGAATTTTGAGGAATCGGATGCCAGATTTGATATTTATTACGGCGATTCCACTAACGGCGATTACACGCTTGCAAGAGTATATCCCGTGGCAAACGGTCATGTGGCTGTTTATGGTATTGACTTTACCATGAACCCGCTCCCCGGCTATCAGAACAACTCGGATATTATCGAGTATGTTATTCGTCATTATGTGATCCAGGGAGTTGCGGATTATTATAATTCCATTGCCAATGACTATGGTTATTACAATGTCAGCTTCGGTCTCAGCGGAAGTTCTTCTTACGCGATGGAGAAATTCCTCGAGAATATTGCTTCCGCGCCGCTTCCTCCGATGGTGTTCTACGTTATACCGATTCTTGCCTATATGGTTTTGATTCTGGTTGCATACCTTGTAAGCAGAAAGAAAGGAAAAACCTTCCGCCTCTGGTACTGGTATCCGATTCTTGCGGTTGGCCTTGCCATTGTAATTTTCTGTATCGGATTCTCAACCCGAATTATCAAACCGAGAATCAGCACTATGACGGTTTTGAATTTGCAGAATCCGGCAATTTCGGAAAAGAACTACGTTGCGGTAACCACTCCGTCCAATAAGGTATGTGAAGTAGGATTTGCTTCCGACTACGACGTACAGTTGATTCGTGAGATCAATACCTATCTTTACGACAATACCAACAAGGTGGATCTGGACACATACCGTGTCGCATTCCGCAGGGAAGTGGATCAGAACTATGTAAGATTCAGCGGAAACGTTGCGCTGAGTTCCGACCAGTTCCTTCTCCAGAGCGTATATCCTGACAGCAGAGATATCAAGGCGGATCTTGTGACGAATGCCGCACCGAAATATGGTTTTGCGGAGCAGCTGATTCTGAAAAACGAAACGAATCTGGATCTGGAAAATGCCATTATCATTTGTGCGGAAAAGAACAACAACTACGGATACTCTCAGCCGGACACCGTTATTTATCGTATCGGTGACTGGAAGGCCGGAGAGGAATTCGATATGACTTCCCAGAGATGGTTAAGCGGTGACAACTGTGGCTATGATCTGGAGCAGGTTGCATTTACGACCGAAGACAAGCATATGCTGTCCGGTTTCTTCTTTGGAAGCCTTTCCGATAAGTTTTCCGAGTATGTAAACCGCAAGTATCTTCTGAGCTTTGCAGTAGAAGAATCGGAACAGGAAGCAACTCTGCTCAACCCTCAGGCTAATCAGAACGGATATTACGGTGGCTACTCACTGCCTTCCGATGTCGTTTACGTTTTTGGATTTACAAAAGAGCCGGTTGGTAAGGAAATCCAGGCGAACGGCAAATACAGAAATGAAAAAACGGAAATTGTAGTAAAAAGAATTTTCATGTCAGAGATGACAGAAGTTAAAAAATAGGTAAGGGGGAAATTTCCAATGCTTGAAATTAAGAATCTGACAAAGCGCTATGGTAATTTCTATGCCTTGCGTGATTTGAATCTAAAGGTGGAAGAAGGAGAGTTGTTCGGTTTTGTAGGAGCAAACGGAGCCGGAAAAACCACCACCATGAGAATCTGTGTCGGACTGCTCGGTGCAGATTCGGGAGAAGTATTTATTGACGGAGAGAGAATGCTTTCCGATCACAGAAGATTAAGCAACAAGGTCGGATATGTACCGGATTTCTTCGGTCTGTATCCCGCACTTACTACGATGGAATATATGCAGTTTTTTGCAGCATCCTACGGTATGATCGGGGATGATGCGGATACACTTTGCATGGATTTACTTCAGCTTGTAAAACTGGAGCATAAGGCGGATGCCGATGTGAACGGTCTTTCCAGAGGTATGAAACAGAGACTCTGCCTTGCAAGAGCGTTGGTACACAATCCGGATATTCTTTTCCTGGATGAGCCTGCCAGCGGACTGGATCCGAGAGCACGTTTTGAGTTGAAAGAGATTTTAAAGAACCTTTCTTCCATGGGAAAAACCATTATCATCAGTTCTCACATTCTCCCGGAACTCTCCGAGATGTGTACGTCCATCGGTATCATCGACCGCGGACAGATGATGTTAAAAGGCAGCATTGATGAGATTCACAGAGCTGCCGCTATGCAGAGCCCGATTTTGATTACCGTACAGGACAGCGATATCGATCACGCGTTTACCGTACTCCAGGAAAATCCTCATGTACAGCATCTTACCGCGAGAGCGAATCTGATTGAAGTTGTATTTACCGGCAATAAGCAGGAAGAAGCCGCACTGCTTTCTTCCCTGGTTGCCGCAAATGTAACGTTACTTTCCTTTACCAGACAGGAAGGAAGTCTGGAAGCTTTGTTTATGCAGATTGTATCACGCTCCAGAGGACCTGCCGGAGCACCCGGACCGAATCGGGGTGGAAGACCGCCTTATCCGAACAGACCGGGACAGAATCCTGTGATCAACGGTTATCCCGCAGGTCAGCCTTACGGCGGAGTGCAGGGAAGAGGAATGTCACCTTACGGAAATATGCCGAATATGGGCGGCCGGCCTTATTTCAACGGACAACCCCCGATGGGCGGAATGAATAATATGAATGGTGGAAACTATTCTTATGGTCCGTATCAGGGAGGAAACTTAAGATGATTAATTCGTTAAAGAAAAACGTTTTTGCAAAAAATGCCGTTCTGTTTAAAGAGATGTCCATTAACATTAAGAGACCGAAACTCCTCATCTTAATGATGATTTTCAACGGAATCGTTCTCATGATTGCAGGAGGCTTTCTCATCGGTCTTTCCACTATGGGATTAAGCGGATCCGCGATTAACTATCGTTATCTGGTAAACCTCTTAATTACTCTGGTAGCTACGGAATCCGGTATCCTTTTCATGGTAATGCCTGCTTTGACGGGTAATACGGTTGCGGGAGAGAGAGAAAGACAGACGCTGGATGTTCTGCTGACAACCCGAATGACACCGCTTGAAATTGTAATCGGTAAATTCCTTTCCATCATCATGATGGGCGGGTTGCTGGTATTATCAACGTTCCCGTTTATGGCGCTGGTATTTATCTATGGTGGTATTAACTTCCTGCAGCTGCTCGGACTCATATTTGTAATGGTTTTTGAACTGGGATATGTATCGGTATTCGGATTATTGTTCTCATCCCTTACCAAGAGAACCGCACCTTCCGTTATTTTATCCTATGTAACACTTGGATTCCTCTGCGTCGGAACATTGCTTACATTCTTGATCATTTACGCACTTGTGGAATCCTGGGGATACACCAGAATGTATATGAATCCCACGCAGAACGGACCTCATGCAGACTGGCTGATTTTCCTGTTATACTTAAATCCCGGTGTTACAATGTTTGACTGTATCGGTCAGTTTATCGGCGTTGAGATAAGTGACTCTTCCTTCCAGGGAATGAAAACCGTTGTAGACATGAGTTATATTCACGGAGACAATTTCTTCATTCGTTTCTGGACACCGATCAGTATGCTGATTCAGGGAGCTATCACATTCGGATTGTTAAGATGGGCAGGATATGCATTAAACCCCGTCAAAAATACAAAGAAGAGAGAACGCGACTATGATCGCAGAAATATGAAAAAAGTAGGCGTACAGCCTGACTTTGATCAGTTAGAGATAAAGATGCCCGTTCCGCCTGTGGCAGGACAGCAGGGGGCAGGAGCACCGCCCATGCAGGCAGCGCAGCAGGGAGTAGGAGTACCGCCCATGCAGGCAGCGCAGCAGGGGGCAGGAGCACCGCCCGTGCAGGCAGCGCAGCAGGGAGTAGGAGTACCGCCCATGCAGGCAGCGCAGCAGGGAGTAGGAGTACCGCCCATGCAGCAACAGCCACAGGTACATGTAGCACAACCGGTACAGCCGTCACAGCCTATCCAACCGGCACAGCCCATTCAGCCGGCACAGCCCGTTCAAGCGGCACAACCCGTGCAGTCGGCACAACCGCCGCAGCAGTTATAAGAGGAGATGATTCGTATGAGTAGTCAAGACAAGTATATCCTTCAATTTGTAAAAGGTGTTCGAAGTCGTTTATGCCGACAGACATTTATAAAATGGTTCCTGATGGCAGCGGCAGCGGGATTGTTTGTCTGGGGTGTATTCAACACCGTAGCATTGATTATCCCGTTCCACGGCGCAATTCTTTATGGCCTCGGTGCTTTTGTAATTGTGCTGATCGTGGGAAGCCTTATGTCGATCCGTCACTTCCCGAACGTGAAGGAAGCGGCATTCCAGGTGGATGCAACCGGTTTGAAGGAAAGAGTTACGACTTCATTGGATTTGAGCGGAAACGAAGATGGTTTCAGCAACATTGTAAAAGAGGATACCATCCGCAGAATCCGCAATTATCCGACCAAGAAGTTTTTCCCGACAAGGGTTTCCAGAAGACTTCTTCTGGTTCTCTTCCTGTGCATGGCTTTTGTAATTTCCACCGCCATGATTCCTGCAAAGTCAAAGGACGTTGCAAAGCAGAAACATGAGCTTTGGAAACAGGAAAAGGAAATGCAGAAGCAGATCGAGGAGTATAAAGAAGAGATCGAAGAAAAATACGATTTAACTCCCGAACAGCAGGAAATGCTGGATGATATGGTTGATGAAGCCTTGGAAGAAGTAAAGAAGGCAAAAACGAATGAAGAACTGACAAAGATTTTTGAACGTCTTCAGAATAAAGTGGAAAAACAGATTACGAAGCCGATCGATTTCGACAATTCGGCGGAGAGTTTGAAAGAAAGATTCAGCGATGCTCAGGATAAGGAAATGACGCAAGCCGAGCAGCAGGAGCTGATTGATGAACTGCAGAAACTCGCGGAAGAAAGCCAGGACGAAGAATTAAAGGAACAGGCTGAAAAGATGCAGGAAGAACTGGATCAGCAGCAGAAAGTTTCCAAAGAGTCCATGGAAGAGGCGAAGGAAAAACTGGAGCAGTTCCAGAAGGAACAGCAGGAATACTTAGAGCAGCAAAAACAGCAACAGCAGCAAGGCCAGGAAGGTCAGGAAGGCCAGGAAGGTCAGGAAGGTCAGGAAGGCCAGGAAGGCCAGGAAGGTCAGCAGGGCCAGCAAGGACAGCAGGGCCAGCAGGGTCAGCAGGGCCAGCAGGGTCAGGAAGGCCAGCAGGGACAGAAGGGTCAGCAGGGTCAGCAGGGCCAGGATGGTCAGCGGGGCCAGCAGGGGGGG
>JAFWTY010000032.1 GCA_017518735.1 Lachnospiraceae bacterium | reverse complement strand
ACGATGTGATCCGATAATTCCGATCCAGAAAGGAAACGTATCAACCAGATGGGAAATTCCGTAACCTACCGAATGGAAATGTCTGCCGAGAATATGCGCAATATTTTCGGGGAAGGCGACCAGTACATTAAGAAAATCGAAAAAGAGCTTCAGGTAGCCATTGTAAACCGGGACGGCTTTCTGTCGGTAATCGGTGGTGAAAAAGAAGTGAAACGTGCCGTAGGACTATTATCGGAGCTTTCCGAACTGTCCGGTCACGGAAGAGATATCGGAGAACAAAAAGTGGACTACGGAATTGAAATGTCCAAGGAAAGCAAAGAGAATGTACTCCTTTCGATGGAAGAGGATTTGATCTGTCATACGGTGAACGGAAAAGCCGTAAAGCCCATGACGCTTGGTCAGAAAGAATACGTCAATGCTATCAAAAACAATATGGTTGTGTTCGGTCTCGGTCCTGCCGGAACCGGTAAAACCTATCTTGCAATGGCAATGGCAATTACGGCATTCAAAAATGAAGAAGTGGGTCGTATCATTTTAACACGTCCCGCAATTGAAGCCGGTGAAAAACTCGGTTTCTTACCGGGTGACTTACAGAGCAAAGTAGATCCGTATTTACGTCCTTTATATGATGCTCTGTATCAGATTATGGGTGCGGACAGTTTTGTAAAGAATATGGAGAAGGGATTGATCGAGGTTGCACCTCTCGCTTACATGCGTGGACGTACACTTGACAATGCCTATATCATCCTGGATGAAGCACAGAATACAACACCTGCGCAGATGAAGATGTTTTTGACCCGTATCGGATACGGATCCAAAGTAGTCATCACAGGTGATGCGACGCAAAAGGACCTTCCGAAGGATGCAACCTCCGGACTGGATGTTGCAACGAAGGTTTTGTCCGGTATAGACGGAATTGAAATCTGCAAACTGACCGGAAAAGACGTTGTGCGTCATCCTCTGGTACAAAAAATCGTCAATGCGTATGAAAAATATGAATCCAAACAGTCTGCGGCAGCGAAGAAGAGCCGTACGGGAAAGAAGGGTTAACGGATGACTCTTTTTATGGAAAACGAAAGCGGATATGAACCCGATTTCAATCTTGAGGAAGTGGCGAAAACGGTAATTGACCATATTCTTAAGATGGAAGATTGCCCGTTTGAGTGTGAAATCAATTTGACCGTAACGGATAATGAGGGTATTCGCGTGATCAATAAAGAATTTCGCGAAATTGACTCTGCAACGGATGTCCTTTCGTTTCCGGGTGTCGCTTTCGAAACACCTTCTGATTTTGATGCCTTGATGAAAACACCGGATTATTTTTACGGAACCAATCCGGACACGGGGAATTTTATGCTCGGGGATATGATGATTTCTTCGGAGCGTGTCATTTCTCAGGCAAAGGATTACGGTCATAACGAAAAACGTGAATTTGCATTTCTGGTTGCACATTCCACACTGCATTTGCTCGGTTACGATCATATGACCGACGAAGATGCAAAGGTCATGGAAGCAAAGCAGGACCAATACTTAAAAGATTTGGATATCAATCGATAATCCTTCCAGATAAAGGAATCGTAAAATGAGTAAAAAGAAAAAAACAATTGCAGGGAGCATACTTGTCCAGGGTGGAATTCTTGCCATAGCCGGTATTGTTGCAAGAATCATCGGCCTTGTTCGTCGTATCCCTTTAACCAATATCATCGGAGACATGGGCAACGGTTACTATGCCAATGCCTATGAAATCTATTCCATTGTCTTACTGTTGTCGTCGTATTCCCTTCCGGTAGCCATTTCCCGTCTTGTTGCCGCAAGAACCGAAAAAGGACAGATCAAAACCACGCAGAAGTATTTCCGCGGGGCTTTGCTTTTTGCTTTGATTTCCGGTGGACTTGCCTGTCTGGTAGTTTTCTCTTTTGCGGATACTTTGGCAACCAAAATCATGGGAGAACCGAAGTCGGCCATGGCACTTCGTGTCCTTGCTCCGACCTTATTGATTTTTGCGGTTATGGGCGCCTTCAGAGGATATTTCCAGGGCAAGGGAACGATGGTGGTTACCGCGATTTCCCAGATTATCGAGCAGATTATTCTGGTTGTAACCAGCCTTGTTTTTGCAAAGATTTTCTTTACGATCGGTTCCAAATACGGAAACGTCATGATGGATCCGAACTATGCACCGGCTCTGGGAGCTGCAGGTGCAACGGTTGGATGCGGACTCGGTGCATTGGCATCGTTATTCTACGTCATGGTGAATTATCAGCTTTATGTGAAGAAAGTTGTTTCCAAGCAGGTTGTAATGGATCCGACAAGGAAGACGGAAAATATGGGACGCGTCATGTTGATAATCTTCCTGACGGTTGTTCCGTTCATTTTAAGTACCGTAATCTACAATGTTTCCGGTATTATCAACCAGAGTATTTATAACCATCACATGGAAGCTTTGGGAGAATTCGATTTAAAAACTCTCAGTATGGGTGTTTATTCCGGTAAATACAAGGTTTTGATCAACCTTCCGATTGCGCTTGCCAATGCGATGGTTTCCGCAATTGTACCGTCTCTTTCCGCAAGTGTATCAAAGAATGACCGTGTGACCGCAAGAATGAAAGTGCAGTCGGCGATCCGTATCACGATGGTTATTACGATTCCCTGTGCGGTCGGTCTGGCCGTTCTCGGAAAACCGATTGTCGGAATGCTGTTCTCCGGGGAAGTGGATATGGCAGCAAGAATGCTCTATATCGGAACATTATCCATCATTTTCTTTGCGCTTTCCACACTTGGAAACGGAGTATTACAGGGCATCGGCAAGATTAACGTTCCGGTAATCAACGCGGCAATTGCATTGGTATTCAATGTTTTGTCCCTGTTGCTTTTCTTAAAAGGCTTCAAGATCGGTATTTATGCCGTAGTACTTGCAAACCTCATGTTCTCGCTGATCATGTGTGTTTTAAACCATATAGCGATTCACAAGTATTTACACTATAAACAGGAAGTAAAGCAGACCTTCCTGATTCCCGCGTTGTGCTCAATTGTTATGGGATTTGCAACATTTTTGGTATTTCTGTTGTTGCAACTCATTACGAAGAGCTCCAAGATCGCCTGCATCATTTCCATTTTTGTGGCAATGATTGTTTACATGGTAATGATGGTTGTTTTCCGCGGATTTACCAAGGATACGTTCCAGGAATTGCCGGCAGGTGATAAGATGTTAAGATTCTTCCAAAGATTCGGTCTGTTTCGTTAAAAAGGAGTAGTATGTCAAAAGAAATTGCAATCATCGGCGGTGGTGCTTCCGGATTGGTAGCTGCATATTATGCATGCAAAAATCCCGAAAACCACGTTACGGTTTATGAGAAAAACGAGATTGCCGGCAAAAAGCTTCGTCAGACCGGAAACGGACGACTGAATTTTTCCAACGAAGATTTGTCTTTGGTTCATTATGAGCATTATTCCGACAACCCGGATCCGGGTTTTTTGCATTCCATGGTACTGGAAGATGATGTAAAGTGTATTGATGCCATTCTGTCACAGAATGGTTTGAATGAATATGTTTCATTTTTGGAAGAACTCGGTGTTCCGAGTTTTGAAAAGAACGGATATTATTATCCGTATTCCGAAAGGGCCGGTGAGGTAAGTGAGATTTTATATAAGACACTTGCCAAAAGAGGCGTGGATTTTATGTTTTCATCAACGATCAAAGATGTTTCCGTTGACGAAGGCGGACGGTTTTCCATTCAGGATAAAAAATACGATTCCGTCATTTTAGCCTGCGGCGGAAAGGCTATGCCGAACTCCGGAAGCGACGGAGGCGGATTTAAAATTGCCAGATTTTTTGAACATACCGTGACATATACGTATCCTGTATTGGTTCCGCTTTGTGTTTCGGACGGACAAATTTTAAAAGAACTCGCGGGCGTTCGTGTAAAAGGCGAAGTGGCGGGTTATGTGGATGATGTTCTTCTGAAGAAAGACTACGGTGAGATCCAGTTTACCGAAAAATACATCTCCGGAATCCCGGTATTCCAGCTTTCCAGACATCTGACCAAGGCCATTGAAGAACTCAAAAATGTAAAAATCATCTGCGATTTCTTCCCGGAACTTTTGAACGATGATATGGACAAATTCATAGAGAGAAGAAAAGAAGTGAAGTATGATGCTTCTTTTGAAGAACTGTTTGAAGGAATCCTTCCGGAAAAACTTTATCGTTTTCTGCTTGACCGTTTCATAAAAGAAACGAAGGAGCATTCGCTTGAAATATCGCAGGAGAAGGCATTCCTGATTTATTTAAAATCCTTCCCGATCGAAATTTCCGGACATGCCGGATTTGAAAATGCGCAATGTACCAGAGGTGGTATTGTTTTGTCCGAACTTTCCGATAATTTGGAGTCCAAGCTGGTTCCGAATCTTTATATGATCGGCGAAATGCTGAATGTAGACGGAGATTGCGGAGGATATAATCTGCAGTGGGCTTATTCGAGCGGCCGTATCGCGGGAGAAAATGCATGATTTACAATTATTCTCTTTCCATCGATCCGAATAAAGAAGAAGTACTGTTTTCCATAGTCTGTAAAAAACTGGATGTCAAAAATACCGATATAAAGGATTTTGCAATTCGCAAGAAATCCATCGATGCAAGGCATAAACCGGAAATTTTCTGTAATTTCACCGTATCCTTTCGGGTAAACGATTCTCATCTGGAAAAGAAAATAAAACGTCTCGGAGCGAAGGCTGTGGACGGTGAGAAAAAGTATGTATTTCCTACAGGAACAGGTGTAAAACACCCCGTAATCGTAGGCTTCGGACCGGCGGGGATGTTTGCTGCCTATGCACTTGCAAAGGCCGGACTTGAGCCGATTGTACTGGAACGCGGCTCGAAGATGGATGAACGTATCGCGGCGGTCAATGCATTTCATAAAGGCGGTGAGTTAAATCCGAATTGTAACGTCCAATTTGGAGAAGGCGGAGCCGGAACATTTTCCGACGGAAAACTGAATACCGGTGTCAAAGACAAATTCGGACGAAATGAAGCCGTTTTAAGGACGTTTTATGAGATGGGTGCGGATTTGGACATCACTTACGACGGTAGAGCTCATATGGGCACTGACGTAATCCGTAAGGTGGTTGTAAATATGCGTACGGAGATTGAACGTCTCGGCGGAAGCTTTCTTTTTGATACGGTATTTGCGAGACCTGACATAAAAGACGGAAAAATAGTCGGATTATATTATAAAAATACGAAATCCAATGGAAAATCCGAAAATGAGGAATATCTTTCTACGGATGCGCTGATTCTCGCCATCGGACACAGCTCCAGAGATACTTACGAAATGCTCTATGATTCGAAGTTTTCCATGGAAGCAAAGTCATTTGCCGTGGGATTTCGTATCTTACATGATGCCGAATTTATCAATGAAAGTCAGTACGGAAGAGGCTATAAGAAGAAATATCCTGTTCTTCCGACGGCATATTATAAACTTGCAAAAACAACGTCGTTTGAACGTAACGTCTATTCGTTCTGTATGTGTCCGGGCGGAGTGGTTGTGAACGCATCCTCCGAAGGTCATAGGCTTTGTATTAACGGAATGAGCAACAAAGCCAGAGAAGGACAATATTCCAATGCGGCAATCGTGATGAATGTCGGACCGAAGGATTTTGAAGAATCCGGATTTACCGGAATCCTGGCCGGAATGGAATATCAGAGAAAACTGGAAGAGAAGGCATTTATTCTCGGAAGCGGTGCGGTTCCGGTCCAGTTTTATCAAAGCTTTAAGAAGAATCAGACGGATGAAGTAAAGAATGATCGATTTGTATCGATGATTAAGGAAGGACTTCACGGAAACGCTTCTTTTGCAAATCTTCGGGAACTGTTTTCCGGGTCAATGAATGATGTTTTTGTGGAAGGAATGGAATATTTCAACACCTGTATCAAAGGATATACCGAAACGGATCCTTTAATGGCAGGCGTAGAAGCCAGAACCAGTGCACCGATTCGCATCCTTCGAGGTGAGGATTATCAGTCCCTTACCGCAAAAGGACTTTATCCCTGCGGGGAAGGTGCCGGTTATGCGGGCGGAATCATGTCGGCCGCAATGGACGGATTAAAGGTCGCGGAAGCGATTGTCAGACAATAGAAAAAATGGTAAAATAATATGTTGTTTTTTCAAGAAATATCAGAAAGAAGGCTATTATGGAAAAGCTTTTGGAACATGAAATTTATGAACATGAACTGGATCTGCCTCTTCGCAGAGAAATCCTTACCAAACAGAGAGTTGTCGTAAAAATCGGCACCTCTTCTTTAACACACCCCGAGACCGGTAAACCGGATTTGAACAAAATGGAAGTATTGGTCAGAGAGCTTACCAATATGCGAAATTCCGGCAAAGAAGTCGTACTGGTTACTTCCGGTGCGATCGGTGTCGGCAAAAATGCGGTTCATGTTGAAAATCCGAACGAATCCATCGAATTAAAGCAGGCTTGTGCGGCAATCGGACAGAGCCGTCTGATGATGGTTTATCAGAAGATTTTTTCGGAATACAACCAGGTTGCGGCCCAGGTCCTTTTGACGAAGGATGTCGTGACGAACCCGATCAGCCGTAAAAATGCCAGAAATACACTGAATACCTTATTGGAACTCGGTGTAATTCCGGTTGTAAACGAAAACGATACGATTTCGACTTTTGAAATTAAATTCGGTGATAACGATACATTGTCTGCAATTGTAGCTTCTCTGGTGCAGGCCGATCTGCTTATTTTATTGTCTGACATCGACGGACTTTATACCGATAACCCGAGAACCAATCCGAATGCCGAATTCATCGACTGTGTGGATTCCATCACGGACGATATTATGCATATGGGTACCGGAGATACCGGAAGCGATGTCGGGACAGGCGGTATGAATACCAAACTTCTTGCAGCCAAAATCGCAACAACGGCAGGTGCCGATATGATTATTGCAAACGGTTCCGATATTCGAATCTTACACAGAATCATGGACGGAAGACATTTCGGAACACATTTCAAACAGCATCGAGACGAGAACTTTAATCTTATTCGTGCCATGGAAGAAATTGAAGGAGAACAGCGTTCATAAGCCATGATGGAAGAAACGATTAAGAGAATTAATGAATTATATCATCTGTCCCAGGAACGACCGTTAAGCGAGGAAGAGATTGCGGAACAGAAAGAACTTCGTACCGAGTATTTGAAAGCTATTCGGGCCTCCGTTCAGGGCCAGCTTTCACAGATTGAAATCGTGGAAAAAGACGGCAGCAAACATGCACTTGTTTCCATCAACGATAAAAAGAAGGAACTTCGAGGTCTCTGCAAAAACATTCGTAAGAATCTTTCGGAAGAAAGAAGAACCGAAGCGGAAGAGAATTTGATCCGTGAGTTTGTACGTCTTGCAAAAATCTTGAGATGCAGTAAGGTGTTGCTTTATTCTTCGTTGCCGGATGAAGTACGTACGGATAAGCTTTTTGAGGCTTTGAGAAAAGAAGGCGTTACCTGTTATTTCCCACAGGTGACGATGGAAGGATTAAAGTTTTATTCAATTCAGCTGATGGAAGAATTGCTTCCCGGTAAGTTTTCCGTAAGAGAACCAATCGGTGCTTTGGACGTAAGAATTGATCCGAACGAAGTCTTAAAAGGCGAGAGTTTACTGATTCTGGTTCCGGGCCTTTCCTTTGACGAGGAGGGACACAGACTCGGTTACGGAAAAGGGTATTATGATGCCTATCTTTCCGAGCATTGTTCGGGCTCCAATGTAAAATCAGTCGGTGTCTGCATCAAGGAATGCAAGGCAGATGCAATCGAAGGATGGAACGACGGAGTTCCCGTAAATCGGAATGATAGGATGACGGATTTGGTTTTGTTTGTATAAAAGGAGATTGTTATGTATCTGGATGAACTTTGTTTAAAAGCAAAAAATGCAAAATACAGTGTTGCGAAATTAACCCGCGAAGAAAAAGACAATGCTTTGAATGTAATTGCAAAGTCTCTTGTGGATGATGAAGAAAGCATTCTTGCAGCGAATGCGAAAGACATTGAAGCAGGAGTGGCAAACGGTATGCACCAGGGACTTTTGGATCGTTTGACACTCAATCACGAAAGAATAGAAGGCATGGCGGAAGGAATTCGTCAGGTTGCAGCCTTAGATGATCCTATCGGCAAAATCTTAGACGTTTCCACTCGTCCCAACGGATTAAAACTGACCAAGATCACCGTTCCCATGGGTGTGATCGGAATCATCTATGAATCCAGACCCAACGTTACGGCGGATGCTTTTGCCCTATGTTTCAAAGCGGGAAGTGCCGTAATTCTTAAGGGAGGAAAAGATGCAATCAATTCCAATACGGCGATTGTGGCAAGCATCAAGAAAGGTCTTGCACAGTGTGGCATTACCGAAGATGCAATTTCTTTGATTGAGAAGACCGACAGAGAAACCACGACGGAATTCATGAAAAAGAAAGAGTATGTGGATCTTTTGATTCCCCGCGGTGGCGCAGGTTTAATCAAAGCAGTGGTTGATAATTCAACGATTCCTGTCATTGAAACCGGTACCGGAAACTGCCACATTTTTGTGGATGAGAGCGCTGATTTTAATGAAGCGATTGAGATTATCTTCAATGCAAAAACCCAGAGAATCGGTGTTTGCAATGCCTGCGAAAGCCTTGTAATTCATGAGAATATTGTTAAAGAGTTTTTACCGAAGTTATATGAGAAACTGAGCACAAAGAACGTGGAAATCCGCGGTGACAAAGCATCCTGCGAGGCCTTATCCGAAGCAAAAGAAGCAACTGAAGAAGATTTCTACAAAGAATACTTGGATTATATTCTTTCCGTTAAGACCGTATCGAATACCGAAGAAGCCATTGATTTCATCAATGAGCATAACACCGGTCATTCCGATGCAATCCTTTCCAAAAACGAAGAGAATATCCGCAAGTTCTTACAGGGAGTTGATTCTGCCTGCGTTTATGCAAACGCGTCCACGAGATTTACGGATGGTTTTGAATTCGGATTTGGTGCGGAAATCGGTATTTCCACTCAGAAATTACATGCACGCGGACCCATGGGTCTTGAGCAGATTGTAAGTTACAAATATTTAATCGAAGGCAACGGACAGGTTAGGGGATAAGCGTGAGAGAAATATTCGATACCAAAACCGATACCGAAGAAGTTGCCCGCCAGCTTGCATTTATCGAAGAAGGACGCAAGATTGTTGCCGAACTTTCCGAAAAAGCCGGAAGAAAACTCACGGCGTGTGTTGTGACCTTTGGTTGCCAGATGAATGCCAGAGATTCCGAGAAATTATCCGGTATTCTTAAGAAGATGGGTTATGTCCTTACAGAGGATGAGAATTCCGATTTTGTTCTTTACAATACCTGTACGGTAAGAGACAACGCAAATCAGAAAGTCTATGGAAAACTCGGTACGTTAAATGCCTACAAGAAACGCAATAAACTCATGAAGATCGCCCTCTGTGGCTGTATGACACAGGAAGAGGTAGTCATTGAGAAGATTCAGAAATCATATTCTTTTGTGGATCTGGTTTTCGGAACGCATAACCTCTATGCATTTCCGGAACTGTTTGTGCAGATGATGCAAAGAGATTTGATGATAGTCGATATCTGGGAATCCACGACAAAAATCGTTGAGGATCTGCCGATTGTACGCAAATATCCCTTTAAATCCGGCGTCAATATCATGTTTGGCTGCGATAAATTCTGCACCTACTGTATCGTTCCGTATGTACGCGGAAGAGAGCGAAGCAGAGAACCGGAAGAGATCATATGCGAGATTAAGAACCTTGTAAAAGATGGTGTAAAAGAAGTAATGCTACTTGGTCAGAATGTCAATTCCTATGGCAAAAACCTGCCGGAAAAAACGACTTTCCCCGAACTTCTTCACATGATTGAACAAATTGAAGGGCTTGAGAGAATTCGTTTCATGACTCCTTATCCCAGTGATTTCGGTGATGACATGATTGAAGTTATGAAGAATTCCACCAAGATCTGCAAACATATTCATCTGCCTCTGCAGTCCGGATCTTCAAGGATTTTAAAGCGGATGAACAGAAGATATACCAAGGAACAATTCCTAGATCTGGCTTTGAAATTAAGAAAAGAATTGCCGGATGTTGCATTGACTACGGATATCATCGTCGGCTTTCCGGGAGAAACCAAGGAAGATATTGATGAAACACTGGATGTTATCCGTAAGGTTCAGTTTGACAATGCCTTTACGTTTATTTATTCAAAACGTACCGGAACGCCTGCGGCTTCCATGCCGGATCAGGTGGCTGAGACCGATATCAAAGTATGGTTTGACGAAGTATTGTCCTTGGTTCAGCAGTGTGCAAAGGATCGTACGGCAATGCTTCAGGATCAGGTGGCCGATGTTTTGGTCGAAGGGATCAATGAGCATGATGCATCTTTAGTTACCGGCAGAATGTCGAACAATACGCTTGTGCATTTCCCGGGCGATAAATCACTGATCGGTCAAATCGTGAAAGTAAGCCTCGATGAATGCAGAGGATTTTATTATTTAGGGAAGAGAGTTTAATGTCTGAAAGCATTGATAAAGTAACAAGTAAAACACCGGGACTGACTCCGATGATGGTGAAATATTTAGAGACGAAGGAGGAATATCCTGACTGTATCTTGTTTTACCGTCTCGGCGATTTTTACGAAATGTTCTATGAAGATGCACTTGTGGCATCCAAGGAACTGGAAATCACATTAACCGGAAAAAGCTGTGGCCTGGAAGAACGTGCGCCTATGTGCGGCGTTCCTTTTCATGCTGTGGATTCCTATTTAAACAGACTTGTTACAAGAGGCTATAAAGTTGCGATTTGCGAACAGACAGAAGATCCGAAATTCGCAAAAGGCCTCGTAAAACGTGAAGTAACCAGAATTGTTACGCCGGGAACCAATATGGATTTTATGTCCATGGAAGAAAGCCGTAACAATTTTATTATGTGCATTTACTACGGACTACGCAAAATCGGTATTTCCGTAGCGGATGTTACCACCGGTGATTATTATCTTTCCGAGGCGGAAAACAATAAGGAACTCTATGATGAAATCATTCGCTACAATCCGACCGAAATTGTGGCCAATGAGTTTTTTTATTCCTGCGGTCTGGATATCGTGGATTTGAAAAACAGATTCGGAATTGCCATGTTTACTCTGGAAGACCGCTTCTATGATGAAAATACGACTAGAAAAACGTTGTTAAAGCATTTTAAGGTTAATTCCCTGATTGGTATGGGAATCGATGAATATGAGCACGGAGTAATCGCAGCAGGCGCTTTATTACAGTATCTGAACGATACTCAGATGATTTCCCTTGCACATTTGACACATCTATATCCGAACTCTACCGGAACCTATATGATTCTGGATGCCGCAACCAGACGAAACCTCGAATTGACCGAAACGCTTCGTGAGAAAATGAAGAGAGGTTCCCTTTTCTGGGTACTGGATAAAACCAAAACCGCTATGGGAGCCAGATGTCTTCGAAACTTTATCGAACAGCCCTTGATGAAGAGAGAAGATATTGAAAAACGTCTGAATGCAGTAGAAGCATTGACTGTTGACTCGATCAGTCGGGATGAACTTCGCGAATATTTAAATTCCATCTACGATCTGGAGCGTTTGCTCAGTAAAGTCAGCTATCAGTCCGTGAATCCGAAGGATATGATCGCGTTCCGTAATTCCCTGGAAATGCTACCTCATATCAAGAGTGTATTAAGTGGCTTTACGGATGAAGTATTGCTTGGTATTTTTGATTCCATTGACGGACTCGAGGATGTTACAAAGAGAATCGAGGAAGCAATCGTTGAAGAGCCTCCGTTTTCTTCGAGAGAAGGCGGAATCATCAAAGACGGCTTTTCCGAAGATATCGACTATCTGAGAAAGGCAAAAACAGACGGCAAGAACTGGCTTGCGGAACTGGAAGAGACCGAACGCGAACGTACCGGAATTAAGGGACTGAAGATTAAATACAACAAAGTATTCGGTTACTGCCTGGAAATTACAAATGCATACAAAGAAGCTGAAGTTCCGGACGATTATATCCGGAAACAGACGCTATCCAATGCGGAACGTTATACGACTCCGCGCCTGAAGGAACTGGAAGATACGATTCTGAATGCGGAAGAGAAGTTAAACGACCTGGAATATGATATTTTTGTTTCGATTCGTGATTATATCGCAACGCGACTGGAACAGATCCAAAAAACGGCAAAAGCGGTAGCTTTACTCGATGCACTATGTTCGCTTTCCTTTGTCGGAGAACAGAACGGATATGTAAAGCCTTCTTTTAATGACAAAGGTGTGATTAACATCAAAGAAGGACGTCATCCTGTCGTTGAAAAAATGCTTCGGGATACACTCTTTATTCCGAACGATACAACGCTTGATAACAAGTCCAATCAGATTGCCATCATTACCGGACCTAATATGGCCGGTAAATCGACTTACATGCGTCAGACGGCACTGATTGTATTAATGGCGCAGATCGGTTCATATGTACCGGCAAAAAGCGCCAATATCGGTGTGGTGGACAGAATCTTTACCAGAGTCGGTGCCAGCGATGATCTGGCAAGCGGTCAGTCTACCTTCATGGTGGAGATGAATGAAGTATCCAATATACTTCGAAATGCAACGAAGGATTCCCTTTTGATTCTGGATGAAATCGGACGCGGTACATCCACATTTGACGGACTTGCCATTGCATGGGCCGTAATTGAGCATATTGCAAACAGAAATCTGCTCGGGGCAAAGACATTATTTGCAACACATTATCATCTGCTTACCGAACTGGAAGAAAAGATGGATAATGTCAACAATTACTGTATCGCCGTAAAAGAACAGGGTGATGATATTGTATTCCTGCGTAAGATTATTCCCGGAGGTACGGACAGAAGTTACGGTATTGAAGTTGCAAAACTGGCCGGTGTTCCGGATATGGTAATCGAACGTGCCAAAGAAATCTTAAAAGAGCTTTCTGACAATGATATTGCATCTGTAATCCAGGATATCAATGTAAATGCAGCCGGAGCAAAGACACATACGAGAATCAAGAAACAGGATGAAGTCGATGCAGGTCAGCTCAGCTTTTTTGATTCGTTGTCAGATGCGGAGATCATCAAGGAGATTGAAGGAATCGATATCTCGACTCTGACGCCGTTGGATGGCTTGAATTTACTGTATAAAATTCAGAATAAGATTAAGAATAGAATATAAGAGTGTTGGATTTGCAGCACGGGAGAAACAGATGTCGGTTCAGCGCTGTTTCACTCGTGCAGAAACAAGAATGCTCAAACTTTTTTGCATTTGTTTCTATGCACTCGCTCTTAAGCGCAGAAACCAACATCGTTTATCTTACTAAAAAGGTTTGTTGTGGAATGATTAGAGTTTTAGATGAAGAAACAATAAATAAAATAGCTGCCGGTGAAGTGGTTGAAAAGCCGCTGAACGTGGTAAAGGAGCTTGTGGAAAATGCGATTGATGCAGGTTCCACTATGGTTTCCGTGGAAATCAAAGGTGGCGGAATCGATTATATTCGTGTTACCGATAATGGAAAGGGAATTCCGAAAGATGAAGTAAAAACCGCTTTCTTGCGTCATGCGACGAGTAAGATTTCTTCGGACGAAGATCTTCATTATCTGCGTACGCTTGGATTCAGAGGAGAAGCATTGGCTTCGATTGCTGCTGTTTCCCAGTTGGAGATGTGTACGAAAACGGAAGATGATATCGTCGGTGTCAGAATCGTAATCGAAGGCGGAGAAATCAAGGAATTCGAGCAGGTTGGAGCACCAAACGGAACTACGATTGTAGTAAGAAATCTGTTTTATAATGTTCCTCCGAGGAAAAAGTTTTTGCATTCTCCTCAGTCAGAAGGCGCAGCTATTGCGGAAACCATGCAACATATGGCACTTTCCATGCCGGGATTATCTTTTAAACTCGTCATCAACAATCAGTTAAAGTTTATGACGAACGGAAACGGGAATCTGAAAGAAGTGATTTACCGAATCTACGGAAAATCCACTTCCGATGAGCTGATCCCGATTCTGATTGACGAAGGCGGAGTTCGGATTGAAGGGTATCTCGGAAGACCTTCCATCGCAAGATCCAATCGCAATGATGAAAACTATTACATTAATTCCAGATATATCAAATCCAAAGAAATTTCCAAGGGCATTGAAGAAGGCTATAAAGCCTTTCTTATGATGCATCGTTTTCCTTTCTGCGTGCTTCATTTCAACATGGATACAACGGCTCTGGATGTCAATATTCATCCGAATAAAATGCAGGTAAGAATGGAACATCCGGAACTCATTGTGCGTCTTCTTGCGGAAGAGGTACATGAGGCACTTTTGGAGAAGGATCTGATTCCGGGCATCAAACTAACGGAAGAAACCGAAACGAAAGAAAAGATCAAAACGCCGGAACCTTATGAGCAGAAACGTATCTTAAGCGAAAAAGAAAAAGAGGTTTCCGTTTATTCCGATACCGTTGTTTTGGAAGGTGAAACGAAAGCGGAAGATGTGAAAGATATCGCTAACAGCGTTGAGACAGGAAATTGTGTAAACGCTGATACATCTAATAATAAAAGTATTGTAAGTATTGAAAGCAACGAGAAGGCAAAAGAGGATCATTTCGTAGAAAAGAATGTGTTTTTTGATGACGCAAAGAAACCTTCCGACGATGTGATTTCAAAATCCGGAGAAGGCTCGGAAGACGGATTGATTTTAAGGAAAACAGATTCAAAGAATGAATCTGAGGCAGATAGAAACGTAGTTTCAAATTCGAATATAAAGACACAACAGAGTAATCAAATAGATTCCGCATTGGCTTTGAATCCTGCAATTTCCAATGTTCGTGTGGAAAAACCGGAACAATATTCCATGTTTACGCCGGAGTTTTTTGCGCAGGAAAACAAGGAAGAGTTTGAAGTAATCGGTCAGGTATTTGATACGTACTGGTTGATTACTCTCGGCGATAAGTTATTCTTCATGGACCAGCATGCTGCCCATGAAAAAGTAAAGTATGAGGAGTTCATGAGAAAATTCCGGGAAGGAAAGCTGGAATCCCAGAATCTTCTTCCTCCCTGTGTGATTACATTAAAACCTGCGGAATATGTGGTTTTTGACAAAAACAGAGAAGCATTCGATAGTCTTTCTTTTGAAATTGAAGACTTCGGACAGGATACGATTGCAGTTAGGGCCATGCCTACCGATTTGTTCGGTTATTCCTGTAAGGAGCTGTTTATGGATGTGCTGGAAGAACTATCCACGACATATTCGACAAAAAGTCTTACAACTGTAGAAGAAAGAATTGCAACAAGGGCCTGTAAAGCAGCGATTAAAGGAAATACGGTGCTTTCCAAGGAATCAGCCAAGAAGCTGATTGAAATGTTATTTACTCTGGAAAACCCTTATCAGTGTCCGCACGGACGCCCGACATTGATTTCCATGAGTGAATATGAGATCGAAAAGAAGTTTAAACGTATTGTATAAGATATACGAATCGTCATGAAAGAAAAACTGATTATCATAACCGGTCCTACAGGTGTAGGTAAAACAAAAATATCCATCGCTCTTGCAAAGGCCGTAAACGGCGAAGTGATTTCTGCGGATTCTGTTCAGGTATATCGGAAATTGAACATCGGAAGTGCAAAGATTACAGAGGAAGAGATGCAGGGCGTTCCGCATCATTTAATTGATGTTCTCAATCCGGATGAGCCTTTTGATGTTACGATTTTTCAGAAGATGGCTTCCGAAAAGATTACCGAAATCAATCAAAGAGGCAAGATTCCGATTCTGGTCGGCGGCACTGGCTTTTATGTGCAGGCTTTGCGAAAAGGCGTTGATTTTAAAGAAGAAGAGCATACGGATTTACGAATTCGACTCGAAGAAGAAGCGGAAAAACTCGGAAAAGAAGCATTTCATGAAAAGTTAAAAGAGATTGATCCGGTTTCTTACGAACGGATTCCGGCAGGAAATGTAAAAAGAGTCATTCGTGCCGTTGAATTCTATAACTTACACGGTTATCCGATTTCGACGCATAATGACGAAGAAAAGCAAAAAGAGAGTATCTACAAAGATGTCTGTTTTGTATTAAGCAATGAGCGCAGCGTTCTTTACGATGCCATCAACAAACGTGTGGATCTTATGGTAGATGACGGCCTGATTGAGGAAGTTAAAAGCCTGAAAGAAGATGGATTATCCTTGGAATATCAATCTATGCAGGGAATCGGTTATAAAGAGATCCTGGAGTATTTAAACGGTAATTCGACGCTTGAGGAAGCGATTGAAAAAGTAAAACAGAATACCAGACATTTTGCAAAAAGACAGTTCACATACTTTAAAGCTTTAAATGATGTGGTCTGGTTTGACAAATCGCAGTATACAAATCCGGATGAGGAAATAGTCCGGGAGATGCTAAATATCATCAAAGAAAAAGAGATAGTTTAAGAGAGAAATAATATGGAAAACAACTATAAAGAATTCGGCATATCCGATGAGGTATATGCTTTTGCAGAGGAAAAACTGAATGATTTAAAGCCGAGATTTGACGAAATCGACCGTATCGCCGAATACAACCAGATGAAGGTGTTAAAGGCAATGCAGGATTGTCAGGTTTCCGAGGCATGTTTGCTCGGTACCACGGGATATGGTTACAACGATTTGGGAAGAGACCGCCTGGAAGAGGTCTATGCACATATTTTTCATACCGAAGATGCACTGGTTCGTCCGCAGATTACCTGCGGAACACATGCACTGGCCCTTGCTTTGATGAGTAATCTGCGCCCGGGAGATGAACTCTTAAGCCCTGTCGGAAAACCCTATGATACCCTTGAAAAAGTGATTGGAATTACGCCTCATAAAGGTTCTTTGGCGGAATACGGAATCACTTATCGTCAGGTGGATTTACTGCCGGACGGAAGTTTTGATTATGATAATATTGAAAAAGCTTTGAACGACAAGACAAAACTGGTTACCATTCAGCGTTCAAAGGGCTATCAGACCAGACCTTCGTTTTCGGTTTCCGCAATCGGAGAACTGATAGCATTTTTGAAAGAGAAAAAGCCGGATGTGACCGTCATGGTCGATAACTGTTACGGTGAATTTACAGAAACGATTGAGCCTTCCGACGTCGGAGCCGATATGATAGTCGGATCCTTGATTAAAAACCCAGGCGGTGGACTTGCACCGATCGGCGGCTATATTGCAGGCAAAAAAGAATGCATCGAGAATGCGGCGTATCGACTGACTTCTCCGGGTCTCGGAAAAGAAGTCGGAGCTTCCCTTGGGGTTTTAAAAGATTTTTACCAAGGACTGTTCTTAGCACCTACGGTTGCAGCGTCTGCCGAAAAAGGCGCGATTTTTGCCGCAAAGATTTATGAATCCTTAGGTTTTGACGTGATTCCTTCTTCCGATGAAGTGCGTCATGACATCATCCAGTCCGTTGTATTAAAAAGTGCGGAGAGGGTGATTGCCTTTTGCCAGGGAATCCAGTCCGCATCGCCGGTTGACAGTATGGCAATGCCATATCCCGATGACATGCCGGGATATGATTCCAAAGTTATTATGGCGGCCGGAAACTTTATTTCCGGATCCAGTATAGAATTATCCGCAGATGCACCGATTCGCGAGCCGTATGCCGTTTATTTCCAGGGCGGACTTACCTGGCCGCATGCGAAATTCGGTATTTTACGAGCGACGGAAGAGTTGTTCCGGCGAAATCTGATTGAATTACCGTAAGAAGTCCATTTTTTCATTCCTTTTTCGTTTACGTATTATGTGAACTATGTTATAATAAAGTGTTAAATTTTGGGCTTACGAAGTGAGGAATGACCGTTGTTAAACAATGTTTTCGGAATCGACTTGGGAACAAGTACGATTTGTATTTATAATCACGACAGAAAATCGTTCTTTCATGAAAAGAACATGATCGCCATCGACAAGCGCGTGGGCGTAATTGCTTATGGCGATTCTGCATATGACATGTATGAAAAAGCACCGGATAACATCAAGGTAACCTATCCTTTGTCAAACGGTGTTATTGCCGATATTCATAACATGCAGACTCTTTTAAAACTCTTTATTTCCGACGTTTCCGGCGGAAGCTATAAGAATGCAACGTATTACATTGCAATTCCGACGGATGTTACCGAAGTGGAAAAAAGAGCGTTCTATGATCTGATCGAAGAATCCAATCTGAAAGCACGTAAGATTTTTGTGGTAGACAAAGCCGTTGCGGACGCCATCGGCCTTGGAATTGATGTCAAAAATTCCCAGGGCGTCATGATTGTTGACGTCGGTTTTAATACGACTGAAATCTCCATTATTTCCCTCGGCGGTATTGTTATTTCCAAGATGATCAAAGCCGGCGGTACGCGATTTGACGATGCAATCCGCGCAGCCGTAAAGAAGGAATACAAGCTTTTGATTGGCGGAAAAAGTGCGGAACGAATCAAAATGGATTTGGAAATGCTTAAAGAGAACAAATCCATGGCAACCGTTTACGGACGCGATGTGGCTTCCGGATTGCCCATGGAAAGAGCAGTTGATACGAGACTTATCGACAGTGCACTTCAGGAATATTTTGATGTTATCATCGATAACGTTCGTGTGATTCTGGAACGTACTCCGCCCGAACTTTCGGCGGATATTTATAAAAACGGTTTGTATCTAACCGGTGGCGGATCTTTGGTTTCCGACCTTGGACTTCAGCTTGCGAGAGGAACGGGACTGAAGGTAAATCTTGCGGAAGAAGCCGGAAAAACCGTTATTCAGGGCATTGCGGAGATTATCCGTAACAAGCGTTTCCGTAGTATTGCTTATACGATTGAAGGAATGGGAAAGTAACGAATGAGCCCTTTGATGCCAAAGAAAAAAGAAAAGTTTTCGATTCCCACGAAGTATTACATGCTTGCCGTGATCTTTATTTGCATGATTTTACTTGGTGTGACTTTTTTAGTGGATCTTCCTTCCAAAACGACAAACTCTGTAGTCGGATATACGATTGTTCCTCTGCAAAAAGGAGTCAGCTCCGTCGGTATGTTTTTTGTGCAGAGAAAGGAAATGCTCGTAAAAATCGCCGATCTGCAGAAGGAAAACGAAGCCTTAAAGCAGGAAATCAATGCCTTAAACGAAGAGAATATCCAGTTAAAGCAGGAGAAATTCGAACTTGTTTCCCTGCGTGAGCTGTTTGAATTAGATGCGCAGTACTCCGATTACGAAAAGGTAGGAGCCAGAGTAATTGCAGGCGGTACCGGAAACTGGTTTGATTCTTTTGTGATCGATAAGGGAAGCAATGACGGTATTGAGGTTGACATGAATGTGTTATCGGGTGCTGGACTTTGTGGAAGAGTTGTGGAAGTCGGCCCGAACTGGTCCAGAGTTTTATCCGTAATTGACGATACATCCAATGTTTCCGCCATGGTTCTTTCGACGTCAGATCGCTTAATTGTTTCGGGTGATTTGGAATCCATGAAGGAAAACCATATCCGTTTTTCGGATTTACAGGATGATGACAACAGTGTTTCGGTCGGTGACAAAGTTGTTACCAGCAATATATCCGATAAATTCCTGCCGGGAATCTTAATCGGATATATCAGTTCCGTGGAGTCCGATCCGAATAACTTAACGAAGTCCGGTTATATTACACCGGCTGTGGATTTTTATCATTTAAACGTTGTGCTTGTGGTGAAGGAAAAGAAACAGACTACAGGCGAGAAGTAGAAAAAGCAAGGAATAAACATGAAAAAAATAATCATGAATATCCTTTTGGTTCCTATATTTTTTGTTCTGCAGACCGCAGTGTTCGGCAGATTAAGCGTTGTCGGCGTGATTCCCAATGTTCTCGTAATCCTTGTGGCGGTTATGGGATTTATGCAGGGGGATAAAGCAGCTCTGATCATCGGCTTTTTCTGCGGATTACTTGTGGACATCTTTACCTTCCGTATTCTCGGTTTAAATGCTTTGATCTACAGCACGATCGGTTTTGTCACCGGAAAGTTTCATAACACATTTTATCCGGAAGATTTCAAGCTTCCTTTACTTGTTGTTACCGGAAGTGATATCGGGTATTCGCTTCTTATGTACCTTTTGACGTATTTGTTCCGTTCCAGATTCCATTTCGGATTCTATTTCCTGAATGTTTGCCTTCCGGAACTTGCCTATACTTTACTGGTTGCGCTGGCAATTTATCCGCTGTTTTTGCTGTTGTATCGATTTGTGATCAAGGAGAGAGTGAAAGAATAAGATGCTTGAAAAAGTAAAAGAATTCTTTAAAAATCTAATCTCTTCGAGAATGTTTGTGCTTGCCATTTTCTTCATAGTAGGTGCATTCATTCTTCTTTCGCGTATTTTTTCACTGCAAATCGTAAACGGAGAGTATTACCTCGACAACTTCGAACTGAAGATCATGCGTGAACGTACGATTCCCGGAACCCGCGGCAATATTTATGACCGGAACGGCAATCTGCTTGCATATAATGAGCTGGCTTACAATATTGTCATTGAAGATATTTTTGATGATGAAGAAGACAAAAACGCAGCCATGAACGGGGTAATCCTCAAACTCGATGAAATCGTGGAAAAGAACGGAGATTCCATCATTTCCGATTTCGGTATTGCGCTGAACCAGGATAATCAGTTTGAATTCAGTTATACGGATACGAAGCATTTACGTTTCCTTGCTGATATTTACGGCTATAAGAAGATAGATGAATTATCTGCCGAAGAAAGACAGTCTACGCCTGAAGATGTTGTGGATTACTTCTGTAAAAAGAAAAAATATGCCATCGGTACCTCGGTTTACAACGAAGAATCCAAGAAAAATGAATTTCATCCGCGAGAAGGATATACGAACGAAGAAATATTAAAGCTTATGATCGTTCGTTACAACATCGATTTAAACGCTTTCAAAAAGTATGTCACAACTATGGTTGCGGCGGATGTTTCGGATGAAACCGTTGCTGCAATTTATGAAAATGAGGACATCTTAAAAGGCGTTTCGGTTTCAAAGGATACGGTGAGAAGATACAAAGACAGCGTGTATTTTTCACAGATCATCGGTTATACCGGTATGATTTCGCAGGAAGAATACGACACATATGAAGCAGATCCTGAAAATGATATCGAATATTCGATGAACGATTTCGTCGGAAAAACCGGTATGGAACTTGCTATGGAAGCGCAGTTACAGGGACGAAAAGGCAAGGAAACCATCTATGTCAACAATACCGGTAAAGTATTGGATCGCGCAAGCTATACGGCTCCCGTTGCAGGAAATGACGTTTATCTTACGATTGACAAGGATTTGCAGATTGCGGTTTATCATCTTCTGGAGCAGAAGATTGCCGGTATTTTGGTTTCGAAAATCCGAAATGTTAAAGAGTATATTCCAAGGGAAAATGCATCGGCTTCGGATATTATCATTCCGATTGATGATGTGTATTATGCCCTGATTAATAACAACGTAATCGATACCAGACGTTTCTCCAAGGAGTATGCAACCGATACCGAGAAGGCGGTATATACGGCATACCTGACAAAGGAGGAGTCCGTTCTTACCGGAATCGAAGAGGAACTGCGAAACGGAACAAGGCCGTATAATCAGCTCTCCAAAGAATATCAGGTTTACGAAAGCTTTATTATTTCCATGCTTTCTTCCGATAATCACGGAATTATTATCAAAGAGGAAGGCTATGAGGAAGATGAGACTTACATTGCCTGGGCCAAGGAAGAAACGATTTCCATGAAGGCTTATCTGGAATACTGCATCTCCAAAAACTGGATCAATACGCAGAATCTGGACGTAAACAAGAAGTATTCCGACTCATCCGAAGTTTATGAAGCGATTGTCCGGTATACATTGGAACATCTTCAGAACAATACGGAATTTACCAAAAAGATTTATAAATACATGATTGCCCAGAATATGATCAACGGTCGTCAAATCTGTACGATTCTGTGGGATCAGGA
Organism: Lachnospiraceae bacterium; assembly: GCA_017518735.1. Classification (GTDB taxonomy): domain Bacteria; phylum Bacillota; class Clostridia; order Lachnospirales; family Lachnospiraceae; genus UBA3766. The sequence goes on along the minus strand of JAFWTY010000032.1, from coordinate 14,550 downwards.
CATCATTCGTATTTCGGCCGAACGTATGGATGCATTCCGTGCGGGAGCGATCAGCCCGTATGACTTCATGCTGACGTTGATTTCCAATCTGGAAATCACACCGGCTCAGCTGGCATTGGATCCCTGCTGCGGTTCCGTTGTCATTACCGATGTCAATACCGGTGATGTGCTTGCACTGGTTTCTTATCCCAGTTATGACAATAACCGTCTTGCAAATTCGGCGGATACCGAGTACCTGGCGAAGTTAAATATGGATTATTCCAGACCGCTTTGGAACTATGCAACTCAGTACAGGGCTGCGCCCGGATCCTGCTTTAAGCCCGTATCTGCGGTGGCGGGATTGATGGAAGGCGTCATTGATACCGGCTCCACAATTACATGTCACGGTACGTTCGATAAGCTGACGGGTATTCAGCATAAATGCTGGATTTATCCAGGCGGACACGGAACATTGAATGTAACAGGTGGTATCCAGAATTCCTGTAACTGTTTCTTCTATGAGGTCGGTTATCGTCTGGCGAAGGATGAGAATGGTGTATATGACCAGGATCTCGGTGTTTCCAGACTTGCAAAATATGCCGATTTGTTCGGACTTTCGGAAAAATCCGGCATTGAAATCTATGAGGCGGAACCGAATGTTTCCGGTGTTTATCCGGTACCTTCCGCAATCGGTCAGGGCGAACATGCCTATACGACGGTCGGCATGAACCGTTATATAACAGCCGTAGCAAATAACGGAACCGTCTTTAACCTTACCTTGCTGGATAAAGTGCAGGATTCCAACGGAAAACTCATTTATGACAATCATGCGACTATTCGAAATACCATCGATATTCCGAACGAATACTGGGATGCCGTTCATTTGGGACTGAAGAGAGTGGTGGAAGGAAAAGCATACTTTAAAGAACTGCCTGTTACCGCGGCCGGTAAAACCGGTACGGCGCAGGAGTCCAAAAAGCGTGCAAACCACGCGTTGTTCATCTGTTATGCACCCTATGAAAGCCCTCAGATTTCCGTTTCCACACGTATTATGAACGGATACGCTTCCGACTATGCGGCACAGCTTACGAAGGATGTGTTGCAGTATTACTTTGATTTAAAGAACAGAGAAGATTTGATTACCGGATCGGCAGATACACCTATGACGGCAACCGGCGGAGATTGATATGTTTACGCGATTTCGTTTCAAAGACTACAATTTCAGACTGATTCTCATGCTGATTGCCATTACGGTGATTGGTATTCTTGCTGTCGGAAGTGCGCAGAAGAGTTACCAGTCCAAGCAGTTTTGGGGCTTTGTTGTCGGATTCATCGTGATGATCATCATTTCCATTCTGGATTATACGAAGATCTTAAAGCTCTGGTGGCTGATTTATGCGGGAAATCTGGGCCTGTTACTGGCGGTTTTGCTATTCGGTGAAGTACACGGCGGAGCCAGGCGTTGGTTGAATGTCGGCATCGCTGTTCAGCCGTCCGAAACGGCAAAAATTTTATTGATTCTATTTTACGCACAGTTTATAATGAAATTTAAGGATAAAATGAAGGATATTCGTGTGATTTTGCTTGCAATTGCACTGATGGTTCCTCCGATTGTCCTGATTATCAAGCAACCCGATTTGTCTACGACAATCGTTATCTTTTCGGTGATTTGCCTGGTACTTTTTATGGGTGAGATTCCCTATAAATACATCCTCGGGGTTCTTGGTGTGACGATTCCGGCAGCAATTCTTTTGTTCATCTATGTATTGCAGCCGAATCAGAAACTTTTGGATCCTTACCAGCAGAAGAGAATTTTAGCCTGGCTTCATCCGGAACAGTACGAACTTGAGGAAGCCTATCAGCAGTTAAACTCCGTGATGGCAATCGGCTCCGGACAGCTTACCGGAAAAGGATTGAACAACAACGTCGTAAACTCCGTAAAGAACGGTAACTTTATTTCGGAGCCGCAGACGGACTTTATTTTTACGATCATCGGAGAGGAACTCGGATTTGTCGGTTCGGCGGCGGTAATTCTGCTTTTGCTTGGAATTGTCATAGAGTGTTTTATCATAGCGCACAGATCCAAGTATATATCCGGAAGGATCATAGCCGGCGGAATGGGAACTCTGGTCGGGTTGCAGGGCATGTTGAACATAGCCGTTGCAACGGGACTTTTGCCTAATACGGGACTTCCGCTTCCGTTTGTTTCGGCAGGTTTAACATCACTTGTCAGTCTGTACATCGGTATGGGATTTGTACTGAATGTCGGACTGCAGTGTGAACAGAAATACAACAATTAATTTCTTATGGTGGGGTAAACAAAAATGAACATTGCGCTTATTGCACATGATGCAAAAAAGAAGCTGATGCAGAATTTTTGCATTGCATACAGAGGAATTCTTTGTAAGAACGACCTGTATGCGACCGGTACAACGGGAAGATTGATTGAAGAGGTTACAAATCTGAATGTGCACAAGTATCTTGCAGGCCATCTGGGGGGAGAGCAGCAAGTCGGTGCACAGATCGAACACAATCAGATTGACCTTGTTATTTTCCTGCGCGATCCGCTGACTGCGAAATCGCATGAGCCGGAAATCAGCAATGTGGTACGCCTTTGTGATATTCACAATATTCCCATTGCGACTAATCTTGCCAGTGCAGAATTGTTAATCAAATCACTGGACAGAGGAGATTTAGAGTGGCGTGAAATGTACAAGTAAGTCTGTTATCTCTTTGTTTCTTATATTGATTCTATGCCTTTCCTTTAGCGGATGCGCAAAGGAAAGTTTTTCCATGCCTTTTGCAAGGAATCTGTCATCCACTTCCTACACGATGATCAATACGGCGGAAGTTAGCGCAACTTTGCCCGGATATTCCGAAAATATCTGTGTGGATTTTGACGATTATACGCTGGGAGATGCTTTTATCGAAGCGGAAGCGGGCGGAGTTTTTGATTTGACGGATAAGAAGGTTTTATATGGCAAAAACCTCTTTACCAGTATGAATCCCGCATCCACGACAAAAATCATGACGGCTCTGGTAGCTCTTAAATACGGAAATCTTTCGGACAGAGTACTGGTTACAGAAAATGCGATGGTTTTGGAAAGAGATGCGCAGACGGCTGGACTCAGAGTCGGAGATACCATGACTCTGGAACAGGCACTGAATATCATGATTGTATGTTCCGCAAATGATGCCGCACTCGCAGTTGCCGAACATGTCGGTGGTTCCGTACAGGGATTCGTTGATTTGATGAATGCAGAGGCACTTCGAATCGGTGCAACAAATACGCATTTTACAAATCCTCACGGCCTTACCGATGAGCTTCATAAGACCACACCGTATGATTTATATCTGATCTTTAACGAAGCTTTAAAATATGACGAATTCCGTACCATTATTTCTCAGGTGGCATATACTACAAGTATCAATGATGCAAACGGAAACGTTAAGGATATTTCGGTAGAAAGTACTAATTTGTTCTTTAAAGGTGCGTTTGAGGTTCCCGGAACCTTGAATATCATCGGAGGGAAGACAGGAACGACTGCCGCGGCAGGAAGTTGCCTTGTAATGTATGCAAAAGATTCTTCCACCAATAAAGAGTATATTACGGTGGTTTTAAAGGCTCCCGACAGGGATACGTCGTATCAGGATACACTCTTAATGCTGACGTTATAAATTGTTAATAATTTGGCCTGTTTTTGGGGTCGAAAACGTAAGATATTAAACTGAAAATGAGTTGTTTTTTTTCTTGATTTTCAGTATAATATAAATGATTCTAAAAGGATTTCTCTTGGGGGGAAATCAAAATAACGATCGGAGGGGTATTACATTATGGTTCGTATGATTACAGGTAAGAATGGAAAGGGAAAATCCAAAGTACTTTTGGAGAAGGTAAACGAAGAAATCAAGACTGTTTTAGGTAACGTGGTATATCTTGATACCACTACCAAGCACATGTATGAATTAAACAATAAGATTCGTCTTATTAATGCTTCCGAGTATATGTTAGACTCGAGTGATAAGTTTTTAGGATTCCTTTCCGGTATTATTTCACAAGATCACGACCTTCAGCAGATGTATTTCGATAATTTCCTGAAACTTGCAAACATCGGTATTGCAGATCTCGAAAATGTTGTTCGGGAACTTGACCTTTTAAGCGACAAATTTGGCGTAGAATTCTACATTTCCGTATCCACACAGGACGGCGATGTTCCCGAGTCCTTAAGTGACAGAGTAATTGCAGCGCTTTAATTATTAAAAGTTGAGCATTCAAAGCCTCAGAAACTCTCTGAGGCTTTCATTTTTGAAACACTTCACATGGATCAGAATAACGCAAACGAAAACAAAACAGTGAAGCGGAATCGCAGAAGAGCTCCGCTGAATATCAATATCGGCATCATTATCTTCGTGGTAATCGGCGGATATATTTTGTATTGCTTAATTGCGTATTTGAAGTCCAATCCGGTTTCGGGTTATGAAGTAAAAGTCGGTTCATTATCCGAACCGGCTACGTTTACGGGCCTTGCAATCCGTGATGAAGAAGTTGTCTATTCCGATGAAGCCGGATATGTAAACTATTACATGAGAGAGGGAGAGAGAGTCTCCAGCGGCGATCTGGTGTATTCCGTTGATTCAAGCGGTGAACTTGCGGAACTTTTAAAGAGCGCGGGTGCCGAAAGCAATGTCATGACCAATGATGATTTCAATGAAATCCGGAATGAGATTTTGTCCTTCACCAAGGATTTTTCGGCAACGAAGTTCTATCATGTTTATGATTTTAAATATGATTTGCAGGGAACCACGTTAAAGTTATCCAATTTAAATGTGTTGAATAACATCAACAATATGGCAAACGGAAGACTGAATTCCGTGCGTATGATGAATTCTCCGAAGTCCGGTTATGTGGTATTCAATGTCGATCAGTACGAGGATTTGATTGCGGCCGATATTACAAAAGAAGATTTTGAACGGAAAAACTATGAAAAGAAACAGTTTGTAAATAATGAACTGGTTGCTTCCGGAGACCCTGTCTACAAAATCATCAATTCCGAAGAGTGGCAGATTGCAATCGAAACCGATACGGAAACGGCACAGAGACTGAAGGATGAAGGTACTGTCCAGGTAAAGTTTTTGAAAACGCAGAATACCTGCTATGCCTCAACTGATGTTGTAAAACACGGGGAAGGTACTTTTGTGATTCTTTCGTTCCGTTCCTATGTTTCCACGTTTGCGACGGATCGTTTCCTCGATATCGAAATCGTAATGGATGAAAAGACCGGATTAAAGATTCCGAATACTTCCATTGTTGAGAAGGAATTCTTCTTAATTCCGGAAGAATTCGCGGAAGTTCAGTCCGAAGGTTCCGATGTTTGTACCCTCGGTGTTCAGTCATATAATGACAAGGGCCAGTTGATTGTTCAGTATCTGGATTTTGAGATTTATGAACGCAAAGACGGTTATTATTACATTAACGATCCGGAAATCGAACTGGGCAGTATTATCGTTAAAAGCGACAGTAATCAGACGTTTACGGTCAGCAAGAAAGGCACGCTGATCGGCGTTTACAATATTAATAAAGGATATGCCGATTTCAGACAGATTACCATTCAGTATCAGAACGAGGAGTATTCCATCGTTACTCCGAACTCCAATTACGGTTTGAGAGCATACGATTTCATAGCTTTGAATGCTTCCACGGTTTCCGATGATGATATGGTATATCAAAAGATGGCGAAGTAAGATGGTCGATACAAAAGAGAATTATTTACAAATCAAAAACAATATGATTTCCGTCCTTGAAAAATGCGGAAGAAAACCCGAAGATGCAACCTTAATCGCTGTAAGCAAGACAAAACCGGTTGAGATGCTTCAACCTGTCTACGATGCCGGTTGCAGGGATTTCGGTGAGAACAAAGTTCAGGAAATCATGGATAAGATTGACAAGCTTCCTTCGGATATCAGATGGCATATGATCGGTCATCTGCAGACCAATAAGGTGAAGTATATTGTCGATAAGGTTTATATGATTCATTCCGTGGATTCCGTGCATCTTGCGGAGGCAATCAGTAAGGAAGCCGTTAAGAAGAATGTTACGGTAAAAATTCTTTTGGAAATCAATGTGGCGGAAGAAGAGAGCAAGTTCGGTGTGACACTTCAGGCCGGAAGAGAATTGTATGAAAAGGTTTCCGAATTACCGAATCTTCAAATCTGTGGTTTGATGACAATTGCACCATATGTTGAGAATCCGGAAGAAAATCGTCAATATTTTGCGAATTTACGCGAGTTATCGGTTGACTTATTCTCCAAAAACAACGATAATAAAGATGGTGTTTCTTTATCCATGGGAATGAGTGGCGATTATGAAGTTGCGCTGGAAGAAGGGGCTACCATGATACGTGTCGGAAGCAGTATTTTCGGCGAGAGAGTATATACTGTGTAGGAGGTATAAGATGGCATCCAAAGATGTACTTGGTAAGATTTTAAACGGAATCGGTCTTGAGAGCGGATCAGAAGAAGATGAGTATTATGAAGATGAGGGTATGAATGAAGAAGAGGAACGCTATGAAGAAAAAGAGCGCGCTCCGAAGAAGTCCAAACCCAAATTTGTACCGACAAGACGTAACAGAGTAGAAAGGGGCGACGAAATGTACAGTATTCACAGAATGCATGCAAAAACCATCGAGGACGGAAAAGAGATTACAGAACTTCTTAAGAACAGAACTACCGTTATTATCAATTTAGAAGGTGTTGATTTGGCAGTAGCTCAGAGAATTATCGATTATACTTCCGGTTCCTGTTTTGCACTGGATGCTAAGTTGGAAAGCATTTCTTCCTACATTTTCATGGCTTCTCCCAGCACTGCAAATGTTACTGCGGATACAACAGGTGAGAATGTAAGTTCCATCGATGTTCCGGGTTCTGATGATTCAGATATGTTATAATATCAGGTTTTGATTGAGAAATTTAATTCCCGGTATGCGCAAAAGCTACCGGGAATCTTTCGTTTTATAATAAGAATTGTGTCAGGATAGTAAGTATGAGAGAAGTCATTATTGAAAAAAGCAAAACCATTCAGATTCCGGTAATCATCGGAACTCCTGAAGATTTAAAGAAGAAAGGTTTATCGCCCGAAGAAGTGTATGCTCCGATTTTGATCAAAGATATGGTATCGGGAATCGGACAGTTTATGGAGAATTATCCGAAGGCGATTTTTATAAATACAGAGGTATTGTTCGACCTTCAGAATGCTGCGTTTTTCAGTTTAATCGTTTATTCCATGCGTTTTGCTCTTGAGAACAGTACAAATTTATATGGATATATCATTAATCATTTATATGAGCTTTGTGATTTAGATCACGAAACACTGGAAGAGTTATTCGAGGAAATCTATAAAGTCCAGCGCAGAATCCTTATAAATAAGACAAAAGCGGAACGTTCAAAGATTTCGCTTCTGGAAGCAATCGGTGATTATTATGTATCGATTGATTCTTTCACGGAAAGCGATGCCGTGGCATATGGATGTATTACGGGATCGTATTATTCCTTCCGCAAAGGCCTTCTTTCTACCGAAGATTATTATGAAATCCGCGATATGTTTGTTCCGTTCGGTATTTCAATCACACAGACGAAGATTGCGAAGGACAAACTGTTTGACGATTTTTGTGAGTTCTTTTCCAAATACGAAAAAAACGGCGATGTTTTATACTTAAAAAAGATCGGCAAATTACAGGATGAATTTACAGCCGATGAGGATGATTCCTTTAATGCAGATCTTTTTGATGCAATCTGCTTTGACGAAAACGACAACGAATAATGAGTAATGCAAACGATGCACAACAGTATACTTTTTTGATTGACTCGGCCGGTGCGGATGAAAGGCTGGATGTTTTTTTGTGCGATCAGTTTGAGGCTTTGTCCCGCAGCTATATTCAAAAACTTTCCAAACAGGGTATGGTTTCCGTAAACGGAAAAGAGGTAAAATGCGGCTATCCCCTTCGTGAAAACGATAAAGTTACGATAGAGATTCCGGCTCTGATTACTCCGCATATCCTTCCGGAAGATATCCCTCTGGATATTCTTTATGAAGATGAGGATGTCCTGGTTGTAAATAAGCCAAAGGGAATGGTGGTTCATCCTGCTGCCGGACATTATACCGGAACGCTGGTAAATGCCATTATGTATCATTGTAAGGACTCTCTGTCCGGTATTAACGGTGTGATGAGACCGGGAATTGTTCATCGTATTGACCGCGACACTTCGGGTTCTTTAATCATTTGCAAAAATGATACGGCGCACCAATCCATTGCAGAACAGTTAAAGGAACATTCCGCCAAAAGAATCTACAGAGGCATTGTAACAGGTCATTTAAAAGAGAACTCCGGAACCGTGGATGCACCGATGGAACGCGATAAGAATGACCGTAAGAAAATGTGTGTGCCGAATATGCCCTCCATGCACTCGAAAAAGGCCGTTACGCACTATGAGGTGACAGAATGCCTGAATGGGTATGATTATGCCTCATTTCGCCTGGAAACGGGCCGTACGCATCAGATTCGTGTCCATATGGCATACCTTCGCCATCCTTTACTTGGAGATACGGTTTACGGACCGGATAAAGACCCTTATCATACGAACGGACAGGTTTTGCATGCCGAGGTGATTGGGTTTAAACATCCGAGAACCGGAGAGTATATGGAATTCTCGGCTCCGTTACCGGATTATTTCTTAAAACTGCTTGAGAAATTAAGACAATAAGTGTATTTAATCTTTTAGAAAGAGAATTAAAGGAATGATAAAAAACCTTGATTTTCAACTGAATAATGAAGGAATTGCCCGGATTACGGAAAAGATTGATTCCTGGTTAAAGGAACAAAAGGTGAATAATAAAAACCGCATTCGTTTCGTTTTTACGATGGAAGATGTTCTGAAAGATATTGCGAATTCCTATAAAGAGACCAAAGAGGTTAGTTTATCCTTTGTAAAAGGTCTGGGCCATAGTTATATTAAACTGACATTTGCTGGTGAAAAATATGATTTGCCCGAGAGGGAAGCAAAGGATGAATATACGCAGATCCTGGCGCAGAATGTCGGCCTGGAACCGAGTCATTCCTACAAAAACGGCAATAATATCATCACTCTGGAGATTCCGAAAGATAAAATCCGCGAAGAAGTATTCTTTATTCTGGCGGTTGCTTTGGCATTGATCATGGGAGCCACAAAAACGTATCTTCCGGAAAAACTCGCTTTTGTTTTGCATGATTATATCCTCGGAAATATCGAAGCGATCTTTATGAATCTGCTCTGTATATTCGCCGGTATTTTGATTTTCCTTTCGATTCTATCCGGTATCTGCGGTATGGGAAGTATAGCAAACCTCAACAAGAAGGGCAGATATCTGATTTCCAAGACGATGCTGACCGGATTCCTGGAAACCGGTATTATTACCGTTTTGTTGCTTCCTTTCTTTACGTTTCATTATGGAAAAACGGATGGAGGAAGCGGCTTTTCGGAGATTATTGCACTTTTCTTAAACAGTGTGCCTTCCAATCCGATTTCTCCGTTCCAGGACGGAAACATGCTTCAAATAGCATTTATAGCGCTTATTATCGGCGCGTTGATTACCATAACCGGAAGTAAGGTTTCTGGAATCAAAGACCTGGTCTGCCAGGGAAATTTACTGTTTATCAATATCGTAAATGCTATTTGCAAATTATTGCCGATTTATATTTTCTCTGCTTTGACGTTGCTTTTCTGGGACAACGGATTCGGCGGTATTTTAAGTATTTGGAAACCGATTGTCCTTTGCCTCGGTTTCAATGTTGTACTTGTACTGATCAAAACTATTATTGTAAGCATTCGTTTCAAAGTGAAGTTTTCGCTTTTGATCAAAAAAATCCTTCCGACCATCGGAATCGGTTTTGCAACCTGTTCTTCGATGGCAGCCTTTGGTACCGTACTCGAAATCAATGAAAAGAAACTCGGGGTTTCACCGGAATACAATTCCTTTGCGGTTCCTTTGAAAAACATTTTACAGCTCAGTTGTTCCGCAAGTGCTTTTGTAATTACCATCTTTTATTTTACCGAGCTTTATAACACAAACATCAATATCGCATGGATCATCGGTGTTTGGCTTGTGGTTTGTATCGTTCAGCCGGCAATTCCGCCTGTTTCCGGTGGTATGGTAATCTGCCTCGGACTCATTATGAAACAGTTCGGTATTCCGGATACAAATCTCGGGCTGGCTGCTACCTTGACTCTGATTCTGGACTTTATTACTACGGCGACACGTATTGCGTCAAATCATATGGAAGTTGTGGAAGAGGCCGGACATTTCAAGATGTTAAACCGGGATATTTTGACGAAATAAGAAATGAGTATAGGGGATTTTTCGTAAAATAACGGGGAGAAAATGGGGAGAAAAACTGAATGAATCAGAAAAGGGGTTTTTGCGAGCAAAAATTCATTTCTATGCTGATATCAGGTACATTTACCAAGGCGGTTATGTATCTGATGCTTCTTAGTGACAGTATCATTGCTGGATACTTTATCGGTGCGTCCGGTGTTGCCGGAATCAACGCAATTACGCCTATTACAGCTATTGTGACATTCTTCGGCGATTTATGTTCCACAGGTGTCGGAATAGTATTTGCCAGAGAGACCGGAGCTATGAAAAAAGACCGGGCGAATGAGATTTTTGGACAGGGACTCATCATCAGTCTCGGCATGGGACTGCTTTCTGCGGTTTTGATTTTTGTGATGAAAAACGTGTATTTTCAAGTGAGCGGTATTACCGGTGATATCCTGGAAAATGCACTTAAATACTATCGTTTTGTTCCGATAAATGCATTTCTGACAATCGTGATTTTCTATCTTGAACAGATGGTCTACAGCGACGGGGATGAGCTCTGTAATAATATCTGTTACGGCTTTCAAATCGGTGGAAATGTCATTCTTTCCATAGTCTTTACAAAATTCTTTGGAATGACCGGTATCATTCTCGGTTCCGTTATCGGAAACGCACTCGGAATTCTTGTCTGTTGCTGGCACTTCTTCCGGAAAGGGAATACGCTGCGCTTTGTGTGGCATCTTTCCTTTAGGGATTTTCTTTTGACTTCTCGTTACAGTATCGTGGATTCTTCCGTATATATCTGTTGGGGTTTGATGGACTATGTGATGATCAGTCATGTTTCCGGACGCTATGGTGAGAACGGCCTGATTACCCTGGCTGTGGTTGTCAGTCTGATTGAATTCGGCGTCGTGATGGATGGCGTAGGTATGGCTATGCAACCTCTGATCGGAACCTATTTCGGCGAAGGAAATTCCAAACTGATCAAAAGGGTCATGAAATCCGGCATTAAAGCCGCTATCATAGAGGGAGCAGTGGCGACCCTTCTCATAATAATTCTTGCTAAGCAATTCTGCGCTCTGTTCGGAATTACCGATGGGGCTGCGCTTGCTCCGTCAATTGCTGCAATCCGGATTGTTTGTATTGGATTTGTTTTTTGCAGTTTGGTTTCCCTGACAACCTCATATTATATGCTGATTGACCGTATCGGGATGGCAACCGCGATTGCCTGTTTTCAGAACGGTTTACTCTATATGATTCTGCCCATTACAGGTTCATTGCTTTTTGGTTTCTACGGGATGTGGGCAGGCTTTGTTGTGGCGCCTGCTGTGGCACTTGCCACGGCAATGCTCTTTGTATTCTTAAAGTTCAAAAAAGATAATTTTCCCTTCTTGCTTAAAAATCTGGAAACGGACATTGAAGTCTTGGACGGAATACTTACGCCTGATGCGGCGGTTGCGCTCTCGAAAGAAGTGGGAGAGCGTCTGATGGAACATCAATATCCGAAAGAAGAAGTCAACCGGGCAGCTCTTTTTGTGGAAGAAATCGGTTTGACTATTCTTGAAAATAACAGGAAAGCAAAGAAAAACATTTTGATAGAGCTCTCGCTTTTCTTTGAAGAAGATTCGGTTCTTATCATTGAACGCGATTCGGGAAAGCTGTTTGACATCACGAATCCGGATTATCAGGTGAAAGGTCTGAGTGGATTCATATTAAGCGGGCTGATGGCTTCACACAAGGAAAAGGTTTATTTAGTTACCACTGGCTATAACAGAAACATGTTTCGATTTTCAAAAAATGAAAAATCCGGGAGATGAATGAATGAACGTATATGATTTCGACGGAACAATTTTTCCGGGCGACTGCTCCATAGGCTTTGGGCTCTGGTGTCTGAGACGTCATCCCAAACTGTGGTTCACCTATCTTCCCGATGCGTTAAAGCATGTGATTGGGTTTAAAAGGGGAAAGGTGCCAAACCATCTTATGCAAAGGAAAATGTTCGGTTATCTGACGATGATTGATGATTTTGATGAACAAATCGAGCGATACTGGAACAAAAACGAAAAGAAACTCGCTGCCTGGTATCTGGCACAGAAAAAGCCGGATGATTTGATCATAAGTGCTTCTCCGAAATGTATCATCGGTCCGATTGCTGATCGGCTTGGCGTAAACTATATGGCTACGGATTATGACCGTGAATTTGGCGTTTTTGTGGATAATCTGATGTATGCGAAGGAAAAGGCCAAATATATGATGGATCACGGTTTTCCAACGATTGATAATTTTTATTCCGATTCACTTGCCGATACGCCTTTGGCTCTGTGTGCGGAGAAAGCCCATCTGGTAACAAAAAATGCCAGTACTGTCGTCGACTGGCCCGAACTTGATTCTAAAACCATGAGTAAGGTTAAGAAAAAAATTGACACAGGCTGGAACATTCATCTGAAAGAAGAAGAGTAAATGTATATTATTATCTATGATTTTGGGACAAGCACTTTAAAAACCTGTCTCTTTGAGATTGATCACCAAATTCGTCTTGTGACAAGTGCCTCGGCCGGTTACGGTCTGTATACTACGGATGACGGAGGAGTGGAACAGGATGAAAATGAGTGGTGGGAAGCTTTGTGTTCCACCACACGGAAATTGTTTGTAAAGTCGGATGTAAAACCCGAAGAAATCGGCGGTATGGCTGCCTGTACACAGTTCCAGGGCTCTGTACTCGTCGATGAAAATGGAAATGCCTTAAGACATCCCATGAATTATCTGGATCAAAGAGGCATTAAAGAATATAAAGAAGGCATGTGCAACGGCATCATCAAGGTGTCCGGATGCAATCTGTTTAAGCTTGTTAAGAATCTTAAGGTTAATTATGCGGCTTCCGTCAGTGCCAAAGATCCGGTCTGGAAGTATAAGTGGGTGGAGAACAATGAACCGGAGATATTTTCGAAAGTCTATAAGTGGCTGGATATCTGTGACTACCTGTTGGTACGCCTCACAGGCAGGATTGTCAGAACCGCCGATTCTGCATTCGGAACCTTCCTCTATGACACGCGAAAAGGAAAAGAAGGCTGGAATAAAGGGCTTCTTAAAATGTACAAGGTTAATCCCGCACATATGCCGGAACTCATAGAAAGTACGGATTTGGCCGGTGAACTGACAGAAACAGCGGCAAAGGATTTGGGACTGATAAAGGGAATTCCTGTTTTCGGTGGCGGCGGTGACACTACCTTTGTAAATATCGGTGCGGGATGTACAAGGCCCGGTGATACACATATTTATGTCGGAACTTCGGGATGGGTATCCACTTATATGGACAGTCAGACCGTAGATTTGAATGCGATGATTACCGGTGTTTTGTCGGCAAAACGCGGATATTTCAATTATTACGCAGAACTCGAAACTGCCGGAAAATGCTTTGAATGGGTCAGGGATCACCTGGCATTGGATGAGTCCGGAATCTATCTGAATCAGATGAAAGTCACTGATGTGGAAAGCAAATATATGAGTCTTTATGACTATCTTTCCGAGGAAATCAGTAAAGTTCCTCCGGGATCCAACGGCGTGGTTTTTACTCCTTGGCTTCATGGGAATCGTTGCCCGTTTGAGGATTCCAATGCCGCAGGCATGTTTTTTAATATTCGGATTGAAACCGGCAAGAGAGATATGATTCGTGCGGTTCTTGAAGGTATTTGTTATCATTTACGCTGGTTATTGGAATGCGAGAACAGGAAGGTGAAAACATCTGACACAATCCGTTTTGTCGGCGGAGGGGCTTCGTCACCGGTTACCTGCCAGATGCTTGCCGACATCACGGGAAGAACCATAGAGACGGTCAGCAATTCGAAAGAAGTGGGCGCTGTCGGAGCAGCCCTGACTGTTGCAGCCGGGATCAAAGATGTGGATGTATTGGAATATGCGCACGACATTGTTAAAGCAGAACATGTATACATGCCAAATCCCGACAATAAAGAAATATACGAACGCAATTACAGAGTATTTAAAAAGCTCTACAAGTCCAATGCAGCTAATTTCAAAGCATTAAACAGTGGTAAAAACAAGTAGGCTATATTCAATCTAAAGAAAAAATGGATTTATGATTATCTCGGTGGGTTGATAAAAAAGACGAAAAAAGAAACGGCAATGAAGGAAGAAAAATGAAAATGAAGTTGAAATATAATATTGGATTCTTTATTCTTATAATTTGTCTTATGCTGTCAGGATGT
>JAFWTY010000031.1 GCA_017518735.1 Lachnospiraceae bacterium | reverse complement strand
GAAAACACCGACAACAACGACAACAATAACGATAATAATGATGACAAGAAGGACGAGGTTCGGGAAGAGCTGGAAAATAACCAGATTGAAAACCAGAATGTCAACATTAACATTAATGAGATTGATGACAGGAACGAGGACGCCGAGAAAGAGGGCGAAGAGAAAGATGTTGTAGAAGAGAATAAGGACGACTTAGAAGGGAAGGAAGACGGACAGAATAACGAAGAAAACGTTGAAGAGAAACAAGATAATCCTGAAAACCAGCAGGAAGAATTAAACGTTAATAATAATCAGGAAATAAATGCTGTCAATAAAGAGGAAGAAAACCTCAATAAAGAGGAAGAAAACCTCGAAGAAAACCAGCAGATTAACCCTGAAGAAGAGAAGCCGGAAGATAATATCGAGGTTGAAGCCGAAGCAGAAGGACCGGTACGTATGGATCTAAACGTAGTGAAGTTCCGTGCCAATACCGCAGTTCAGTGGCTGAAAGATGCAACTCTTACGGCGCGTGGAAGTATCGAATACAAGAATCACAGAGAAGAATTCATTAAAGTCCAGGAAAAATGGAATAAATTGATGAATGATCCCAAGAAGCCGCCCACAGAAGAGCAGCTTGAATCCTTACGCTGGGATTTACAGAATGTTCAGGGACTTGGCTATCAGTATCTTCGTATGAAAGCAAACGAAAACGATACCAGCCGTAATGCCGAAAAACGTGTATCGGCCGTAGAGGCATCCTTTGAAGTTTCGGAAAACCAGCTCCACATCTTAGACGATAAGTTAAAAGATTTACGCGAAAAAGAAACAGAAATCGATATTGATAAAGTCTATAATGATGCGGACAGAGTTTTGGACGAGTTCCAGAATGGACAGCTCTTTATGCGTGGAAGCGATAAGTATAAAGATGCCGCGAATTCATTTATAGAAGTGAAAAAACAGATTGGAAAGTTTAACGAACGCCTGAAGAATCAGGAAAGAGAACTTACGATTGCCGATATCACCGAAATGAGAAATGTTCTTTCCAATTCGATGGATGCTCTTGTGGGTTACTCTTCCGGTAAAATCGGAAATGCTTCCTCGGAGAATACCCACCTTCGTACGGATGCAACGGTTCATGCGATGAATGTCATCGATGTTATGAATCGTAAGCTCGATAGTCTCCAGGATGGTATTGAGAAAAGTGAACCGAAAGAATATAGTTTCCTGGCATCCGTAGCCAAGCAGAATATTTCGAAGCTGAACGAAGCGGAAATAGACGTTCATTTCGGAAGTAAAGAGTATGAAAATGCGAAGAATGAGTATATAGCTCTTACCGCAAAAATGGATGTTTTTGCGGAACCTGATTATAAGTATAACGCAAGAGAAGCGGAAGATTTCCTGAAGCAGATGGATCTTGCAGAGAAGAACGTTGACGCTTATTTAAAGAAAAAAGAAGGAAAGGATCTATCCGAAAAGACAGAAAAAAGAGTCGAGGCGATGAGACGCACCAAACAGTCGATTTACGAGTTGCGTCGGAAATTTAAGCAGACCGAAGAGCTGCGCCGGAGAAGTTTTCTGCATTCCGATGACTGGAGTCTTCGAGTATATGAAGACGGTGCAAAAAACGATCTTGAATTTGCACAGAATCAGGTTAAGGGCAAGACTGTTTACTTTGGTGGAAAAGACTACGATCAGGCTTTTGAAATCTATAAAACGACCATTGGTCACGAGAAGGAAAGAGACAAGGCGATAAGGGAAGGAACGCAGCCTTCCAAGGAGGCTCTTAGGGCGGAAATCGAAGAATTGAAAACAGCCCGTTTGGCAACACGAAAATACATTGACCGAAAGGAAAATGAACTGGCGGATAAGAGAAAAGGAAACCCGAATGCCAAACTGGATGAAAAGGGAACGGAACGTCTTAAATCCATGAATAAAGCCTATGATACTTTGAATGTAAGACTGGATCGTGCAACTGACAGGTTGGAAAAACTAATCGAAGCAGAGAAGACCAACATCAAAGATAAGGCCGATAAGTTCCTGGAGGAGAAGAAGGAAAACATCAAAGGTAAGGAAGGAAAAGACTTATTGATTGCCGAGATCGAATATGATGCCGCTTCTGTTTTAAAGTCCAAGGCTGATAAGAGAAACCTCACCTTAAAGGATAAAGTGGAAATCAGAAATGCGATTTCCGAGCTGACACTTATACAGGGTGTTAAGGACGGAACACTCACCGCTGATTTCAACAATAGAGGTGAGTTTAAGAGACGGGCAATAAGGATTGGCGGAAGCCCCGAATTCATCAGTCTCTTCCCGCCTAAGAATCTCACACAGGAGTATGCAAGCAAATTCATGGCAAACCCGAACAGTGCCAAGAATACTGCAATAAACTTCAAGAAGAACGTAAGCAGGGCAATTGAGGAAGGAAAGAAGACCACCTTCCATTTAGCTCCCAAAATCGGTAAAGGAATGAAAAATGAAGCTCCAAAAGCCGGACCTAAACCGAAATAAACATAACGATACAAAGGGCCTCTGAAATACACAGAGGTCCTTTTTTTTGAGGTTTTTTGCCTCAGAAAATGGTATAATGATAAGGGAGAATTACTGATTTAGGTAAAGGAGCAGGATCTTGGGGGAGTTCGTAAGAAAGATATCTTATAATGAACAGTTGTATCTGGATTTTCAGGATCTTTCGAATACATATGCAATTCAATTTTGCTTCTCGGTAACGAAGTTAACCGACCTTTCGAAAGTCGAAGAGGCTGTCAACGAGGTCATTTCCGGAAGTCCGGGCATAAATGTTTGCTACAAAAACAGACGGTATTATGCAGCCGATGAGCCGGTACGGATTCGGGAAATCACCATTGATTCGGACAATGTCTTTGATGATGAGATTTTCAAAAAGCCGATTGATTATACGAAGAAATCCGTTGAAGTATTATATATTACAAACGTAAAGAAACACTATCTGGTGTTTCAGATTCAACATGCCGTACTCGATGGTATGGCTTCTTTGGTTTTTGTGCAAAACGTGATGAACCACCTTGCGGGAAGAGAGATCATCCCTTGCGAGAGCGACATGACGGATATTCAGTTTGTTAAAAACCATCCCTCCTGTCGTATTTCGGAAAACAAATTACCGACGATTAAAATCAAGGATTCAACGCCTGTAAGGGATTACAGGATCAAGTGGGAAGTCGTGGAAGTGCCGGGATATCCGGCTCCCGTAGTTGCAAAACTTGCCCGCGTTCTGGCTTCTTTTTGTGAGGAACTGCCAACGAGGATCATGGTTCCTACCGATGTCAGAAAACACGAACCCGGGAAGAGATACAATACGAACTTAACCCTCCCGGTATTCCTGACCGTAAAAGAAGGCGATACGACGGAGGACGTCTATGCCAATATGTTGATGCAGCTAAAGGAAAAAAAGGACTTAAACGCTGCAAATACCACGTATTTCCATTACAGGGAACTGCCGGAATGGATGCGGAAAGCGGCCCTAAAGTTCCTGATTAACCGCGCTGCCAAAACAAACCGGTTTGCTGTCGGAGGATTGATTTCGTTCCTCGGAAAAGTGGATTTTGCGGATTTTGAAAACCCGGTAATCTCCTTTGATGATTTTTACAGTTTTCCGATTCACGAGCCGCTTTGCCCGATTTCGTTGACGGCAATCCAGTATTTAAACAAAACGGCTGTCTGCATTTCTTACTATGAAGGACAGTTTTCCGATTCCTGGATGGAGTCTTTCAAGGAGGCAATCCGGCAGGAAATGAAACCGGGAATCTACGACAACTTCGTGAAAAAAAGGACTCTGCCATACCCTGTGGCAAAGAATCTTCTTCAGTCATTTGCGGATCACAAAGAGGAAAGGGCGGTTCTTTTCGAAGAGGGTGAAATCACGTATAAAGAGCTTTCCGGCCTTGTCTATGAAGTTATAAAAAGCCTGAAGGCAGAGAAAATTTCGGGCCCCGTGGGACTGTATATAAGCCGCGGACCGGTCTATATTGCAGCGGCATTTGCCTGTCTGTTATCCGGAATCTCCTTTATTCCGATCGATAAAACCAAGACCGAAAAGGAGCTGGAAGAGCTCATACAAAGTTCCGGAATGCAGGATCTTTTTGCGGACGAAGAGGTAAAATATAAGTGCCTGGAAGGATTACGGATCCATCGTGCTCCGGATATGAAGCCTAAGAAGGAAAGAGAGCCGGTTCCGGCCGATTATCCGGTTCCGGACGAAGACAATCCGGCAAAGGAAGTCTACCGGATTTATACGTCGGGTACGACGAATAAACCCAAGGGTGTTCCGATTTCTTCGGAAAACTTAGGCAACTATCTTGGCTGGGCGGTAAAGGAATGGGGGCGAGAGAGCGCTAACATGCCGCTTTTTACCTCACTTTCCGTGGACCTTACGATGACGTCGCTTTTTGTTCCGATCCTTACAGGCGGATGGATCCGTTCGTTTCGTGATCCGTTCCGGCCGGATATAATGGCGGAAATCATAAAAGACGATTGTCTGAATGTCGTAAAATGCACACCGACGCATCTGCAGTTTGTTCCAAAAGGGGAATACGACTGTAAGAAAACGTTGATTATCGGTGGCGAAAACCTGCCGGTTTCCCTTTGCGGTAAGCTGACAAAACAGTTGAAAAACGTCCGTATTTACAACGAATACGGACCGACGGAAACAACGGTCGGAATTACATTTCATGTATATGATGAAACAGAGGTCCAAAGAGATGTCCAAATGATCAACGTTCCCGTAGGTGTTCCAATTGACAATACGGCCATCGTGCTTTTAAAGGACGGAGTTCTTGTGTTAAAGGAGCACGAAATCGGCGAAATCTGTATTACGGGAAAGAGCGTTTTTGACGGATATGCAGACTCATCCGACAATCCGTTTGTCAAGGTACACGAAAGGAAGTATTATAAAACCGGGGACCTTGGATTCATTGCAAACGGCATTCTTCACTGTGTGGGCAGAATCGGTTCCCGGGTTAAGATAAACGGAAACCGTGTTGAACTGGATTACATAGCAAATGCGATAAAAGAAATACCGGGCGTGGAAAACGCCGTGGTGTTGTACGAAGGGAACCTTCTGGCTTATGCGGTTTCGGATATTTCAGAGGAAACCATTCGCGAAACTTTGTTGAGAAATCTCCCGGGATATATGGTTCCGAAACATGTTTACCGGGTTTCTGAGATTCCAATCAACAGTAGCGGAAAAACGGATTTTGCGAAGTTAAAACAGGAATGCCTGGCCGAAGATTTGACGAAAGATTCGGTAAATGACGGCATTTCCGATACCGAAGATCCTGTCAGAGAAGCGTTTCGGATTCTGGAATCGGAGGGCGTTTATCGGCAGTCCACCCTGTCGTCACTTGGAATGGAATCCGTCGATATTCTGCTTTTCTTACAGGAGATCAGCGATAAATATCTTTCGCCCGAAACGGAAAAAGAGTTTTACGGAAACGTCCTGCCGAAGATTAATGAAATCACGTTTGCGGATCTTGCGGCCATGTTAAAGGAGTATTCCGCCAAACAGGAGTAGAACAATGCGAGTACTGATTACGGGAGCCACGGGCTTCCTTGGAAAATACTTAATTGAAGAATGCATAAACGCCGGCTATGAAGTTATTGCCCAGGGCAGAAACAAAGAACGCCTGGAATACCTGAAAGAGACGTACGGAATTACTCCTCTGTGCTGTGATTTAAGTACCATTCAGGAGGCCGACGGGAAGGCTGACTATGTGATCCACGCCGCGGCACTTTCCACGGTATGGGGAAGGTGGGACGATTTTTATACTGCAAATGTAGTCGGAACCGAAAACATCATTCGCTACTGCACCAAAAATGACGTAAAGAAACTGGTTCACGTTTCTTCTCCGAGTATCTATACAACGAAGAAGGACCGCTATGACATCACGGAAGATTCCTACGATCCAAAGAACAAACTGAGCTTTTATATCCGTACGAAGATCATGGCGGAGCAGCGCATAAACGAGGCGGCAGCAAACGGCCTGAAGGCGGTCATCATTAGACCGCGAGGCCTTTTTGGAATTGGTGATACCAGTATTATTCCGAGACTGATCAAGGCAAACCGGACAATCGGCATTCCGCTTTTAAACGGCGGAAAAAATGTTGTGGATATTACCTGCGTGGAAAACGTAGCACTGGCCCTCCGCCTAGCTATGGAGTCGGAGAATTCCACCGGTAAAACCTATAACATCACAAACGGAGAACCGACGGAGTTTAAGACCATTCTGGAACTTTTATTTCATCAGATTGGAGAAGAACCGCGGTATAAAAAACTTCCCGTGGGACTTTTGTACTTTGTGGCATCCGTTCTCGAGGGAATCTACAAACTCTTTCACATTTACAAGGAGCCTTCCCTTACACGCTACACCGTTTTGACGCTGGGATATTCCCAGACATTGAACATCGAAGGAGCGAAGAAGGATTTTGGTTATGAGCCGAAGATGACACTCGAAGAGGGAATCCGAAAGTATGCGGAGTTCGTAAAAAGCGAAGAAGGTAAGGAGCAGACATGATTACGAATCTTTGGTATTACCCCTGCGGGTATTGCGTAAACGAAATGAAATACATCGTAAAGAAACCCGCCGAAAAGACGAGAAAGTTCTATGCGGGAGTCTTTTTGCTGAAGCACGAACGCTTCGGATACATCCTTTTTGATACCGGGTATTCGAAGGAGATTTACGACTGCGGAAAGAAGGGTGCTCTTTACAACAAACTGAATCCGACGTTTGTAAAGAAGAAGGATACGATTAAGGAACAACTTCTTGCCGATGGAATCGACGCGAAGAAGATTCGCTACATCGTGCTTTCCCATCTTCATCCTGACCACATCGGCGGTCTGAAGGATTTCCCGAATGCAAAACTCGTCGTTTCGAAGGAATGCATGAAAGAATATCAAAAGAAGAAACTGCGCAATCTGATTTTTGAAAAAATGCTTCCGGAAGACTTTGAAAAGAGGGTGCATAAGGTACGCAAATTCGAACAGTCCGTCTATACAGATGTGAAAAGAAGCTACTGGGAAGACGTCAAAAGAAGCCTGACGGGATTTGATCTGTTCCGCGACGGCAGCCTATTCCTGCTCCCGCTTGACGGCCATGCAAGGGGTCAGATGGGACTGCTTATTAAGACGGCGGAAGGAAAGAAAGACATCCTTCTTGCGGCCGATGCCGCCTGGGGAAGCGAATTCCTGGACCGTGTGTGCGAAATGAGCCTTCCGGCCAGACTGGTACAAAACGACTACAAGATGTATGCGCAGAACGCGGCATTGCTTCGTACATTAACAGACGGCGGCATGGAGATATATTTCAGCCATGAGCCGATTGAGAAAAAGGTGCTTTTGTAAAGAATGGGAAAGTTAAGTGCACTGACGAATTTTGTCAAAACCAGATGGTTTGCCAAGATCAAAACCAAGGAAAAACTAACCGCATATCAGCTGAAAATGTTAAAGCGTCAGCTTGCCTTTTTGAAGGAAAAATCGCCGTATTTTAAGGCTATGAATCCGCAGAAGTTATCGGACATTCCCATTATGGACAAGGCAGTGATGATGGAGAATTTCAACGCGCTGAATACCGTCGGAATCGACCGCGACAAGGCGCTTGCGCTGGCGATTGAAAGCGAAAGGACACGTGATTTTACACCGAAATACGGTAAGATTTCGGTGGGCCTTTCGTCCGGAACCAGCGGCCACAGGGGACTGTTTGTAATATCGGACCGGGAGAGGAATGAATGGGCCGGTACAATCCTGGCAAAGCTTCTTCCCCAAGGACACATCCTCGGCCACCGCGTTGCGTTTTTCCTGCGCGCGGACAATAATTTGTATGAGACCATGAATTCCGCGGCGCTGTCGTTTTCGTTTTTCGATCTGCTCAAACCCATGGAGGAGCATTTCAAAACCCTGAAAGAATTCCAGCCAACCATCCTCGTGGCTCCAGCCTCGGTTTTAAAAGAGATTGCCAAGAAGCAGGAAGAGAGTGAATTCATACAGCCGGAAAAGATCATCTCCGTTGCGGAAGTTTTAAACGAAGCGGACGAAAGATACATCAAAAAGGCCTTCCGCAAAGACATCATTCATCAGGTTTATCAGTGTACGGAAGGGTTCTTGGGCTATACCTGTGAATGCGGAAAGATGCACTTAAACGAAGATGTCATCTATGTCGAAAAAGAATATGTTTCCGAAAACCGTTTTGTGCCGGTCATCACGGATTTTCGAAGAAAAACCCAGCCGATCATCCGCTACCGGTTAAACGATATCCTTGTGGAGTCCGAAGAAAAATGCAAATGTGGCTCTCCCTTCCTTGCCATTGACAAAATAGAAGGAAGAGAAGATGATGTCTTTCTCTTGAACGGACCGGATGGAGAAGTGAAGGTTTTTGCGGACTTCATAAGCCGATGCATGGTTTATGTCGAAGACATTGAAAATTACCGCGTGGTGCAGCTTTCCGCTGACGAAATTGTCATCTACATAGACCAAATTACCGACCGGACAAAGGAAGATACCATCGGTGAATTTAAGCGGCTTTCGGGAAAGATGAACTTTTTCCTGCCAAAGATTTCCTTTGCTCCCTATGAGACGACTCCGGGCAAAAAGGTAAAGCGCGTGGAAAGGCTGTATAAAAGAGATCAGGAAGGATTGGAAAAAGTATGAGACAGATTAAAATCCTCGGATTCGGAACCTTTGTCCCGGACCATACGGTAACATTTGAAGACCAGACCAGATATCGCTGTGCAAATGGGGAAACCCAGGTGGACCTAGCGGTTTATGCCTGCGAAAGAGCATTGAAAAACGCCAACCTTTCCATCGACGATATCGACTTAATCCTCAACGGCAGTGCGGTTCCGACCCAGCTGATTCCGTCCACGGCGTCACTGATTCACGAGCGGATTGCGAAGGGAAGAGACATCCCCGCTTTTGACGTCAATTCTTCCTGCTCGGGATTTTTGACTGCCCTTGACGTGGCTTCTTTGTACATCAAGGAAGGGCAGTATGAAAAGATTCTGATCGTATCGGAAGAACTCGCTTCGGCAGGTCTGAATCCAAACCAGAAAGAGAGTTACGAACTGTTTTCGGACGGTGCGGCGGCTGTTATCATTACCGCGTCCGAAGAAGAACAGGGCATCCTTGCCGTTATGCAAAAAACCTTTTCGGAAGGTGCACACTATACGGAAATCCGCGGCGGCGGAACCGGTTATCCGGGCTATCGGCATGAGGCCGGAGATGAGGCAGAGTACCTTTTTGACATGAAGGGAAAACAGATTCTTTTTATCACGGCAAGATATCTGCCGAAGGTATTCAAGGAGTTTTACGAAAAATACAACCTGACAATCGATGACATTGATTTGATCGTCCCGCACCAGGCATCGAAGGCGCTTTCGATGTTCATGGGACGGATGGGTATTCCGGAAGGCAAATATGTGGATGTCGTAAAAGACTACGGAAACATGGTATCCGCCTCGGTTCCCTTCACTTTTTGCAAAGCGATTGAAGAGGGCAGAATCCAAAAAGGCGACACCGTACTGCTTTGTGCAACGGCAGCAGGCCTGACCGTAAACATGGTATTATGGAAACTGTAAGGAGAAAAGAAAGAGGAGCGCATATGTATTTTGATGTTTTAAAGCAGATTCTGGAAGAAGACTTTTTTGTGGCTGATGAGATTACGCCGGAGAGCAGATTCATTGAAGATCTGGGTCTGGACTCCCTTCTTGTCATGCAGCTTTTGCTGCAGATGGAGGAAAAGTACGGCGTTACCATCGACGGTGAGGAGATTGAAGGAATTGAAACCATTGCCGATGCCCTTAAACTTCTGGAAGAAAAAATCGGATAGTTCTACGAATGTAGTTTGAGATAATACATAAGGACAGAGAATGAAAAGACGAGTTGTCATTACGGGCATGGGAGCGGTATCTCCGATCGGCTGTACCATCGAAGAAATTCGAAAAAACGGCCTGGAGGGAAACTGCGGAATTGCCCCGCTTACCAAAGAAGAATATAAAGAGTTTCCGATTCACATCGGCGGCGAGATTAAGGACCTGAACGAAGAGGATTACCTTTCCAAAAGGGACATCAAATTTTCGTCCCGGTTTATTACGCTTGCCAGAATCGCTGCGAAGAAGGCATTTGAGGATGCTGGTTTTTCCATTGCGGATAAGAGGCTTCCGGATACGGATTACGGCGTGATGATTACCTCAGCGGTCGGCGGCGCCGATGTAACGGAGGCGGGTGTTTTGAGCGATAAGATCGGACCGTTTTTTATCCCCGGAATCATCATCAATTCCGCCTCTTCCTATGTGGCCATGGACCTTTCGGCACACGGCTGCTGTTATGCGCCGGTTTCTTCCTGTGCAAGCAGTTCCCATGCCATCGGAGAAGCATTCCGAAAGATTGCATACGGAGAGGAAACCATGATCCTTGCAGGCGGTTCCGACTATCCGTTTACGGACAAAACGATAAAAGGGTTTGCGGTCATGCAGGCGGTCTATAAGGGAGAAGACGTCGAAAGGGGAAGCATTCCTTTTGACGAGGAGAGAAAAGGATTTGTTCCCGGGGAAGGGGCTGCGGTTCTTGTCCTGGAAGAAAGAGAACATGCACTTTCAAGACATGCCACGATTTACGGAGAGATTGTAGGCTACGGAACAAGTTGCGATGCCTATCATCCGACGGCACCGGCACAGGACGGAGAATATGCTGCAAAAGCAATGGAAAAGGCCATTCTCGATGCCGGAATTAAGAAGAGTGAAATCGGCTATATCAATGCGCACGGAACCGGAACGAAGATGAATGACCTTGCGGAAAGTAAGGCCATCGAAAAGGTTTTTCCGGATTGTAAGAAGGCACCCTTCGTTTCTTCCACCAAATCCATAACCGGACATATGCTCGGGGCAGCAGGCGCGATGGAAGCCATCCTTTGCCTGATGGCTTTGCAGGACGGAATCCTGCCGGGAACCGTGAACTTAAAAAAGCCGGACCCGGAATGCGTCATCAACTTAATCAGCGAAAAGAAAAGCACGGATACTTCCTATGCGATGTCGAACTCCTTCGGTTTCGGCGGACATAATGTTTCGTTGATTTTTGGGAAAGCGGACGAAGCAGAAAAGGGATGAAAGTATCGCGGAAATGATGTATACTTTTTAGTGTAGTCAGGGAATAAATGACAGGAGGTAACGGGAAGTGGGCGTTGCATCGGAATCGGAAATCTATGAGATTGTAAAGAATATTCTGGAAAACTACGAAGAGAACAAAAACATCGATGTGCAGAATATCTATAATAAACCGGACAAATCGGAAGTGCGGGAACTGGTCCTGCATATGTTCCGCATTGTGTATCCGGGCTATTTTCGTGACAAATCCGTCAAAGTTTACAATCCGAAGAATACCTTTGCGGTAAATATCGAGGACGTTTTCTATCACCTGAACAAGCAGGTTATGCTGGCACTGGATTTCAGAAAAGGAGAAGAATCCCTGTCGGAGGAAGAAAAAAGGGCCGAGAGTTATAGAATCTGCAAAGAGTTTTTCTTACGGATTCCCGAAGTCAGAAGACTAATCGAAACCGACCTTCTGGCGGCATACGACGGAGACCCGGCGGCAAGCTGCATGGAAGAGATTATCCTGGCTTATCCCGGTATTATGGCAATCACCGTATATCGAATCGCTCACGAACTCTATGTATTAAAGGTGCCGGTACTTCCGCGTCTTATGACGGAATTTGCACATTCCGAAACCGGAATCGACATTCATCCGGGTGCGCAGATTGATGAGTTTTTCTTCATCGACCACGGTACCGGTATTGTAGTCGGCGAGACATCCGTCATCGGCAAAAATGTAAAGATCTACCAGGGTGTTACCATCGGTGCACTTTCAACAAGAGGAGGACAGAAACTCTCCGGAGTGAAACGTCATCCGACCATCAAAGACAATGTAACGATTTATGCGAATGCTTCCATTCTGGGCGGTGAGACTGTAATCGGCGAGAACGTCGTAATCGGCGGTAACACCTTCATTACAAGTTCCATCGAACCCAACACCAGGGTCAGCATGAAAAATCCGGAGATGGAGTATCGCACAAGAGGAAAAGAAGGCAAGAAGGAAGAGGTACCGCAGGGGGAAGAGTGGTACTACATTATTTAGGAATTGCAGGGGCTGAGTTACAACATTACAAATGGAGGTTAGGGTATGGCAAAAGAAAAAAGATGGATTCATGAATCGAGAACGGACGGCTTAAAACTGTCCGTTTTGTGTATCGAACCGGACAATGTGAAAGAAGCAAAAGGCATTGTTCAGCTGGTTCACGGCATGAACGAATACAAGGAGCGTTACATTCCGTTCATGGAGTTTTTGGCTCTGAACGGTTATATCACCGTCATCCATGACAACAGAGGTCACGGAGACAGTATCAAGTACAAAGAAGACTTAGGTTACATGTATGAGGGCGGATATGTGGCTCTGGTACGTGATACGCATGAGATCACCGTAAAGATCAAAGCATATGCAAAGAAAGTGACCGGCCGTGATCTTCCTCTGACTCTTTTCGGACACAGCATGGGTTCTTTGATTGTACGTTGCTATCTTCGTAAATACGACGGCGATATTTCGAAACTGATCGTCTGCGGATGTCCTTCCAAGAAACCCGGCATGAAGGCAGGCGTTATGATCATCCGCGGATTGGAGAAGAAAAAAGGCGAGCACTACAGAAGCGATTTCATTTCCGGTCTGGTTATGGGCGCTTATGAAAAGCGTTTCAAAGACGATGGAATTGCTCATGCCTGGGTTAATTCCGATTTAAAGTCAGTTGCCCGCTATAATGCGGATCCCAAGTGCAATTACTGCTTTACGTTAAACGGATATGAAAACCTCGTAAAACTGACGATGTTAACCTACAAAGAAGGCGGCCACAAGATGCAGAATCCGATGCTTCCGATCTTTTTCTATTCCGGAGCGGATGACCCTTGTGCAAATTCCGTAAAGGATTTCGAAGACGCCATGGACTTCTTAAAAGAGCAGGGATATTGCAACGTACGCGGTGTAATGTATCCCGGCATGCGTCATGAAATTTTGAACGAGCCGGAACATGATGTGGTATTTGAAGACATGTTGAAATTCATTGAAGAAGCATAAGATGTCGGGGTTATTCTTATGGGCAAATATGTAATGGCATTTGATGCCGGCACCACTTCGGAGCGGGCAATCATTTTTGATAAAAACAGTCATATCGTAAGTTCTGCGCAAAAAGAGATAAAGCAGTATTATCCGAATGCAGGCTGGGTGGAGCATGATCCGATGGAAATCTGGTCGGCGCAGTTAAGCGTAGCCGTGGAAGCGATGATGATGGCCGGAATTACGGCCGCGGACATCGATGCAATCGGAATTACCAATCAGCGCGAGACGACCATTGTATGGAACAAAGAAACCGGTATGCCGGTTTATCACGCAATCGTCTGGCAGTGTCGCAGAACTGCGGATCTTTGCGAAGAACTCACTCCATATGCCGAAAAGATTCGGGAAAAAACGGGACTGGTTCTGGACCCCTATTTTTCCGCAACAAAAATCAAATGGATCCTGGATAACGTGGAAGGCGCCAGAGAACTGGCCGAGGAAGGTAAGCTCTTATTCGGTACCGTGGAAACATGGATCATCTGGAAACTGACCAAGGGCGAACGTCACGTTACGGATTACAGCAATGCATCCAGAACGATGCTTTTTAACATCCATACGCTGCAGTGGGATGAGGAAATCTGCACGCTTTTGAACATCCCCTTAAGCATGCTTCCCACACCGGTATCCAACAGCGAAATCTACGGACGGTCGGCACCGGAATTTATGGGCGGTCCGATTGCAATTTCCGGAGCGGCAGGAGACCAGCAGGCTGCACTTTTCGGACAGAAATGTTTTACGGTCGGAGATATGAAGAATACCTATGGTACGGGCTGTTTCCTGCTGATGAACATCGGCGAAAAACCGGTGTTGTCGAAGAACGGACTGGTTACGACCATCGGTTGGAAAAAAGACGGAAAAGTCACCTATGCGCTTGAAGGTTCTGTCTTCATGGGCGGAGCAATCGTACAGTGGTTACGTGATGAACTGGGATTGATTAAGTCGGCCGAGCAGACCGAAGAGATGGCAAAGAAGGTACGTGATACCGCAGGATGCTATCTGGTACCTGCGTTTACGGGTCTCGGAGCTCCCTACTGGAAGCCGGAAGCGAGAGGACTCTTTACCGGACTGAGCAGAGGAGTCGGGAAATATCATATTGTGCGTGCATCACTCGATGCAATCTGTTACCAGGTGAATGATATCATTCATGCCATGGAGCAGGATATTGAAGGAGAAGTTTCCTCACTTCGCGTAGACGGCGGAGCAAGCAGGAACAATTACCTGATGAAGACGCAGGCGGATCTAAGCAACGTAAAAGTCATCCGTCCGGAATGTGTCGAATCCACGGCACTCGACGCCGCTTATCTTGCAGGACTTGCAACAGGGTTCTGGAAAGATGAAGAAGAGATCGAAACCCTGAGCGGCGCGGAAGATTTATTCATTCCGGATATGGATGAAAAGGTTCGCGAAGAACGTCTGAAAGGCTGGAATGATGCCGTAAACTATTTATTAAAATAACAACGCATCTTTCATGGATTTTACAAATTCACCTACATATGCAGGAGAATCGGTACCGTATTTTTCCATGATCTTGATGATAGCGGATCCAACGATTGCGCCGTCCGAAAGGGCGGCCATTTTTTTGGCCTGTTCCGGATTGGAAATACCGAAACCGATTGCAACGGGAACATCGGTGTTGGCACGGATCACGCTTACGATGGAACCCAAATCGGTGGTAATCTCACTTCTGGTACCGGTTACGCCGAGGCTGGAAACCAGATAGATAAATCCTTTGGCTTCTTTGGCAATCATGGCGATGCGGTTTTCGGAAGTCGGTGCGATCAGGGAAATCAGGTCCACGTCGTATTTTTCGCAGAACGGAAGGAATTCTTCTTTTTCTTCAAAAGGAAGGTCCGGAAGGATCAAACCGTCAATTCCGATTTCCCGGCAGGTGGAGATAAACTTCTCCGCGCCGTAGGAAAATACCACGTTGGCATAGGTCATAAATACCATCGGAATGGTAATCTCAAGACGGAGCTCCCTTACGAGATCAAAAATCCGGTCGGTCGTAACACCGTTCGTTAAGGCACGCAGGTTGGCACCCTGGATGACGGGGCCTTCCGCGGTCGGATCGGAGAAGGGAATGCCGAGTTCTATTAAGTCTGCGCCGTTTTTTACGGCTTCTTTGACGATTTCTTTTGTGGTGGCAAGATTGGGGTCACCACAGGTGATGAAAGGAATAAATGCTTTGTGATTGGCAATAGCCTCTTTTATTTTACTCATTGATGTCCTCCCCTCTGTAGCGGGCAATCGCTGCGCAGTCTTTGTCGCCGCGACCGGAAACGGTGATGACGATAATCTGATCATTGCTCATGGTCGGAGCCAGCTTTCTGGCATAGGCAACCGCATGTGCGGATTCGATGGCAGGAATGATGCCCTCGGTTTTTGCAAGATATTCAAAAGCTTCAACGGCTTCTTCATCGGTGATGGGAACATATTCCGCTCTTCCGATATCGTGAAGGTAAGCGTGCTCGGGGCCGACACCGGGATAGTCAAGACCGGCGGAAATCGAATATACCGGAGCAATCTGGCCGTACTTGTCCTGGCAGAAATAGGACTTCATACCATGGAAGATTCCGAGTCTTCCGGTTGCAATGGTGGCTGCGGTTTCATAGGTATCCACACCGCGTCCAGCCGCCTCGCAGCCGATGAGCTTGACGCCCTCGTCTTCGATGAAGTTGTAAAAACTTCCGATTGCGTTGCTTCCGCCACCGACACAGGCGATGACAGCATCGGGAAGTCTGCCTTCTTTTTCGAGAATCTGTTCCTTGATCTCTTTGGAGATGACTGCCTGGAAATCACGAACAATGGTCGGGAAAGGATGAGGACCCATGACGGAACCTAAGCAGTAATGGGTATCGGAAATGCGGGAAGTCCATTCACGCATGGCTTCGGAAACGGCATCTTTCAGGGTTGCGGTTCCGCTTTTGACGGGAATGACTTCGGCACCGAGAAGGCGCATACGGTATACGTTCAATGCCTGGCGCTTCGTATCTTCCTCACCCATGAAAACGACACATTCCATTCCCATGAGAGCAGCAGCGGTTGCGGTTGCAACGCCGTGCTGGCCGGCACCGGTCTCGGCGATCAGTCTGGTTTTGCCCATCTTCTTGGCAAGGAGAGCTTGACCGAGAACGTTGTTAATCTTATGCGCACCGGTGTGGTTTAAATCCTCGCGCTTCAAATAGATTTTGGCACCGCCCAAATCCTTTGTCATTTTTTCTGCATAATAAAGTCTCGAGGGACGACCTGCATACTCGTTAAAAAGAGTGGAGAGTTCTTTGTTAAACTCCGGATCGTTCTTGTAATGATTATAGGCTTCCTCAAGTTCAATAACGGCATTCATCAAAGTTTCGGGGATGTATTGTCCGCCGTGAATACCGAAGCGTCCGTTTGGATTGCTCATATTGTTTCCTTTCTGACGGCATTTGCAAAAGCAGCCATCTTTGCTTTGTCTTTTTTATAATCTGTTTCGATTCCGCTGCTGACATCCACCGCATAGGGATGAAGCAGGGCAATCGCTTCGCTTACGTTTTCGGGATCGAGTCCGCCGGCCAGGAAATATTCTCTGTCAATTCGGCGGATGACCTCCCAGGGGAAGGTCTTGCCGCAACCGGTGCCCGAATCGATCAGTAACATGTCGGCCGTACTTTCTTTGATCGCCTTCAAAAATTCCTCATCGCTCGGAAATTTCGAATACTGAATGGCCTGAATCACCGGCTTGTCGGTTTTGGACCGAAGATCTTTTATATAGGCTTCGTCCTCGTCACCGTGCAGCTGTGCGATGTCGATGATGTTTTCTTTTAATAATCCTGCAACGACATCTGTTGTTTCATTTACGAAAACGCCGACAACTTTGATTCCGGGAAGGAGAGAAGATTTCATTTCTCTTGCCGATTCGGTTGTAACGGTTCGTTTACGACCCGGAGCAAATACAAAACCGACGTAATCCGCCCTGTTTTCATTCGCCGCAAGACAGTCTTCTTTTGACATCATGCCGCAGAATTTGATTTTTGTCTGAGTAGGATTCATGAGTCTGCCTCGTCTTTACTTTTCTGCGCCTGCCTTAGCCGCCGCATCCTTCATTTCCTGCAGCATGGCTTTTTTGTTTTCGGAACGCATCAGCGCTTCTCCGATCAGTACCGCATCCGCACCCATGGCGCGAACCGATGCGACATCTGCCGGGCTTGTAATTCCGCTCTCCGATACGAAAAGTACGTTTGAGGGTACCAAAGCACGAAGACTTGCGGAGTTGCCCTGATCTACCGTGAAATCTTTTAAATTCCGGTTGTTGACACCGATGATTTCGGCTCCGACGGCAAGGGCTCTTTCAACTTCCTTTGCATCGTGGGTTTCCACGAGAGCACTCAGGCCGAGCGTTTTTGTGATTGCAAGATAGTCACGTAACTGCTCATCGGACAGGATGGAACAGATCAAAAGCACTGCCGATGCACCAAGCACCTTGGCTTCGTAAATCATGTATTCATCCACCGTGAAGTCCTTGCGGATACAGGGAGTGGAGACTGCGTTGGTAATCTCTTTTAAATAATCGTTGCTTCCGAGAAACCACTTCGGCTCGGTCAAAACGGAGATGCAGTCCGCGCCGGCGGCTTCGTATTCCTTCGCAATCTGAAGATACGGAAAGTCCGGCGCAATCAGTCCCTTGGAAGGAGAGGCCTTTTTGCATTCGCAGATGAAGGAAAGCTCCGGTTTTGCAAGGGCCTTCGTAAAGGGGAAGTCTCCTTTGGGAAGGGAGAGTGCCATTGCCTTCATATCGGCCGGCGAAGTGACTTTCTTAGCGGCTTCGGTGCGCTCCATGGCATGTTCCGCCAGGAGAGTCAGGATATTCTTTTTTTCGTTCGAATTCTCTGTCATAGAAAGGTTCCTTATTCAGCTTCCGGACGGTTGCTGACTTCAACGAATTTTTCAAGGGTCTGCATAGCCTTGCCGGAATCGATCAGTTCAGCAGCAAGCACGACACCGTCTTTGAAGGAATCTGCCTTGCCTGCGATGTAGAGGGAAGCTCCTGCATTCAATAGTACGGCATTGCGCTTCGCACCTTTTTCACCGTTTAAGATTGCTTTGGTGATCGTAGCATTTTCTTCGGGGGTTCCGCCGACGAGATCCTGCTTGGTGCAGCGCTCCATACCGAAGTCTTCGGGAGTGATGGTGTAGGTCTTGTACCATCCGTCGCGGATTTCGGAAATCTTGGTCGGTGCGCTTAAGGAAATCTCATCGAGTTTGTCCATACCGTAAACCACCATACCGCGCTTTACGCCGAGGCTTACCAGAACCTGTGCCAGCGGCTCAACCAGGTATTCATCATATACGCCGAGAAGCTGCATGGTAGGAGAACCCGGATTGGTAAGGGGGCCTAAAATATTGAATACGGTACGGAAGCCAAGCTCCTTACGGATGGGTCCGACGTATTTCATGGACGAATGATATTTCTGTGCAAAAAAGAAGCACATGCCGACCTCGTTTAAAAGTTCCACGCATCTTGCAGGGCTCTGGGAGATGTTTACGCCGAGTGCCTCGAGGCAGTCAGCTGTTCCACACTTGGAAGATGCCGCACGGTTTCCGTGTTTTGCAACTTTCACACCACCTGCTGCCGCAACGAGGGCGGAAGTGGTGGAGATGTTAAAGCTCTGTGCGTTGTCACCGCCGGTACCCACGATTTCAAAAACCTCCATGCCGGTCTCTACCTTGGTTGCATGATCACGCATGGCAGCAGCACAGCCTGCAATTTCATCCGTCGTCTCTGCCTTGGCGCTCTTCGTGGAGAGTGCTGCAAGAAAGGCAGCGTT
>JAFWTY010000030.1 GCA_017518735.1 Lachnospiraceae bacterium | reverse complement strand
TTCTTCTTTCTCTTCTTTCTTACCCAAATCCGGATTCTCTACTATATCAAAATCTAAATCCTCTTCGTTTCGGATTTCCTCTTCGTTCTTCTCGTTCTGATTATCGTTCTGATTTTCTTCCTTGTTTTCGTTCTGGATTTCCTCTTCTTCCTTCTGGTTCTGAACTTCTTCCTTCTGGCGCTCTTCTTCCTTCTGGCGCTCTTCTTCCTCTTTCTTTAAGCGCTCTTCTTCCAGCCGAAGTTCTTCTTCAACCTTTTTATTGATTTCATCCAGATTTATCTTTTCATTCAGCTTTTCAGTGGTATTGGAAGCGGCAAGGACGGTAATGTAATTTGCAGCTTCGGAAGCTAAAGGATCATCCTCGGGAGGGAATTTTCCGACATAATTCGAGAGAAACTCTGCCATATTCCGATCATAATCCTCAATCGTGTATTCGGTTCCGAATGAACCCAAAAGCAAACCTGCAGCAACGTTTCTCATAATCTCGTTTTTGGGATCGTAGAGATTACAAAAAGAACGCAGTGTCTCATCTTGCGCAGCATTCGTCCATCCTTTTTTCTCCATCGCCTCCAAAAACTGGGGAACCGTAAGTTTTCCGATATTTTTTTTCGTATTTAAAAATACCTTGCTGTTATACCCGTTCAGTTTATCGTTTCCGTCCATAATAGAACCTCCCTAACACTATTTATGGTGTTTTTTTATTCTGATTTTACGTTGACCGAATTAATATATCACTCGTTGTCCAACTTATGTCCAACAAATTATACACCCTTAACCGGAGCGACATACTTTTTCATTGCCTTTTCCTGATTCATCTCTTTGAGCTTCTTAACAGAATCTTCAATCGTTTGACCCTTCAGCTTTTCGTTCTCAATCTTATTATTGGCTTTGCCGAGGGAATCAGAGATACCGAGGGCTTTTCCGAGTTTGCAAATCAGCTCAACATCTTTTATGCTCTTCGTTGCTTCGTTTGCGTTATAACCTTTTTCTTTCTGGATATTATCCGCAGCTTTATTGAAAAGCTCCATAAATTCATCCTGAATGGCCTTTGTTACAACTTCCTTTGAATAATCCTGCGGATTCTTAATCTTTTTGAAAGTCTCAAAGGCGTTTTTACGAATCTCTTCCGGTGTTCCCGTCATAGACTGTAAATCCTGAATCTCCATGCCGTAATGATTGATTCGATGGAATAAATTCGTGCTCTTTACCAAAGAGATAAATTTCACACGATCTGCTTCCATCTGATCAAAATCAAACGGTTTATTCTTGTAGTTTTTCTCAAGGAACATGGAGGAAAGCGCAGCCTCATTCATGTATTGCCGTTCGTTAACGGTAAGGATTGCATCCGCATTATAATTCTGCGGATCCTGAATTTTCTTTTCTATTCCGCCATAACGCATTTTGGCTGCGAGTCCTGTATAGTGATTTGCAAACTGCTTGCTGTAATCATCAAAATTATTGGTTTTTTGAATTTCAAGCGGTAAAACATAATAGTCCACGTTGGTTCGGATTCCGTACTTTTCTCTCAGGCCGATTTTGTCCTGAATATGAGGTGTACCGGCATATTTTACGTTGAATTTTAATCTCTCCATATCGGAAAGATTCGTTTTCTGGAAAGTCTCAAGCTGAGCCTGAAGGAGCTTATCAAACTGTGTCAGAATCGACCTGTAAAATCTCTCATCCGTTTTGGAGGGAATATTGTATCTGCCCTTTGTATCTTCTCCCGTGACACCTCTGAGGAATTTGTACTGTCCGTTATGGTGGTATTTATTCACTCTCGCACTCATGTATTCATTCATCAGATCAAGAGCATCCACCATCTTCTTTGCCTTAAGTGCATCCTTGATTTTTACTACTTCCGGGTTCGTCTCTTTGGTCAGTTTTTCAATGTTTTCAAGATCATACAATGCTTCCTCGCAAACATAGTCGTTCTCATTTAAGCGGTTGCTTTCCAATACTGAATTAAAGGCCTTTTTTACGCATTCCTGTGCATCCACAATGTTAGCACGACGTTCTTTGGTTGTTCTGGAATCCTTGCCTCTCCTTATTTGATCATCTTTTCTATCAAGATACTGTTCCATCATGACATCCAGTTTCTTAAGAAGCGGAAGGAGTTGTGTTTTTGCATCTGCCTTGTTTTCTATCTGTAGCTTTGCTTCTTGAAGTCCTTCCAGGATATCATCATATTCCTTTGTTCCAAACAAAACTTTTGCTCTTTTCTGGGCATATTCAATCGCAAATGTAATCTGGGCGGAAGGATTGTCGCGTTCAGCCACTACTAAAAACTGCTCCTTTTCCTGATACTTATAGGTTACATTCTCTTCAACTGCAATATTATCGAGATTCAGTTCCGCAACCACAGGTGCCTTAAACGCATTGATGGTAATGCCTTTTCGATCGGGTCTTGCAATTTTGCTGATTTCCTGATATTTTACATCCTTCTGTCTGAAATCTATCTGGTTATCATCGAATTTTTGCTGTCTTTCTTTAAAAATCTTATGAGTTTTCTTGTACTCAGAAAAATCTTTCTCCATATCGGCAAGCGCCGTTTCGGTCGGTTTGGATCTGTAAAGTACATGAAACTCTTTGTTCGAATCCGTATAATACTTTATCTTATAGAAGTTACTGTTTTCCTGTTTATATCTAAGATCTCTTTTAACTCGATTCTCTTTAATCTCCTTAATTTTATCGACATTGTTTTCCTTCAGAGCCTTTTCATACTCTTTGTTTTCTTCCATCACCTTCACAGGCTCCTGGAGCAATTCGTTCCACTCCATATCATCCAGGTTTTTCTGAAGTTCATTTTCTCTTTTTCGGATGTCCGCTTCAATCTGCTGGAATTCTCTTTTTAAGTCTGCTTCCACTCCATGTTTGATATTATACTGTTCATCCCTTAAGTATTTCTCATAAGTTTCATCTACCTGGATCATGGCCATATACTTTTTTGTGTCATTACCATGCCTTCCATAGATAGAGCCCATTAACTCACCCTTTTTGTTTTTGTTCTTCTGCAGAATGTTAAACTGCTCCTGAAGAGGGCTTACCTTATTGTCCTGATTGATAACCATGAAAGAAGGATCCTTTGCCATAAGCTGGATGGATTTGTTGACAATATCATTCTCCTTCTCAATCTGGGCAATTTGGTTGATGATATCTTTTACTCTTTTTGCTTCCGTGATAGGTGCATTTGCCTTATCAATTCTTGCTTGATTCTTCTCTCGAAATTCCTTCCATGCTTTATCAATACGCCATTGAACGCGATCCTTGGCTCTCTGATCCTTTGCTTCCAATCTTTTTATGAAGGTGATATAATCCTCCTGATCACCGTATAAAAAGGCACGTCTTTTCATAAATACCGTGTCGAGATAGTGGTTATATTCCATATCAACCTTATTCTCGTTGCCACCCCTGGAAACACCCACGGTATTGGCAAGTGCCTTCATTTCCTCGATTTCGTCGGTTACTTCGATTACTTTTTTCTTATCTGCTTCGCTGTTTACAACGTTTCCGAATGTGTAATAAATACCATGGTATTTTTCTTCCGCAATACTGAGAATTGCATTCTGAATCGCCTCTTCCGGCTCCAATGCAGGATTGTCCGTCAGTTTCTGACGGCTTTCTTTGAAAATCCGGGAATTCTTGTACTGTGCGACGTTCTTATCAAAACTATCGCTCATTAATTCCGTCAGAATCTCCGCCTTCCATCTCTTCATCTCTTCTTCGGAACCATGAACATTCTGCAATTCGTACTTCAATTTTCCGAGATATAAAATCCTGGCGAGTTCTTCCTCATACTCAGCCGCATTGTTTCCGTTCGGATCATAGGCTCCGAGCTTCATCATTTTTTCATAGGAACGGTTAACCAGCGTCTGAACCAGACCTTCCGGATCCTTTGTAATGGCATCGGCGCAAAGATGTGAGTTGACTGCATATGCTTCGTTAATATTCGCAACCGTATCTTCTGCGAATTTTTCCGGTACTCTCTGGTTGATATCTGCAAGATATGCATTCAGCTTTCTATGGAGTTCCAGGGAATAAACGGCCCACTTAATCTTGTCTTCCTGTGTGGCGTCTTCCCTGGTTGCGGCATTGTACAATGCCTCTGCATTTTCGGACTCAAAGTGCTTCTGCGCTTCCTCGAAAAGAGGTCCTTCTCCTTTATTCGCAGCAAAAAGTTCGCTTAAATACTTAACTGTTATTTTTTCATTTCCATCCATGATGGTTTCCTCCGAATGCTTTAATCTATGATTAATCGTACATAAAAAGGCCTATACCTACTCTACAACTTGCATTTTACATACCCCTGTCCAACGCATGTCCAACAAAAATCATGTTTTTTTCGTTTTTTTTCGAAATTTTCCACCTATTAAGAAACAAAGAGGCGGTATTCGCATAAAAAGGTCACTGAATAAGAAGGTTAAGAGGTAAGAAAGCAGGACCGGAACGAAGTAAAGAAGGGCAATTTTTCCCTCCAGCACTCCGGAAAACAGATACTGCATTACCACGATAAACAAAAAATGCAAGCCGAAAAAAGCAAATGAAATATGCGATAAGTAGGTCGCCACCTTGCCGTGGAAATCCAAGTATTTCGGTCCCACACCGATCAGTCCCAGAATCATAAACCATCTGCCGACATAGATACCGATGTCATTTACCCACTCATACGGTACTTCGAGCCAGATAAAACAGATCACGTATGCCGTGCATGCAAGAAGACCGATCGGCAAAAACACAAAGCGGTACTTTGCGATTTTTTCCGTAACGGAATCGTTTGCGAACACATAATATCCAACCAGGAAAATATAAAGAAACTCCACATAACTCTTTCCGCCTACCGAAAGGAGATCGGAAAAGAGAGGGAGCGGAAGGCCTAACAGAATGACGGCCCAGAGTGGAAGGTTTCCATTCATTTTCGGAAGCAACTTCTTCTGAAGCAGAATGATTCCCAAAGAGACCATGGAAATGACAAAAAGATAGGGCTATTTGTAGCCATTCCATTATCTTCAATCAACGCCGCTGTCCTAAATCTATGCATGGCCTGTTTGCGGAATGTTTCTCGACTATTTTCCGCGTAAGTAGTTTTATAATGCTTATTTGCAAAAGCTATAATGTCATGAATACGAATCCATTCATTCGAAGCATCTTTCCACTCGTCATTAGGCTTAATTCCCGCCATTGCCAATAAGCTTAATGCACAGATATCAGACTGCTGCGCCTTTGGCATACCTATATTTTCTAGAAATTTCTTTGCTTCATCTATTTTAGGCATATGCCACCTCCGAAATAATACGATCACAATTATCTGTAGACAAATCTTTGGAAAGCAAAACTTGTTCTCCAATTTCCTTAATCAAATCCACCGGCGGTACAGGAATATTGTTTATTTCTGTACTATTTACCTGTGTACTGCCATTTAAAATTCTGTAGTACATATCAAATAGCGTTGAGTTCAACAATGCATATATACCATATGTCGTCTGAGTATCCATTTCTCCGCCATCTACTTTATCTACAAAATTAATCTTATTTTGAGTTCCTATGTATTCATATTCTTCAAAATCTGATGGTGAATATACTCCACACTGTAATCTGCGATGTTCTTCCTTCGCTGTAAATCTCTTTATAAAAACATAATTTTTGTTCTTCTGTATCAACCCAGGCTTCTCATCAATAATCCAATCATATTCTTTCCCTGATGGCTGA
>JAFWTY010000001.1 GCA_017518735.1 Lachnospiraceae bacterium | reverse complement strand
CTGCGACTCATAGACCTTCGGTCTATTTCGTCACGTGCTTCGCACTATCGTCTTCGTTTCTGCCACATCCATCTGCAAGTAAACTTGCGCTGTCTGTGTCATCCCCGAATCCGGCATTGCTCATTGCTAACTTGGAATTTTCAGGGTTGCATTGCTGTTCAATTGTCAAGGTACATTACAGCCCGAAGCATTTACTGCTGAGGGCGTAAAAGAGATTGAATTTGGCAAAAGCGATTCGCGCATTTGCGAAGCAAATTTATAAATTGCGAATCGCGTAACCGGAAGAACCATTGGTTCGAACGGTTACAATTGTCAAGGTTCAAATCCGCGTCATTCGTCTTCATTTCATATGCGAAAATGAATCGATTTTTGCGAATATTTAAGCTGTCACATTTCGCGACAGCTTGATTATCATAACACCCTCAATTTGCAAAGTCAACAACAAAAATCAACAAATTCGAAAAAAATTTATTAACTCCCGGAAATCCCTATAAAACAAGGATTTTTTCACTCCTTTCCTGCCTTTAAATACTCCAAAAGTGCCGGTAATCTTTCCTCCATATCATGGTATCCCAGCCAGTATAAATCACCCAGCTTATCCATATCGCCCTCAAAACGCGTCACTTCTACTTTTTTGGAAGGCGCCATGATAAAGATATTTCCTTTTGCCTCCTCGGCATACATCTCTTCATTCAACGCATTGAAATCATCATTCGCGCGTTCCAGGCTTTCAATCAGCAGAGGATAATCCTTATATAAATATCTCGTAAGTCTCGGAATCTTTCCGCTTCTTTTGAATTCACGTTCCCTCGTTTTTACGACGATGATTTTATCCTCGCCGCTTTCCTCTTTTGCCCAGGCATACGGAATACGGGTGGCACATCCGCCATCCAGATAAGGAACTCCCTTGATCACTACAGGTCTGGAAACATAAGGAACCGTAGCTGAAGCACGGATTGCCGCCGAAAGATTACAGGAGCCTTTCTCAAAATACTCAATCTTTCCGGTATTCATATTAGTTGCGCCAACCACAAGCCTTCTCGGTGTTTCTTTAACGCGTTTAATATCCACATGAGAAGATTTGAACAGGTCATGATATAAATAGGTAAATCCTGTTATTCCATGGTTTTCTTTATAGGCTTTGATTCCGCAGTATTTCGGATCATGACGGTATTTCAAATCGATATTTGCGGAAACACCGATCTGACCGGCCACATATCCAAGACCGGCTAGTCCGCCTGCCGATATTCCAACCGTAGTACGAAAGTTAATATCGTGAACCATGAGTGCATCCAAAACACCTACCGTATATAGCCCTTTCCAAGCTCCGCCTTCCAGAACCAGACAGCCTTCCGTAATATGATCGCTCGCCCGGCCTGTCGGAATCTTATCCAAATCACGATAAACCTTCTTTTCCACTCTTTTTTCTTTTAGTTTTTTAATATCCTTTAATTTGTCTGCCACTGACATCTTTTTCTTTCAATTTCCTCCCTCGTAGACCGAATCATATCCTGTATTATTTTTTTCTTTTTGACTTCCGCTTCCGTTTGGTCAAGTAATGCCACTGCCTCATCAAATCTTCCCTGATGACAGAGAATCTTAATAAACTGCATGTTTCCGTAAAACTTACCGTTCACAGGATCGCTTCCTGCCATTTTTGTCGCATATTCCGTTGCGATGTCATAGCTTCCGATCATTGCATAATATGTGCTGCAGAATTCATTCACAGCCAGTTTCATCATGGCAGACCTGTTTCCGGACATGACATTGATAAACTTTTTTGCGTCATCCATAATACGGTGCGCGCGCTCA
The DNA here is from genome assembly GCA_017518735.1 of Lachnospiraceae bacterium. Classification (GTDB taxonomy): domain Bacteria; phylum Bacillota; class Clostridia; order Lachnospirales; family Lachnospiraceae; genus UBA3766. Next base: position 77,283 of record JAFWTY010000001.1, on the reverse strand, counting down.
ACATCCTGCAAATCATCACAGACACAGAGCTGGACATCGTAATACATAAGCAATCTCATTTTTCCGGCATCATCTTTTCTGGCATTGTATTTTAAAACATTCAAATTCAAAGTATTGATTGTATTATATGCTTCCGTATATCTTCCTTTTATCAGATAGTAATTGGCAAGTTTTGAAACATAATCCGTGTAGAGATTATCTTTGGTATCATTCTTCGCTGCGAGACGATTCACCTCGGCCGAAAGCATTTCGTAATACTTGTCACTGTATCCGTTCTTCTGAAGTTCTCCTTCAATATCCAACTGGATACGGCCTTTTGCAGAAAACAACAGGGTACAAAGAAGTACGATAATCGTAATGGCAAGTGATATTCCAAACACTGCCAGATAATACATTCCCGTACTCAATCCGTTAATTGATAAGAATCCTCTTCCCGGCGTTGTGATTCTCTTCGTTAGAAAAAACATCAGCGGCAAAGTCAGCACGCCCAGAATCAACATCACCTTAAACTTGTAACTCATACGAATCCCCCTTTATCGTATTCCTACTTTTTCCTTGGAAGCTCAAAAAAGAACAATACGCCGTTCTCCTTATTCTCGACTCCGTAATTACCTCCCAAAAGCTCCATCGTAGCCTTTACAATGGAAAGACCGACACCGCTTCCGCCGTATTCCCTCGTCCTTGCTTTGTCTACCTTATAAAACTTATCCCAGATCTTATCCAAAGACTCTTCCGGAATCGGTTTCCCGGTATTAAATACATTAATCCGCAAAATATCATCCATCCTGGATGTCGTAATCCGGACTTTCTTTTCTCCGTCCGCATGTGTAATGGCATTTGAAAGGAAGTTTCGATACACTTCTTCCGCCTTTAATGCATCACTTACCACGATTTCTTTTTCTTTATCGTACTCTATCGTGACGCCTTTGTTCTGGGCAAGAACCGACATGGTCTGTGTCTGGTTGGAGATCATTTCGCTGATCTCAAACTCTTCCGGATGAAGTTCACGCCCACCCATCTCGAGTTCATGAAGATTCATGAGCTGTTTCACGAGTTCATTCATTTTTGATGCTTCATCCATGATGACTTCGCAATAATAATCGCGGTTCTCCGGGTCCTCGCTGATTCCTTCCTTTAACCCCTCCGCATATCCCTGAATCAGCGCAATCGGAGTTTTCAATTCATGAGACGCATTTGCAACGAACTCTCTGCGCATCATTTCGATTTCTTCTTTTTTCTCAATATCCTTTTTCAGTTCGCTGTTGGCTTCCTTTAATTCATCCAGCGTGTTTTCCAGTTTTTCGGAAACACGGTTCATATTTAATCCAAGCCTGTCGATTTCATTATCTCCATTGCCTTCATATTTGGCTTCAAAATCCAGATTTGCCATTTTATCAGAGATCTGTGTTAATTCCAACACCGGTTTCGTAATGCGGCGTGAAACAATTAAGATTGCGATAATACCGATAATCACACCCAGCATCGTAACTACCAGAAGGAAGGTGTTGGAAACCCGCACCGCATTTTTTACGCTGGCCAGGGAGGAACGAAGCAAAACCGTCTCTCCGCCCGGCAATTGTCCGGTTAATTCTACCAGACTGTATGATTCACTCGGATAAGTAATCAGTTTAATCGTATAATCTGTTGTTTCTTTGATCTTTTTTTCCGAGCCGCCGTTCTCCTTTACGGAGCCCCGGTCCATAACCACCGAAGGAACGAATTCCGCGCCTTCAAGAGAAACAATCGTATTCCCGTCCTCATCCATCACGAGCCCGTTAATGTTGTTTTCCATACAGGCTTTGCGAAAAGACAAAAGAAAAACCTGCGACTGAATCGGATAGTCCGAAGCCGCAAGATTTGCCGTTTCATATACTTTTTGAATATTTCTGTATTTGCTTAAGACAAAGAAATTCTTTAACAGAATAAAATCGCAGAGAATAAAGGCCAACGTAACAGTGATGAAGATGGCTGCAAAGTTCACAATCAGTTGTTTCTTAATTGAGTGCTTCAAATTTGTATCCCAGTCCCCAGATTGTTTTAATCATGTTGCCTTTTTCGCCCAGTTTGGATCGAAGTTTCTTCACATGTGTATCAATGGTACGTGCATCCCCGAAATAATCGTAATTCCATACATGACTGAGAATCTTTTCTCTCGGGAGCGCCATTCCTTTGTTTTCGATAAAATAAGAAAGAAGTTCAAATTCTTTATAGGAAAGATCTACTCTTTCCCCGTTTACGGAAACGATATGTGCCGCCTTATCAACGCTGATTCCCTCTGCTTCCAAAATATCTTTCTCGGGAGAATCCTTCAGACGACGCAGGATTGCCTCCACACGGGCCACCAGAATCTTCGGGCTGAACGGTTTGGTAATATACTCATCCACTCCGAGACGAAATCCCAAGAGTTCATCCAGCTCGTCAGCTCTCGCCGTCAGCATGACGATGGGAACTTTTGATTCGTTTCGAATCTCCTTGCAGACATCCCAGCCGTCCATTTTGGGCATCATAACATCCAGAATCACCAGTGAAATATCCCTGTTACGGGAATACACTTCCAGTGCTTCCACTCCGTCACCGGCTTCCAGCACCTCATAACCGGACTTATTCAAAAAGTCCTTCACAAGCTTTCGTATTCTGCTTTCGTCGTCTACAACAAGGATCTTTAATTTTTCCATAAAACCTCCGGGTTATGAAGAAGGTTCGTCCTGCTTTTTTGCGTTTCTTTTAAATACCCAGTTCTTCTGAATCTTATAACTGAGGAAGAACAGCAAAAGATCAATCACAGGCTTCGCCAAAACCTTTACCAATACCGAATCTTCTCTTCCGACCAGCATGGTAACAAGTGTGATCAGTCCGTATGAGCAGGCTGTCTGAACCGCCCATAACGTATAATATCGGAGAATGACTCCGCCGAACTTCGAATTGCTTTTGAAAACCACCTTCCAGTTTAAGAAAAAGTTTACCAGCGAAGATAAAACTTTTCCGGCAACAACCGCAACTGCCAGTGTGATTCGATCCGGCAGTCTGTCCGTCAACAGCAACAGGCAGATCGTATATACGCCGTAATCCGTCAAAAATGAAAGGATGGAACTGATTGCAAATTTCAAAAATGAAAACAGTTGCTTAAACATGTACCGGAAAATCAGTTTGTAGATTTTCCAGGAATCACGGAACGGATGGAAATGCGATGTCTCGTTTTCCTCGATATATACCGTTTCGATTGTTGTTTCGGCAAACGGAATGCCTTTGTCTTTCAGAGTAAAGAACATTTCCGTTTCAAATTCATAACGCTCTCCGCGTGTATTGATCAAAGCCGATAAATACTCTTTTGGCGTACCGCGAAGACCGGTCTGCGTATCCGTAATCGGAATGTGAAGCAAATATGTAAAGACAAAGGACGTTATCTTATTACCGAATCTGCTTCTTCCAGGGACCTTCGGATCATTAAAGTTTCTGCATCCGATAAAAACGGTATGCGGATCTTCTATCATTCGCTCCGCCATGTATTTGATGTCTTTAATCGTATGCTGGTTATCTCCGTCCACGGTAATGACACCGATGCTTTCCGGACGATTTTCCAGTACATACGAAAAAGCCGTCTTCATGCCACGGCCCTTTCCCTTATTCACTTCGTGGGTCAGTACGGTCACTTCGGGATACTGTGCCACTTCCTCAAAGTGGTGCACGCACTCTTCTTTGCTTCCGTCATTGACAACAAGGATGTCCTCAAATCCGCCCTCTCTTAAGCCATTCACGACCTGTGCGAGTTTCTCGTCCGGATTGTATGACGGTACAATGATTGTAATTTGTTTCATTTTCTGCCTCTATCTAGAATTCCCTCGTATTATTTTACACTTTTTTAAGAATTTTGTCATTAAAAAAAGCATAGCCGCGCCATGCTTTTTTGCGTGGAGACAATCCGGTGGGAGTCGAACCGACGGGTTCGCCCAGTGTCTCGTTGAGTGGAGTAGACGGGAGTCGAACCCGTGTCCAAAGATAAATTCCCCGTCCTTCTACTATCGTAGTTGTTCCTTTATGATTCCCGAAATTCTTACGAAGAACAACATTCTTAAGACTTCGGTAGCTTCATATTACGTACCTGAGCGCAAAGCTTAGCACAAGCCGTTTCCCACAAACGATGATGCCCGTATCCGAACCTGTGGGTGAATCCGGGCGGACAAGCAGCAATTAAGCTGCTAAAGCTACTCTTTTGTTAGCGTTTATATTTAAGTTTTGGGTTTTACGTGCCCTAACGGATAGCTTCTCCGGCTGCATTACCCCTGTCGAAACCTTTACTACCCCATATGAACTTGTCAAAGTGCAAATATATTTAGAATCTTGCCTTGAACTCACGCTCCGCTTCACGCTTTGCGTCTTTCTTGGCAATGTCTTCCCGTTTATCGTAGAGTTTTTTACCCTTGGCAAGGCCGATTTCCATCTTAGCCTTTCCGTCCTTAAAGTATACCTCAATCGGAACCAGTGTGTAACCTTTTTCCTTCACTTTTCCCATCAGTTTGTAGATTTCACTCTTGTGAAGTAAAAGCTTACGGGTCCTTAAAGGATCTTTATTGAAAATGTTTCCCTTTTCGTAAGGAGAAATATGCATTCCATAGATTAACATTTCGCCGTTTTCAATTCTGAGAAACGACTCTTTGATGGAACACTTTCCCATACGGAGACTTTTCACCTCCGTACCGTGAAGCACAATTCCGGCTTCATAGGTTTCCTCCACGAAATAGTCGTGAAACACTTTTTTATTGTTTGCGATTAGTTTCTTTTCACTCTTTCCCATGATCGTTATCTTCGTTCGGGTTTTTCCGAATAAAAAACCCTTGCGGATTACCGCAAGGGTCTTGATTGCTTCTTTTCGTTAAATTCTGGTAAGATTCAACGCGATTGCGAGGAGAATAAAGAGGACTGCCAGAACTCTGGTAATCTTTACCAAAACACCTTCCATGGAACGTCCTTTATTCTTGCCCCAGTAGGTTTCCGCTGCCCCGGCGATTGCTCCGAGACCCTGTGTCTTACCTTCCTGCATCAAAACCAATGCTGATAAAGCTACGCTAATGATTACAAATACAATTGTCAGTACAATTCTCAAAGTAGAAATGCCACTTGTTTCGGTTGTCAGTTCAGATACGAGATCTGTCAAAAGTACGGTACTCATAAAACCTCCGTGCCGATTACTGTTTCCACGTTCTTATCAATCATGCTGTTTTTACGTCAGCCTTCATAATATAGCACATCTGTTTTCTTTTTGCAAGTTGATTTTCTTCAAAGTCCTTTTTTAACTTTACAAGAAGTATAAAATTCGGTATCTTAATATATGGTGTTTCTAGGAGAAAACTGTGAACCGAATTAAAGATGTAAAATCAATCAAAAAAGGAAAACTGCGCTTTAACGACCAGTCCCACGGAGAAGAAATCGCCAACTCCATCTCTCACGGAGTTCCGGCCTTATTCTATTTTATCGGGACTTTTGTTCTTGCCATACTGGCTATTATTAACCAAAAAGGACTGCTGGCCATTTTTGCGGTTTCCATCTTCGGTCTTTGTTTCACGCTATTATTTCTGACTTCGTTTTTGTTTCACACGGTCAAGAATTTAAAAATCAAAAAGGTGCTTCAGATTCTGGATCACTGCGTGATCTATCTGATGATTTTAGGTTCCTACACTCCGATCTGCTTATGTTCCATCGGCGGATTCTGGGGATGGATTTGTTTTGCAATCAATTTTGCCTGTTGTACGCTCGGCATCGTCGTAAACTTAATCGACATGCATAAATTCTACAAACTTTCCCAGGCCCTTTACATTATTGCCGGTTGGATGGTTGTCATTATCGCAATCCCGGCAATCCGTGTCATTCCGGTAAAAGGTCTCATCCTTTTGGTCATCGGCGGTGTTTTATATACGCTCAGCGTAATCTTCTATAACCTGAAGGATACCAAATTCATGCACTTCGTCTTCCACCTTTTCGTGGTTGCCGGAAGTGTCTTACACTATCTCTTCGTACTCCTTTACATCTCCATGTAAATCAATACGCATTCTCTAAGGGAACAGACCATTTACGGCTGTCCCCTTATTTAATTACGCCTTATCTAAAGAAGTTTTTACTTCCGGATACCTGCCCAACATTTTGAATCGCAATCGGATCATAGCCTGCAAATGTCTGCAGATCGACGACATCGTCACCGAAATCATTGGATTTTAACAGCGCCGTTGCCGCAATATAATATGCCAGGGAAACGGACAGTAACAATCCAAACATAACTCCCAAAACAATAAATATCATTCGACTTCCTGCCTTTCTTTAACGAATCTTGTAATTTCGTCTTCTGTTGTAAGTTCCATATTCTTCTTGTATTTGTTCATTTTTGCAGATGCCGCAATCAACATGATGATGCCAAATACAATCGGAATCGCCAACATTTTCATGGAATTGCTGGACTTCGATGTCAACATGGACTTCGTAAGGAAAATGGAAAGCGGAACCGTTGCAAGGCTTAACAGTGCAACAAGGCCTGCAAACAGGGCAATGAATTTTTTCTTTTCATAAGGAACCGCTCCCACCACTTTACCGGTCTGTCCGTTTACCATGATGGTATAGGTCTTGAATTCATATCGGAAGGACATAAACCAAGCCGGAAACATCGTATAATACTTCTTCCTTACATGAAATACCGGCGCGGTATCCACCATTCCCTGCGGTGATCCGGGTACCTTCTTCTTTGCTTTTTCATACATCAGATTCTGGGCGCGGCTCATTGCCATCATCGTCATGGTGTCGGACCCCATATCAAAACGATCCGAATAAAAACCTGACATATAGGAAATATTGAACGGACGAATTCCGCTGTAATCATACGGATCCAGCTTTCTGGAAGTATTGTCGTTCAGTCTCTTTGACGCATCCACCGGGAAGTAAAACAGGTTACAATTGCTGTTTACACGGTAATACTTTGTTGTGGTGGACTTACCCTGTTTCACGCGGGTTTTGATCACCATACTGTCCGTATAAGACGCATCAAAAAGCCAGTACGGAATATAAATACCGCAAATTTTCTCCACCTGGAAGTTCTTTACTTCATTCGGAATCAGAGCACCTTTGTTTAAACGGTCACGAATTAACTTCAATGCCATATCCCTGGTTATTGTAAAAGGAATGATACAATCCGGTTTCGTGCAGGTTTCCATACGGTCAAACACAATGGTAGGCTGACCGCAGTATGCACAGAAGGATGAAGTCTCCACACCGGTCAGAGCAAGTTCCGCTCCACAGGTCGTACAGGTGTAGATTTTATTGTCCATCGTATCGGCTCCCACATCGGGCGGTGCGGATGTTGTGACATAAATGCCGGATGCGTTATGAATAATTCTGGCTCCGTTTGAAGCGTAAAAATAGCCGTCTTCTCTTTTTTGAGCGAAGATCTCTCTTGCCCGCTCTCTCGGATTGTTCTTTTTCAGACTGTTATAATTATTCTGTCCGGAAGCAACAAAAGGTAAGTAAGGACTGTTTACGGTTCTTGTTTTTCCGGTATTGGAATATCTGCCGTACGGATTGATATTGTTATATTGGTTATCAATCTCCTTAAGTTTATTGTTTAAAGCGATTTCATCTTCGCGATTCGCAACCTCAATCTCTTCCATCGTCATATTTTCTCTGGAAGTTCCGGCAAACGGTTTGGAATAATCCACCTGGGGTCTGTTTGCATATTCCTCATGAAGCCGGGCCTGATTTGCGTAATAATCATTCACCTTTTTCTGCCGTTCTTCCGCCGAAAATCCATCGCTCAAATCAATATCGGACGGCATCGTCGATGCAGCGGCTGCAGAGGCAGCCATGCCGGCAAAAGGCTTCGTATAATCTATTTTCTTTCTTTGATTGTATTCTTCGGATAATCTTGCCTGTTGTGCATAATATTCACTTCTTCTGCGGGATCTTTCCTCTTCCGAAATATCAAAAACATAAGCCGGTTCTTTTCCCTCCGTGCCTTCTTCTTTATACACCGCACTCTGTGAATTTGACGCATCTGCAGTCGAAGAAGTCCAAACAGGCATAGTATGATCCGCAACGGCTTCTTCATCTGCGGGGTCCGTTTCAGGACTGCCTATTTCTTCTGCCGTAAAGGACGCCTTACAGAACTTGCAGACAAGCAAGCCTGAAGTGATATCGTATTCCAATGCGCCGTCACAGTTCGGACATTTGATTACCATGATTTTTCCTCTTTTTACACTAATAGATATATATTTCCCTTACAGTTCCTTATTATACCAAAAAACAGGGTCGTTAACAGAACAATTTATGCAATGATAAAGGGTTGAATTTGCAGAAAATGCAAAAATATCAATTCTTAATTCGAAGTATTTCCGGAAATTTTTCTTCTCCGTCGGAAAGATACATTTTATGAAGCAGGGCTCTCGTCCGGACTTCTTTCATAAAATCATTTACTGCCATATTTTCGTTTTGAAAAACAATTTTTCCGGCCGTTTCATTAAGATGGGTCAGGAGTAAGGAAATGACAGGATATCCCGGATTTCCGTCAACGGAAGGCGAAATGCCGATTGTTTTCAAATCGTCTATGATCGGTGCAAAGAAGTCTTCCACGCTTCCGTGTTTGGCATACCGGATCCTTCCCTGCCACGGATTGGTCAGATTGGTCTTATCTTCACCGATTCCTTTTCCAATGGATACACTTTCCGAGAGTTCCTCTCTCGATAATTCGTACGGAAGCCTGCCTGCTCCATGTCTTGTCACGTAACTTCGACTGACATAGCAGACTTCCGAAAGGGAAAGTCCCGCTTTATTCAGGATAGCGACAATATTGGTAAGTCCCGTTCTCGATGCGGTCACATGCGGGGCAAACTCTTTATTTTCGCTGTCAAGCAAAAGACCCTGTCCGCTTTCAAAAAGGATGTCTTTACGACTTCTTAAGAATTCCGATTCATCTTCAACGAGGGTTAATAATGAGGCTCCGAGAACCATCTCTTCGGCGGCATTGAACAATACATCTTCCGAAGAAAGCAGTTCTTCATACTCATCCGGAATATGCGCAAGGCCCAATTCTTTCCTCCGTCCGGCAAGATAGGATGAGCGAATTGTCAGGAGTTTATCCGCGAGTTTCCCGGCGGCATTTTCTATGGAATAGCCGGTGTCTTTTCCCCCGATTATATCTTTCAGATATAGTCCATACCCCGCCTTTGTGCGAACGCAACCTTCGTTGATTCCCATTCCGCAGCTTCCGTGCCTTGCATCTCCTCTGGATTCCTCCAGCGCCATATTCAGAAGAATATCGTCCAAGTAGATAAGCGGTGTATCAAGCGAACAGAAAATGCGCGGAAGTGCATTGTTTATCGCCTGAAACTCTTCCGCTTCTTCCCGTAATTTGTAAAGATCCGGATAATAGGTTGTTGCAAAATACGTATCCGCACCTCTGAATGAGCCTGAGGAGAGCTGATGGAACACGAACCTTTTGCCACAGTACGATACCGTATGTCCGGCCTGTGCCCCGCCGTTATGTTTTACCACAAGACAACCGGGGACCCGTGAGCAGAAATCATCCACGGCGAGTCCCTTTCCTTCATCTCCGAAATTTTTCCCGATTATGGCAGTGATCACAGGCTGATCTTCTTTCCGGAGGATAATCTGCAGACTGCTTTTTCCACAACGCTTTTGGCGCTGAAATCAAGAGGTCCGAGAATCTCCTTCATGTCAATTCCGTTGGTCTTTTGAATGGCGCCCACAATGACTTCTGGCAGGTATTTTATCTCCGAAGGTTTAATGGAAATAACATGTCCCGGAATATAATGTGCTGCGTTGTCAAAGCTGTTCTTTAAATCAATATGGAAAAGTTCATACTTTTCACCTGCTTCTTCCGCAAGTTTTTTGGTGCCGATGTCTTTGGCATCGTCGCCAAAAATACGTTTGATGTCTTTTGCCCACAGTCCCTGATGAAAATCCGCATCCCCAATGGTAAAGCAAAAGCCTTTTTTCGACCTTTTGGTAAAGGAATCGATTTCCGTATGGCGGCTGGCAAAATACCAAAGAAGCTGATAATCCTCGGGAGAATCGCCGCCTGCTCCTTCAATCCATAAATCCATCAACTGTTCCGCAATACGAATATCCGATTCAAACTGTGTGACCTGAAGCGGAGCCTCATCTTCGACGGCATCTCCGATTGCCGCAAACATCAGCTGCGGATCCTCGACCAGATTGGTGGAATAAAGTTTTTTCATCAGTTTGTCTAAAGAGTTTTTGATGATTTCCTCGGAAAGATACCCCATGGAGCCAGTTACATCCACGCCGATGATGATCGGAGTGGAATTGGGATGCTCCTCACTGTCTCTTGCCTCACGTTTGTCGATATACAGAGGATTAAATTTATCATCCATTTTCTCCGCCCGGAAAATCTCATTTACGGACGAATGATCAATCTTTCTGCTTTCTTTCAGTCTGGCCCAGTCTGATGCGGTATAACTTCCTCTTCCCATTACAATACCCCTTTCTTATTCTGTATTTTCAAATTTGCTTTCCTAATCCTGTTATTAATCTGCTTTCCCGTTCTGACTCCTCTATGTTTCGTTGAATTTGGTGAAATGATGCCCGCCGAATCCGTTTTCGATTACGGCATCCCAGGCGGCAAAATCGTCATAAGCGTTGCTTTGCGGTTTGGATACAAGGAATTCTTCCAGCATCTTCGGTCCTTCCTTGATTCGTTCTCCCAAAAGCTCTGCCGCGGCCTTTCGAAGCGATGTAAGTGCAATTCCTTTTCCCGCAGCGGGTACATCCCACCAGCCGCCGATAAGGTAAGCCTCATGTGTCTTCGGATTGATATATACTCCGTTTTGGTCCATGTGTTTAAAGTCCAGACCGTTAAACTCAAGCAGGCAGCTGAAATTCTCCATTCTCGAAATAATCCAGGCAACGTGTTTGGGACTGAGACCGGAAAAAGCAAACAGTGGATAGACATTCTCCGGCTTGGAAAATGCCACCAGAATGCTCTCATCCTTTAAATCCAGTGACAGATTTAAACTCGGCAGGAAGCGTTTCAAATCTTTAATGTCCGCCGAAGGATATTCCAGGTTGTCCAGCCGGTCAAACATCTTCTTTACATAGTCTTTATTCTTTCGATCAAAAACATAGACCGCGTTATCCTTGCTGATATACACTTTTACTCCATCCACAACCGTATGGAAGGTATACGAAATCTCAACGCTTTCACCGTTTTGGCCTTCAACCTCCAGGGTATGATGGTGATTCCAAAGGCTTAAAACATCGCCGCTTTCCACTTCCAGATCATTGGATACGCGAAGGAAACGAAGAAGGCTGTCGCGAAACTCATCGTACCCTTTAAAATCGCTGTCGGTAAAATACTGCTTGGAACCGCAGAAAGGACAGACAAGTTCCCCGTGCGTATGAATCTCAAATTCTCCGCCGCAGTTTTTGCATTTGAATTTTTCCATTCCGTTATTCTCCTTTGATTCACTGAGTAAGCTCTTTTACGGATTATTCGTACAGATATAACATTCTCCGTCTTTTTCGATGGCGGTTGCCAGATAGGTACTTCTATATCCTTCGAGCAAAAGCATTCCGTTTTTCGGATAATGTTCGGTGGGATACTGCGGAAGATTCTTGGATTCAATCTTTTTTTGAAACCGAATCAAATCCTTTTGGCAATTCGGACATTTGATATGTGCATCATAATTGTCAAATCCGCAATCCGGGCAGTCGGGATACAACTCTACCATCAACCAGTGGAATTTAGGCGGGTGAATCACCTTGGCATGGCTTTTGCTTTTCCAAAACATCATCGTGTACTCCTGAAATGAAATCAACTGATCTTCATCATTATAGCATAAAGAAAAGCAGTTTTGCATATCCGCAAAACTGCTTTATCTCGTTCAATCATTGAATAATCTTATGCGTTTACGATCTGGCCGAAGTCGGGCTTTAAGGAAGCGCCGCCAATTAAGCCGCCGTCGATGTTGGGCTTGGAAAGAAGCTCAGCTGCATTACCTGCATTCATGGATCCGCCGTACTGGATGCGAACTGCTTCTGCGGTCTCGGCATCATAGATTTCAGCGATTAACTCACGAATGCCCTTGCAAACTTCTTCTGCCTGGTCGCTCGTTGCGGTCTTGCCGGTTCCGATTGCCCAGATAGGTTCATATGCGATAACCATGGTCTTCACCTGATCGGCGGTAACGCCTGCAAGGTCGGACTTGATCTGAAGACGAATCCAGTCCATGGTTACGTTCATTTCTCTCTGCTCAAGAGACTCGCCGCAGCAAAGAATGGGGGTAATACCTGCTTCAAAAGCCTTCTTTACTTTCTTGTTTAAGAAAGCATCGTCCTCTTTGAAGTACTCACGTCTCTCGGAATGTCCGATGATAACGAATTCAACACCTGCATCTTTTAACATGGGAGCGGAAATTTCTCCGGTGAACGCACCCTTGTCTTCGATGTAGAAGTTCTCAGCACCAACCTTAACGTTGGTTCCCTTAACAGCTTCTGCAACGGGAACGATGTCGATTGCAGGTACGCAGTAAACTACGTCAACTGCATCATTCTTTACGAGATCTTTTAATTCATTTACCAGAGCAACTGCCTCGCTGGGAGTCTTGTTCATTTTCCAGTTGCCTGCGATAATTCTTCTTCTTGCCATTTTACTTATTCTCCTTACTTGTCATCTGCTGCGTAAACGCCGGGAAGTTCCTTACCCTCAAGGAATTCAAGGGAAGCACCGCCACCGGTGGAAATGTGGCTCATCTTGTCAGCAAAACCTAACTGGTTAACTGCTGCTGCGGAGTCACCGCCGCCGATAATCGTGGTAGCATCGGTCTCAGCAAGAGCCTTAGCAACTGCGATGGTACCTTTTGCAAGGGTCGGGTTCTCGAATACGCCCATAGGTCCGTTCCAAACAACGGTCTTAGCGTTCTTAACAGCGTCTGCATAAAGTTCTGCAGTCTTGGGTCCGATATCAAGGCCTTCCATATCTGCAGGGATTGCATTTGCATCAACAACGGATACTTCGATGGGTCCGTCGATGGGATCCGGGAAGGAAGCTGCGATGGTGGTATCTACAGGAAGTAAAAGCTTCTTGCCAAGGCTTTCTGCCTTTGCGATCATTTCCTTGCAGTAATCAAGTTTCTCGTCATCAACGAGGGACTTACCGATTTCATTTCCCTGAGCCTTTAAGAAGGTGAATGCCATACCACCACCGATGATAAGGGTATCGCACTTCTCAAGAAGGTTATTGATAACGTTTAATTTATCAGCTACCTTAGCGCCGCCAAGGATTGCTACGAAAGGACGAACAGGATTTTCAACTGCGTTTCCGAGGAAATCGATTTCCTTCTGCATTAAGTAACCAACAGCATTTACACCACCCTTAGCGGAGATGTACTTGGTAACAACAGCAACGGAAGCGTGAGCTCTGTGTGCGGAACCGAAAGCATCGCATACATAGTCATCAGCAAGTGCTGCAAGCTCTTCTGCGAACTTCTCGCCTGCTTCCTGGGGCTTGGTCTCTTCCTTGCCACGGAAACGGGTATTCTGAAGAAGAACAACATCTCCTTCGTTCATTGCAGCAACTGCTGCGGTAGCAGCTTCGCCGGTAACATTGTAATCAGCAACGAAAACAACTTCCTTGCCAAGCTTCTCGGAAAGTCTCTTTGCAACGGGTGCAAGGGATTCCTTCTCGTTCGGTCCTTCTTTAACCTTGCCTAAGTGGGAGCAAAGAATAACCTTTGCGCCGTCAGCAATCAGTTTGTTGATTGTGGGAAGAGCTGCATTAATTCTGGTTTCATCGGTGATCACGCCGTCTTTTAACGGAACGTTAAAATCGCAACGAACCAATACTCTTCTGCCTTTTGCGTTAAAATCGTCAACGCTTTTCTTGTTTAATGACATAAATCTGTCCTCCTTATATTTTTTCCTTTCCGTAGTTTGCGCATTACTGCGGAAGGTCTTATGTGAATTTTTTCACAAGCAAAATGTATTATACCACACTTGAACATCACTCTCAACAGATAGGTTATTAACAATTTTTAAATTTTTACGATATAAGACTTTTCCACACAAAAAGAAGGCGCCTTTCGGACGCCCCCCTCTTTCATAAAAAGCTTATTATGATCTACCAGATGGTTATGTCATAGGAACTGTCTCCCTTGTTAAACATAATCTTTCCGCTTGCAGCCTTTGCCTGCAGGAGGTCCTCATTAATTCCGATCGTCGGATCAAATCTTACTTTTACCATATCCGGAGATGCATGTTTCTTTACTAAAGTTAAATCTCTGATATCCAGCTGGTCCGGTTCGGATACTTCCCAGTCCAGTTTCCCGCCGGTTAAGGCAATCTTACCGCTTATTTTCAGCTTGGCACCCGGATGCAGTTTAAACATCTGATAATCCTGATCTGGTAATACAACATCGCCAACATCTATTTCCATCTCTGTCCAGAATTCGTTTATCCTGTGGTCCGGATCTTCCGGGACGGAATCCGCATCTCCTTCCGTCAGGATCGCAGTCATCACTTTTATTTCTTTTTCCTGAAGTTCCTTGTAAGAAACGGACGGTCCACAGTACAGAACCGCAAACTCGGTACCATCGTCATTGATTTCACAACACGAATAACTCTGATAAGGAGCTACGTTGATTCCATCCATTCTGTTCGGAATACCGGACGGCACGGTAAGATTCTTGTAACTTCCGTTCCGGAACTGAATTCCGTATGCTCTTCCTATCATCTTTTCTTCATCAAAGGAATCCATATTTACTGTAAGAGCAGACAGATCAACCGTACCGGGATTTTCAAATACGGCAAAGGTTACGCCCTGATCGGTCTCTTCATAATGGATGGCACCTTTCACCGTAACGTTGTGTCCCTGACAGTCTGTATCCGCAAAATTCAGAGAACACTGACTTAAATCAATCGTGATATCGCCCGTCAGTACAAACTGCCTCCGGCCGGATTCATATGCTTTTTTCATTTCCTCAAAGGAAGCTACTTCCAAAGGTCCCTGAGGAGCATTGGGTTCTACATCCTGCGACTGTTCTTCCGTACTGTCTTCGGCACGCCTGTTTACGGCATCCTTGGTAAATTCCGCTATTTTTTCGTTAAATCTTTCCTTCGGGTCACTGACAAAGTTGATCTTATTCGGAGGAAAACCGATTTTGGAAGCCAGATTCTTAAACTCTTCCAGAATGGAATCTCTGTTATTATCCTGGTCTTCGGTTACTTCAATATCAATGCAGTCCGCATTTTTTAAGTTCCTTTCCTGTCCGAACTTCTCAAAGAACTTTTCAAAAGCATCCATATAGGGAAGGCCCAGGTAATCACTTTTCAAAAACTCACCTTCCGTGAAACATGCCTTACCGCAATCTACAACCACTCCGTCCTTGCAGACAAGATCCATTTCCAGAACTTCTTCCTCTACATAACGGAATATAGCCCCAATATAAAAATCGCCTTCTTTCGGAGTATACGTTCCATCCTCGTTTAAGGTCATAACATCAAGGGTTTCGGATGATTCCTCTTCCGTCTTTTTCCCGCAACCGATTACAAAGACAAACAGTAAAGTTACTATAATCAGAAATAAGCCTTTTCTCTTCATCCCTTATCCTCCATAAAGCAACTGACTTTACTGTTTCATTATATCATACTCACCTTTCGGAAAGTATGAACAAATACCGACAATCCTATGAACAATATGTCACTCAAAAAGACAAAAAAAGCCCGGCCGGATATCCCCGGTCGGGTCTTTTTCGTTCGGATTACTCCGTTTGGTTCATGCTGACTGCAGATTACTGTAACTCTGCGAAGTACTTAATGGTTCTAACCATCTGGCTGGTGTAGGAGTTCTCGTTGTCATACCAGGAAACAACCTGTACAAGGTTATCTTCGCCAACCATAGTCTGGGTAGCATCGAATAAGGAACCGTAGGTCATTCCGATGATATCGGAGGATACGATTTCATCTTCGTTGTATCCGAAGGACTCATTAGCTGCTGCTTTCATTGCTGCGTTGATCTCTTCCTTGGTTACGGACTTCTCAACAGTTGCAACAAGGATGGTGGTGGATCCGGTAGGGGTCGGAACACGCTGTGCGGAACCGATTAACTTACCGTTCAGTTCAGGGATAACAAGGCCGATTGCCTTTGCAGCACCGGTGCTGTTGGGAACGATGTTGATAGCACCTGCACGGGATCTTCTTAAGTCACCCTTTCTCTGAGGTCCGTCAAGGATCATCTGATCACCGGTGTATGCATGAATAGTGCTCATGATACCGGACTTGATGCCTGCAAGATCATTAAGAGCCTTAGCCATGGGAGCTAAGCAGTTTGTGGTGCAGCTTGCTGCGGAGATGATGGTATCATCCTTGGTTAAAGTTGTGTGGTTTACATTGTAAACGATGGTAGGAAGATCTTTTCCTGCAGGAGCGGAAATAACAACCTTCTTTGCACCTGCATTGATGTGTGCCTGTGCTTTTTCCTTAGAGGTATAGAAACCGGAGCACTCAAGAACTACGTCTACTCCAAGCTCACCCCAAGGGCAGTTGTTTGCGTCGGGCTCTTTGTAAATCTTAAGAGTCTTTCCGTCAACAGTGATGGAATCTTCGCCTGCAGATACGGTATCTGCCTTAGCGTATTTACCCTGAGAAGAATCATACTTCAAAAGGTGTGCTAACATCTTGGGAGATGTTAAATCGTTGATTGCTACTACATCGTATCCTTCTGCTCCAAACATCTGTCTGAATGCAAGACGTCCGATACGGCCAAAACCATTAATTGCTACTTTTACTGCCATTTGTAAATCCTCCTAAAATGTATTTAACAGTTGACCCCTTCCTGATTTGGCAAATCATTCGGGATTGTCAAACTTTTGTCAGCAAAACCATTTTACCCAAACCGCGTTAGAAATTCAAGGGAATATTTCCATTATTCATAAAAATTTAAAAGTCATTCAAAGTTATTTTACAAACCCGTTTTTCGTACTATAATTGTTTTCGGAACACAAAAAATGTTTCACGAGACAGCAAAAGGAGTCTATACATGATAAAAGCTGATTTCCACATGCACTCCCACCACTCCGGAGATTCAAAAACTCCCACCCGGGAAATGATTGAATCTGCGATTCTTTGCGGCCTGAGCAAAATATGTTTCACGGAACATAACGATCCGGATTATGCCTATGTCATTCCCGAAGAGGAAGGGCTTTTTGATCTGGATACGGAGAACTACCGAAAAGAATACCTCGAGCTGAAAGATCAATACTCTTCCAGGATTCAGGTTGGCTTCGGTGTGGAACTCGGTGTCCAGCCGCAACTCTATCCGATGTTATCCGACTATGTTCACTCCTATCCTTTTGATTTCGTGATTGCATCCTCTCACGTTTGCATGAAAAAAGACCCCTACTGGCCTTCCTATTATGACGGAATCAGTATCAAAGAGGGACTTCTCGATTATTTCGAAGAGATTCTTACCAACGTCTCTTCTTTTAAAGATTACGATGTTTACGGACACCTGGATTACATCGTCCGCTATATTCCCGATGACCGGAAAAAGGAATATACCTATCGCTTTAAAGATTTCGGTGATGTCATTGAAGAAATCTTAAAAAAGATCATAGACAGCGGAAAAGGGATCGAATTGAATACCGGAGGGCTTTATAAAACACTACGCAATACGAACCCCTGTCCGGAAATCATTCGTTTATATAAGGAGCTGGGCGGTGAAATTATAACGATAGGTGCCGATGCCCATAAACCGGAAGATATCTCTTTCGGCTTTGATACAGCGGAACGCATCTTAAGAGAGGCCGGTTTCTCCCATTATTGTACGTTTTCAGAGAGAAAACCGTCGTTTCACGATTTATAAACGTTTTATAAACACTTTATAAATGATCTGTAAACTCCAGGTTATTAAACCTCGAATTCTTATTTCAATAAGTTTGAATCAATAAAAGCAACAAAAAAGGCGCCTCATCTTACCGATGGCGCCTTATTCTTTCTAATCTAATCAGCTGCGGGGATGTGCCTTGTCGTACACTTCTCTCAAACGGCTCTGGGTTAAATTCACGTAAATCTGTGTCGTTGAAATATCGGAATGTCCGAGCATTTCCTGAACGCTCTTTAAGTCCGCACCGTTTTCCACAAGATGTGCCGCAAAAGAATGTCTGAGCGTATGCGGCGTAATGTCAGCCTCAATTCCCGCTTTTTTGGCATAATACTTGATGATTTTCCAAAATCCCTGACGGCTCATTGCTTCACCGGAACAGTTCGCAAACAAGATCTGGGAGGTTTTATCCTCAAGCATATTGTCTCTTGCTCCGGACAGGTAATGCATGAGAGAATCTTTGGCCTTTGCACCGAAAGGAATGATTCTTTCCTTATGTGCATCATGACATACGATAAATCCCATGGAAAGATTCACGTCCGAAGTCTTTAAATTGATCAACTCGGAAACGCGAATACCTGTTGCATATAAAAGTTCCAGCATAGCCTTATCGCGGATTTGCTTGGGCGAATTACCGGAAGGCTGTTCCAAAAGCTTCATTACATCCTTTTTGGACATAACAGACGGCTCTTTTTTCTCAATCTTGGGAGATTTCAATTCCAGTGCAACATCCTCTTTGATTTCGCCTGTATCCTTTAAGAAAAGGAACAGCGCCTTGGTGGATGCTATACTTCTGGAAATGGAAGTCGGTGCTGCATTTAAATCATGCATATGCTGCACGTAACTTTCTAAATCTTCCGCGGTAACCTCTCCGAAGTTCTTTTTCCCCAATTCATCCTGCAAATAATTTGCAAGTTTGATCAAATCACGGCGATAGGATAATTCCGTATTTTTTGATGTATTCTTCTTCTCATGCAAGAATTGAATCAATGCATCGATTTGTTGTTCCATCCACAAAATATCCTTATCTGTAATATCGTTATGGTAAACCATAACTGCCGATCTTTGTAGACCGTTTGGTCAAAGTATTATGTAAATCATTGACCGTGCAAGTTTCATTATAGACAGAAATCCTAGGAAAATCAACGAAATATTTCATTTTTTTTACTGTTTTTTTCAGTAAAATCAAGGCATTTACTACATATCGGTTTTCTTTTCACTGCCCTACTATATCTTGATATTTTTGTACAAAATAACGGCAGAAAATATTTATCTGCCGTTAAATAATTTTACATAATTATTAAATTTATAACGCAATTATGACAACCATATTTTTGATTTTTGATTCAAAAAGCGCCCGATTATCATTGACTATAAAAGTCATCGGTCAATATATGTAATCCGGTATTATTTATCAATCTTCATTAATCTCATACTTATTCTTATACGCCATTATTGCCGCAACCGTTTTGGAATCATTCAACTGTCCGGAATAGATCAAGTCGCAGAGGTCGTCGAGCGCATAAGGTTCCACTTTAATATACTCATCTTCGTCCAAATGCTGTTCTCCCTGTTTTCCGTCAATAAATGCCACATAGATCGGAATCTTTTCATTGCAAAAAGCAACCGTCGTACAAACAGAGATCAAAAACTCCATCTGATCCACACTGTAACCGGTCTCTTCCGTTAACTCCCTCATGGCACAATCATAAGGATCTTCATTCTCATTTAAGCCTCCCGCCGGAATCTCTATTGTTTCACGATCCAGCGCGTTTCGATATTGTCTCACCATCAGGATTCTTCCGTCCGGAAGGACCGGAATAACCGCAGCCGCTCCTTTGTGTTTGATAAAGTCCCAATGAGCTATATTTCCGTTCGGAACCGCAATGGTATCCTCGTAATAATCCATAATATGACCGTGTGCCACAAGCCTTCTGTCCAATCTTTCAAACGGTTTCATACAGTATTCTCCTATCAATTATATAAATTGTATTATAAGCCACTTTCTATTCAAATCAACCAAACAAATCGCCCTGCGCATAAAAAACCGGCGGCGTTATCCGCCACCGGCTTAATCTTACTTTGCGTAATCCACAACGCGGGATTCTCTGATCACACTTACTTTAATCTGACCAGGATATTCCAATTCATCCTCAATCTGCTTGGAAATATCCCTTGCCAGCAATACCATATCATCGTCGGTGATCTGTTCAGGAACTACCATTACGCGAATTTCACGACCTGCCTGAATAGCAAATGATTTTTCAACGCCTTTGTAATTATTGGCGATATCTTCTAATTGTTTGAGACGTGTTGTATAAGTTTCAAGAGTTTCTCTTCTTGCACCCGGTCTTGCGGCACTGATTGCATCAGCAGCCTGTACAATACAGGAAATCAAAGATGTTGCTTCTACATCGCCATGGTGAGATTCCACGGCATTGATAACAGTTGCAGACTCTTTGTACTTTCTGCAGAGCTCGGCACCGAGCTGTACGTGTGAACCTTCCATTTCATGGTCAACTGCTTTACCAATATCATGTAAAAGTCCTGCACGCTTAGCAAGTCTGACATCCAGGCCAAGTTCAGCAGCTAAAAGTCCGGAAAGCTGAGCCACTTCCACGGAATGCTTCAGCGCATTCTGGCCATAACTGGAACGGAACTTCATCTTTCCGAGAAGTCTTACCAGTTCAGGATGAATTCCGTGTACTCCGACATCAAGGCAGGCATTCTCGCCTTCTTCCTTCATGACATTTTCCACTTCTTTCCTTGCCTTTTCAACAGATTCCTCAATCCTTGCGGGATGGATTCTTCCGTCGACAATCAGACGTTCAAGGGCAATTCTTGCCACTTCTCTTCTGATCGGATCAAATCCGGACAGCACGACTGCTTCAGGAGTATCATCAATAATGAGTTCCACACCTGTCATCGTCTCAAGAGTCTTAATGTTTCGACCCTCACGACCGATGATTCTGCCCTTCATCTCATCTCCCGGAAGCTGCACGACAGAGATACTTGCTTCGGATACATGGTCTGCAGCACATTTCTGAATAGCGCCTACTACATATTCCTTTGCCTTCTTGTCTGCTTCTTCCTTTGCCTTGTTCTCCATTTCCTTAATGAGAACGGCGGTTTCATGTTTCACATCGTCTTCAACAATTTTTAACAGATAATCTTTTGCTTGTTCAGAGGTTAAACCGGAAATACGCTCCAGTTCCTGCAATCTTTGTTCGTTTAACTTGGAAATTACCTCTTTCTTCTTTGCAAGATCTTCTTCTTTCGCCGTCAAACTCTGCTCACGCTTCTCCAAAGCATCCAGTTTCTTTTCAACACTTTCTTCTTTCTGCTGAACTCTTCGTTCAAAACGCTGAGCCTCCGCTCTTCTGTCCTTGATTTCTTTATCCAGTTCGTTCTTGGCCCGGATAGATTCCTCTTTGACTTCCAAAAGACCTTCTCTCTTCTTGGCTTCTGCAGTTTTTAAGGCTTCATCGAGAATTTCTCTTGCCTTATCTTCTGCATTGCCAATCTTCTTTTCCACGCTCTTCTTATAAAGAGAACGGGTAATAAGAGAAGCAATCAATGCGGAGATGAGAATTGCAGCTACAATGATAATGATCAGCAAATATAAAGGGATACTGATATTGCCCATTGCAGGAGCACCTCCTTATTTAATTTTCATAGAACAAGTATTAATTTGGACATAATGCCCTAATTATCTATACTACAACATTTATATTTTATACAAAGGCAAAAGTTATGTCAAGCAAAAAACTCCCCCGAAAGGCTTATCCTCTACCATTCCCCGCGTCCCAGAAGATGAAAAACCGTATCAAAAGAATACCCTTTCCGAAGCAATGTCTGTTTCATCTTTTCCTTCTCCTCAAATGTAGCATTTTTTGCATCAAATCCTTTCTTTTGCAAAAATTCCTTCGCCACATCCTCCTCGGAATCAATATCATTCCGAGCCAGAAGTTTGTTATAAATCTCTTCCGCATCCCCGGAACCGATTCCTTTAGCCCTTAGATCCGTCATCAAACGTCTTTTACTCTTGCTTTTTGCCTTCCAGAAGATGAAATTTTCGGTATATCTGGAATCATTCAGGTATTTCTGCTCTTTCAATTTGGTGACCGTGTTTTCAATGATATTCTCCGGATAACCGTCTGCATTCAATTTCTCCCGAATCTGTTTTTCGGTATAATCCTTGCTCATCAAAAGCTTATAGGAGCGATCCAAGGCTCTTTTCGGCAATAATTCACCCATTATCTCTTCAAATTCTTTCTCTGGGAGATTTTCGTTTTCCGCAATATGGTAATTACGGAAATCGCCTTTGTATAAAACAAAGGCGACACCGTTTTCAAGACTTACAGTCAGTTTTTTCTTATTCTTTTCCGTAATCTTTGTAACTATCATTTGTTAACCCACTTCCGCAGCATCAGCAATCGTACCCTTCTTGCGGCTTACAGGCTTCTTTTCTTCGGTTCCTTCCTTGGAATCGGTCTCGGAAGCCGTTCCCAAAAGTCCGTAATGCTCTCTTACTTTCTGCTCTACCAGTCTGCAAACATCAGGATTCTCTTTCAGATAGGTCTTTGCATTGTCTCTTCCCTGTCCGATCTTATTTCCTTCATATGCATACCAGGCACCGCTCTTTTGGATTACGCCGATATCAGCCGCAAGGTCAAGAACGTCTCCTTCAAAGGAAATGCCTTCACCGAACATGATATCAAATTCTGCCTCTTTGAACGGAGGTGCAATCTTATTCTTAACGATTTTTGCACGGGTTCTGTTACCGATGATGTCTCCGCCTGCCTTAAGTTGCTCCACACGACGAATTTCCATACGTACGGAACTGTAGAATTTCAACGCATTACCACCGGTAGTAACCTGCGGATTTCCGTAGAATACGCCGACTTTTTCACGAAGCTGGTTGATGAAAACAACCGTACAATTGCTTCTTCCGATGGCACCGGTCAGTTTTCTGAGAGCCTGGGACATCAATCTTGCCTGAAGGCCTACATGAGAATCACCCATATCACCTTCCAACTCAGCCTTGGGAACCAACGCTGCTACAGAGTCAACAACAACTATATCAATCGCACCGGAACGAACCATGGTCTCCGTGATTTCAAGAGCCTGCTCGCCGTTATCCGGCTGGGAAATATACATATTATCCACATCTACGCCGATTGCTTTCGCATAAGCGGGATCAAGCGCATGTTCCGCATCGATAAATCCTGCAATACCGCCGCGCTTCTGCACTTCAGCGATCATATGTAAAGTAACCGTTGTTTTACCGGAAGATTCCGGTCCAAAAATCTCTACGATTCTTCCTTTCGGAATACCGCCAAGGCCTAACGCAATGTCCAGACTTAAGGAACCTGTGGGAATGGTCTCCACATTCATGGTAGATGCCGGATCCCCGAGTTTCATTACCGCACCCTTTCCAAACTGTCTTTCAATCTGAGAAAGTGCTGCGTCCAATGCTTTTAATTTTTCTTCTCTTTCCATAATTATTAATCTCCTTCTGTGTGAACATTCGTTCTGTTTTATACAATAAAACAAATGTTCGTATTTGTCAATAGTTTTTGCTCAAAAAGCGTGAAACATTTATAATTACTCTATTTTTTCCGTCGACAATATAAAAATACGCCTTATACTGTCCAATAAACCACCCTCAAAGGCATCCCTCCGATCTTTTGTATATTTTGGAATTAGGAATTTACGGGCGATCTGCCCGATGAATTAGAACCGGATGAATATCCGATGAAATTATTCTAACAAAGAACCCTTCAAAAGTAAATAATAAAACTCCGGACCATTCCGGAGTTTTATGTTTCATAAATCATTCTTCTGTCTTTTTGACGTTTTCGATAAAATCGCCTCTTCTTCGTCATCCGCAAAAAATACAACCGCAAACTCATCGCCGCCCATTCTTCCGATGACGCCTCTGTCGCCCATAGCAGTCTTCAATGCTCTGGCACAGGATACAATCAGGGTGTCCCCTTCGTCATGTCCGAAAGCATCGTTCACACCTTTCAGTCCGTCCACGTCCGCATATCCGACCAGAACATATTTCGGCTGCTCCTCTTCTTTTCTGCTTACATCACAGAACAGATTCTCAACTTCCGATAAAAATCCCCTTCGGTTGTTAAGCCTCTACTCTTTCTCTGGTATCCGGATTATCCTCCGGGCCGCCCACCATGGCGATTTTACGACAGCGTTGGTTTCGAACCATATGATAAACACCGCGTGTAATACCGTTTTTATTGTCATAACGAATATTGGGAATATCCGGTGAATCACCGGAAATGGTAATCATGGGAATATTCTGAAGGCGCTTACGAAACTTATCAAGCGAATTCCGACCGGTACTGTCGCTCAGCTAATACACACCCTGACAAAGAGCTAAAAATACTTCCCTATATTTACCATTATATTTTAAGCCGTGTTTTATTCAATCGCATTCCACATCATTTCATTCATTGTTCATTCCTTATTCATTATTCGTCTATCATTTCATTAAAAAACACCGGCGACGGATCTCTCCGTGCCGGTGCTTCTTATAAGTTTAAGTCTCAACAAATCAAATATCGAATTTAATAAGATTTTACTCTTCCGCCCTTACAGGGTAAATCCGGAAGGAAGCGGAATTGTAAACATATAAATAGTTGCCGCAATCAAGAATACAAGAGAAATGATAAATACCAGTTTTCGATTCGGCAGATTCTTAAATATACCAACGATACCAAGAAGGAATAAAACAAGAGAGAAAATAACGGTAACCAATCCGAATCTGTCTCCGTTTGCATTGTCTTCCTGTCCCTGAGCAAGAACCTCGGAAGATTCATCAAGCACAGCCTGAGCTTCTTCGTAATAGTGGTCCACATAGCCTTCCTTATCGAACGGTGTTACATACTCGGGCTGATCAAGTGCCCATTCCACTGCCTCAATAAACTCTTCGGAACCACTGTCATAAATCAAGTTATCCAATTTTGTCTGAAGGAGATTCGCTTCCACTCTGTTGTCTTCTTTTTCGGCAATTTCGATATCCGTCAAGGTATCCACAATATCATTCCAGGTCAGCATATCCTGCATATACTGCTGGGAAGCTTCATTCCACATAGAGTTTCCGTCTGCAGAAAGGTTGTTGCTCTTCGCATAATTGGTTGCCTGATTTCCTCCGTGAAGTGAGCCGATCCATGTAGCCCATGCCGTCAAAAGCGCGGTAATACCAAGAAAAATAGCAACAACTGTTTCCAGTCTGCTCTCATTAAGCCAGGGCAAAAATCCCTTTTTCTTTGTACTCTCCTTTGTTTCGGTAGCTTCGGTGTTTTCAGCGTTTTCCGTCATCGTTTCTTTATTTTCGTTATCCATCTCAATTATCCCCTTTCCTATACTGAATTAACCTTTTGAATTATATATGAACATGACCGAAAAATCAATCATTATTGGCTGAAATTAAAACACCGGCAACGGATATCCCCGTGCCGGTGTTTCTTATTAATAATTAACCTTAACAAATCATTTTTAGATTAGAACTTTCCAGCCTTTGCAGCTTCTTCGATGGAAACTGCGGTAGAAACGGTCATACCAACCATCGGGTTGTTACCTGCACCGATGAGACCCATCATTTCTACGTGAGCGGGAACGGATGAAGAACCTGCGAACTGTGCATCGGAATGCATACGTCCCATGGTATCGGTCATACCGTAGGAAGCAGGACCTGCAGCCATGTTATCCGGGTGAAGGGTACGTCCGGTACCACCGCCGGAAGCTACGGAGAAGTACTTCTTTCCTGCCTCTACGCGCTCTTTCTTGTAGGTACCTGCAACGGGATGCTGGAATCTGGTCGGGTTGGTGGAGTTACCGGTGATGGAAACGTCAACGTTTTCCTTCCACATGATAGCAACACCTTCCTGAACATCGTTTGCACCGTAGCAGTTAACCTTAGCACGAGGTGACTCGGGATCTTTGCTGTAGCACTTTCTGAATACTTCCTCAACCTCACCGGTGAAGTAATTGTACTTGGTCTCTACATAGGTAAATCCGTTGATACGGGAAATAATCTGTGCAGCGTCCTTTCCAAGACCGTTCAGGATGACACGAAGCGGTTTCTGACGAACTTTGTTAGCCTTCTCTGCGATACCGATAGCACCTTCTGCAGCTGCGAAGGACTCATGTCCTGCAAGGAATGCGAAGCACTCGGTGTCTTCTTCCAGAAGCATTTTTCCAAGGTTACCATGTCCAAGACCTACTTTACGACGGTCAGCTACGGAACCGGGAATGCAGAATGCCTGGAGTCCGATACCGATTGCTGCAGCAGCGTCAGCAGCCTTGCGGCAATTTTTCTTAATTGCAATGGCAGCACCAACGGTGTATGCCCATTTTGCATTTTCAAAGCAGATAGGCTGAATGCCCTCGATTAAATGATACACATCAATACCTGCAGCATCGCAGATATCCTTACACTCTTCAATGGAAGAGATGCCGTACTCTTTTAAGCAAGCAAGAATCTGAGGCTCTCTTCTTTCATATGATTCAAATAATGCCATATTTTTAGTCCTCCCTTTCTTACTCTTTTCTCGGATCTACAATTTTTACTGCGTCTGCTACACGGCCATACTGTCCGGAAGCCTTATCAAGAGCGGTCTGAGCGTCATCGCCTTTCTTCATGAAGTCCATGAACTTACCAAAGTTGATGTACTTGTAGCCGATGATTTCATCGTTCTCATCAAGAGCAATACCGGTGATGTATCCATCGGTAAGTTCCAGATATCTGGGTCCTTTTTCAAGTGTTCCGTAAGTGGTACCAACCATGGAACGGGCACCCTTTCCTAAGTCTTCAAGACCCGCACCGATCTGGAGACCGTCCTCGGAGAATGCGGACTGGGTTCTGCCGTAAACAATCTGTAAGAATAACTCTCTCATTGCGGTGTTGATTGCATCGCAAACAAGGTCGGTATTCAATGCTTCCAAAATGGTAAGTCCGGGAAGAATTTCAGCAGCCATTGCTGCGGAATGGGTCATACCGGAGCAGCCGATGGTTTCTACCAGCGCTTCCTGAATGATACCGTCCTTCACGTTTAAGGAAAGCTTGCAAGCTCCCTGCTGAGGTGCGCACCAGCCGATACCATGGGTATAACCGGAAATGTCCTCAATCTTCTTTGCCTGTACCCATTTTGCCTCTTCGGGGATGGGAGCAGCGCCATGATGTACACCCTGGGTAACGGGGCACATATTCTTGACTTCTGTTGAGTAAATCATATGATCCTCCTTTATGTTTTATTAAATACAATATGAACTGTATTCATTACTGCAATTATGAAAACTGTAGCGTATCTATTTTACCAAACTAATCGGCAAAAACAAAGAGCGAAATCGAGAAATTTACAAAAAATTAAAAATCCCGTCCGCCCTTATAAATACTCTATTTCAACAGTTTCGGCGACTTATCGAACAATTCCTTGCTGTAATAATAAGCCATTTCCTCGGCAAACGTGTATTCACCGCTTGCCGCATCATATTCGATTACGTCGATTCCGCAGTTCGGAAGCAGTCCTCCCTTCCAGAATTCGTCGATATTTTCTCTTTTTCTGATGTAAAAAAGTATCGCCTGGTCCAACGCTCCGTGCCCGGAAATCAAAATCCGGCGTTTCTGTCCTTCGGTTTCCTGCGAAGCTTCTTTTCCTTCAATGACCTCTTTGATAAAGGATGTAGCACGGTTGATTAACTCTTCAAAGCTTTCTCCCTCGGGATCGTAGGCTGCAACCAGTACATCATACTGAGAAGGCGCATTCTTAAAACACTTAAACGGAATATCATCGTTTGCTTTAAGTTCCTGCAAAGACAGTCCTTCCTGCTTTCCGAACGTCATCTCTCTAAGTCTTTCATCTTTAATGATGTTCCCGCTTCCGGAAACCATTTTGGCCGACTGATATGCACGGTCCAAAGGTGAAGAATAAACGGCATCGAAAGTGATTCCGTTCTCTTTCATATACTCTCCCGTCTGTCTTGCCATTTCAACGCCGTCCGCATTTAAGGGAATATCAGTCGCTCCCTGAATCTTATACAAATCGTTCCATTCCGTCACACCGTGACGAAGCAAATAAATCTCCATAACACACTCTATTCCGTAATTAGTTTTCCTCTGTTTTCCAAAGCTGTTTCGCTCAGTTTTTTCCGCTTTTTCGGATCCACATAGTTGAACAGCACAATATTCGAAAAACCGAGTTTTCGAAGTTTTTCTTCATTCTCCTTTTGTTCATCGCCCTTATGCAGATAAGGAATCTTCGGGATTTTCAGAATGATCTTATCTTCTTCCACACGGTCTTTTAACTTCATCAGATTATCAAAAAACACCTGAAAATCTCCGCCCGTATATTCCCTGTACCGCTCAGGTTCCATATCCTTGACATCGATTGCATAGCAGGAAATGTAAGGAATGACTCTCTCTAAGTTCTCAAACGGAGCCTGCAGGGAACTTTCCAGATTAAACGCCCAGCCCGTGCTTTGGTACTTTTCCATAAAAGCCGCATGGAACTTACTGTGTACAAGAGGCTCGCCTCCGCCGAACGTAAGTCCACCTCCCGTGGTCTGGAAATACAAATTGTCGATTTTTACTCTCTCATAAAGTCCATCCACGGAAAGAACTTCGCTGGCCTTGGTTCCGTCCCAGGTATAAGGATTGATACAAAGCCTGCAACGGAGCGGACAGTTCATGGAGCAAATCAAAGTTGTTACCCCTTCTCCGTCCGTCATCATGCGTAGTCTTTCAATGGCGAGAATCGGTAGTTTCAAATCTTCCATTGGCGGTTCTCCCTACTGATCATATTAAGGAAGGTCTTCAACAATTTCACCGGACTCAGGGCCTATCGGTTGATCACTGTACTCCTCGGATCCGTCTTCCTCTACAGGATCACAACCGTCATTGGAGCATTCTTCGGACGGTTCCACATAAGCTACATCACCGTCAAGTTCCACAATACTGTTGGATTCCACTTCGGGCATCGCTTCTCCTCCCAGGGGAGGTTCCGCATCTCCGCCTAATTCCACAACCTGTCCGCCGTTATTGCCCGTAACGGTGTTCCATACAGTTGTAAACGGATTCTGGCATCCGCTGATTGTCGCAGCCATACCAACCGCAAGGCCGGTAACCGCAACTTTCTTTCCGAGACTTCTTCTCTTTTCAAGTTCCCTTTCCAGGTAAAGAACTTCTGCCTCACATCTGGGGCAGGTTCCTTTGCAATCACCCTTATGGCTGCATTCTCTGACTGCATATTCAATATCGTTTTGTTCCGCAATCCTTCTGCGAATTTCCTTTAAAGCCTTACACTTTTCTTTTCCCTTCATAATCGTCCGTTCCTTTCTTGTGACAAACACAAAACAGTTTCAAACACTTTTTGTTTCTCATCTCGGGATACGAAAATATTCATCCGAAGTAAATTTCTCGCCGTCCTTTTTCTTTGGAAGGCTGTCAAAATACTCTTTCAAACCATCTCGTCCCTTTTTCCACGAAGACGATTCTCCCGGGTCTGCATCCGAAGGTTCTTCGGATTTTTCCTCCGATTCCTCCTCGGTCGTTCCACCGGTCTTTTTTCCAAAATTGTTTTTCGGGGTTTCACTTTCCAGGAAGTCCAACTCATCCCAGTTATAGTTGGGATAGGTTGCTTTAAAAGCTTCCATTTCCTCTTTTGCAAGGTCCGGATCGATATGAATCCAGGTACCGTTCAAATCGGAATACTGGGGATCCTTCGGATCTCTGCCCGCTTTTCCCGTCGAGGTAAGCGACTGATCCATCAGATATCTTCTTTCATACTCACCTGTTTTTAACGTTACCGTCATCCAGCCTCTGCTTAAGATATCCTCTTCTCCGACATAGCACATTCCGATTTCGATTCCGAGCGGTGTAAAGAACACAATGTTGGTTTCTTTGTCATTCAAAAACTCGCAAACCTCAGTGTTGTCCCAAGGATCCAAAGCCGAATTGCTGCCGTTCTGAGTATAACATCTTCTTCTGAAGTCAGCGGCAAACGTTTCGTCCAGATTCAAAATCTGATCGTTTTCAATGATCACCCCGTTTTCAAGGTCGATATTGATTGCGTAGATATAGGAATCCAGGTTCATTGAGTAATCATCCGTATGAACTACAACATCCAGAAGAATACTCATTTTCTTTCCGTCATTGTAAACAATGTACGAATCCGTCGAAAAAACAATCTGGTTAAACACATACATGGAATATACAGACGATCCGTTGTAAAAATTCAAAAGATCCGATGCGCTTCTTTCAAAAATCTCCTGATTCAGTGCATCCAGATTCGGAATATTACCGGAAAGCTGGGCATATGCCACATTGGCGATCACGCGCTGGCTTCCCATCATATCATCAAAGAAATAGTATTCTCTGTGAATCTGATACTGGTCGCTGTAACTGATTTCATCGATGCAATCGCAAAACGGTTCGTAATAATCCGGCCCCATCTGCTCGGGCTTATAGTTGGTATGGGATGCATCAAAGACATAATCCGAATCGTTGTAAACGGTAACATTGTCCTTGTTCAAAAACGGATCATATGCTCCCGACGCGGTTTTTCCGGCTACATCGGCCATGTTTTCATAGAATGAAAAATCCAATCCCTGATGGTCGAATCTGCCAAAATGTCTTTTTCCGACAACTCCCTGAGCCTCCGATGTAAGCTCCGATCCAATCTCGCTGTCCGATCCGCTTGCCATGATTGAAGAACCCGGCTGATTAATGTTTCCGGCACGTTTTCTTGCAGCTGCCAGATCCATGGAATCACGAATCAATGCAATAACAGGTCCTGCAATGATCAAAAGAATTCCGACGACTCCGATGGCAATTCCGATAATCACCCACTTCTTTTTCTTGCGTGCTTTCTTCTCAACCTCATCCACTTTTTGAAGAATGATCTGAGGCTGTTGCGCATTCACCGGAGGTTGCGCGAGCGGCTTTTGTGCATTCGATGGAGTTTCAGCAACAGGTTCCGGTTCCGGCATCGGAGGATTCGGGTTCGGATCCGATACCATGGGCGGCTGTGCCACAGGTTCTTCCACCGGCACGTTACGAAGATCATATCCGCACACATTGCAGTACGGCGGTTCCATTAAGGCACCGCATCTTGGGCAAAATATGAATCTTGTATCAAATCCTGTTCCCATTTACTTTCCTTCTTTACCAAACGTCACTTCGCTGAAATATTCCAGTATACATCGTCTCATTAATATTAACGAATAAGCCACTGCATTTTCGCGGATTTTTGAACGATTTCCTGAAAAATTATATTTTTCTACCGTAATCTTACCTTTTACGGAGCATCCGATGAAGACGGTTCCGACCGGAATCTCCTCCGTTCCGCCGTCCGGACCGGCAAGTCCGGTTACGGAAACCACAACATCGGCTTTATTGATTAACGAAACACCTTTCAGCATTTCCTCACATACCTGTTTCGAAACTGCCGTGTATTTTTCCAAAATACCTTTTTTGATTCCGAGCATTTTGCGTTTTGCCTTATTGGAGTAGGTGACATAGCAAAGTTTCAATGCTTCGGAGATACCCGGCACATTGATTAAGCGACCGGCCACCAGTCCGCCGGTACAGCTTTCCACGGTGGATACGGTAAGATGATTTGCCAAAAGCAGATCCACAACTGCCTTTTCCAGCGTTACATCATCATCTGTGGAATAAATATAGTCACCGAAGCGATTCTTCATTTCGCGAACCACGGGCTTGATCAGTTTGGAAGCTTCCTTCTCGGTTCCGGCCTTCGCGGTAATGCGAACATGAACTTCTCCTGTCTTTGCATAGGGAGCAACGGTCGGATTTGTTCCGGTTTCGGTCAGATCACGAATCTTTTCATCCACGCTTCCTTCTCCGATTCCGCACATTTTAACGGTTTTGGAAACAATCACACAGTCGCTCTTTTCAAACAAAAAGGGCTTGGCGCTTTTTTCAAACATTGCGGTCAGTTCATTGTTCGGACCGGGTAACAGAATGGCACATTTGCCGTCCTTTTCGCAAATCACGCCGGGCGCCGTTCCGTTATCGTTATACATGACGATGGAACCTTTCGGAATATAGGCCTGTTTTTCATTGATCTTCGGCATTTCATATCCCTTGCGCGCAAAATATGCACGAATGTCATCCAACGCTTTTTGATCCAGAAGGAGCGGTAAATCCAGTGCTTCCGCCACGGTTTCCTTGGTTAAGTCATCCTCCGTCGGTCCGAGGCCGCCGGATAAGATAACAATGTCCGAACGGTTCCAGGCCGCAAGGAAGGTATCCCGGATTCGGTCTTTATTATCCCCGACAACGGTCTGATAATAACAGGATACTCCAAGGGCAGCACACTGTTCGGACAAATACTGCGCATTTGTATTCAAAATATTACCAAGAAGAATTTCCGTTCCGACAAAAATGAATTCTGCATTCATAGAGCTTCTCCTTTATATTGGTTAATTCTCCTTTAAGACTTTCCGGTTCTTTACCAGATAATCCACAAGTGAGAACAGAGTCAAAATACATACCAGCCACTGAAGTACGGTACCTACGATCTTAATCTGCGAAAGATCCGCAATCAGGAAACAGATCATTACCATCTGTGCCGCGGTTTTGACCTTTCCCCAGATGCTTGCCGCGATAACACTGCCACGTTCTGCAGCTACCAGACGGAAACCGCTGATAACAAAGTCTCTGGCAATGATAATCATGACGAGCCAGATGTTTACCTTTCCCAGAGCAAAAAGACCAATCAGTGCAAGGTTTACCAAAAGCTTATCCGCAAGCGGGTCCATGAATTTACCGAAGTTGGTAATCATGTTGTACTTTCTTGCGATCTTTCCATCCAGTGCATCGGTAAGAGATGCCAGAATGAAAATGCCCAGGGCAATCCATTTACTGTAAGGCTCCAGTTCCGGTATATAGAAAGGAACCACATCCTTTACATTTAACAAAAAGAATAAAAACACCGGTATCATAAACACTCTTGCCAGTGTTAATTTATTCGCTGCATTCATCACTCAAAACTCCAATCAAATCATATTCGTTGCAGCCCGTGACATTCGCTCTTACAATGTCACCGCTTTCCAGTTCCGCCGTCGTATGTAGGAACAGATATCCGTCAACATCGGGCGCATCCATATAGGTTCTGGTAACGTAGGTATCCTCGCCTGTCAGTTTTCCTTCCACAATGACATCAAACGAGGAACCAACCTTCTCTTCTGCTTTTTCAAACGCAATTTCCTGCTGCAACATAAGTAGTTCATCTTTGCGTTGTTCTTTTACGGAATCCGGAATCTGATTCTCCATCAAAGCCGCAGGTGTTCCTTCTTCTTTGGAATAAGCAAAAACACCGAGCCGGTCAAATTCCATTTCATCCACAAAATTGTAAAGCGTTATAAAATCTTCTTCGGTCTCACCCGGAAATCCCGTAATCAACGTTGTACGAAGACAGATGTCCGGAATAATCTTACGGATCATTGCAATCTTTTCCCGAAGTTCAGCATTGTTCGTTCTCCGGCCCATTCTCTTTAATACATCATCGGATGCATGCTGAATCGGAACGTCCAGATAATGACAAACTTTCGGAAGTCCGGCAATGGTACGAATCAGTTCTTCATCAATCTCTTCCGGATAACAGTAAAGAATTCGAATCCAGCGAAGTTCTTCAATTTCGGATAGCTTTTCCAAAAGGACCGGCAAGGATTTTTTCCCATATATATCCACACCGTAAAGCGTTGTCTCCTGTGCAACCAGGATCAGCTCCTTTACACCGACCTCGTTTACCAGATATTCCGCTTCCTTGATCAAGTGCTCCATCGGGAAAGAACGATAAGATCCGCGCATGGACGGAATGGCACAATAGGTGCATCTCTTGTTGCAGCCTTCGGCAATTTTTAAATTGGCCGAATAACCACCTGACGTCACAATACGCTTATCGTATGTCGGAAGTTCACGATTGATGTCCGGCAATACCACGGGTTGCTTTCCGTTCAAAGCTTCGTTCACCGCATCCACGATTTCCGGAAGGGCCATTGTTCCGAGAATTCCGTCAATTTCGGGAATCTCTTCCTTTAAATCTCCCGCGTAACGTTGTGCAAGGCAACCGCATACCAGAAGCACTTTTAAGCTTCCGGTTTTCTTCAGTTCCGCCATTTCAAGAATGGTATTGATACTTTCTTCTTTTGCATCCAGAATGAAACTGCAGGTATTGACGATTGCAATATCCGCTTCGTTTTCATCATCCGTAAGGGAATAGCCGGCATCCGTTAAAAACCCCAGCATCACTTCGGTATCTACCAAATTCTTATCACAGCCCAGAGAGATAAAAAGGATTTTCATCAATACTTATTCCACGTCACCGATTACTTTAATCTTGGATTCCTGTAATTCCTCAACAGCGATGGAAAGAGGCTTTCTGTCGCCTGCCTTTACCAAAGGTTCTGCTCCGTCGATAATCTGGCGTGCTCTCTTGGAGGTAGCCATAACGATAGAATAACGGCTGTTTACGATAGGGGTTTCGCCGGGTTCTACCTCGCTGTTAACTACCGACATCAAATCGGAATAAGAAGGATGTAACATCATAATTTTGCTCCTTTCGAAGAGGTCGTCCTCTTCTCTTACTTTATATTAATAACAATTACTGACTGATTTATAACGAACCGAGTTCTTCCCGGATTCTTGCCACAAAATCTTTGCATCTTTGAGGAGATGTCTTAGCCGCATCGATTAAGGCTACCGCATTTTTGACTGCCTCTTCCAGATCATCGTTTACCAAAATCATATCGTAGCGATCCATGATTTCGGCCTCTTCTTTCGCACGGCGAAGTCTCTTTTCCACCACGTCCATGCTTTCGGTTCCTCGGCCTACCAGTCTTTCTTTTAAGACTTCGGCACTGGGAGGTGTCACAAAAAGCAAAACCGTCTCCGGAAACTCTTCCTTGATCTGCAAAGCACCCTGAACTTCAATCTCCAAGATGACGTCTTTTCCTTTTGCCATCTCACTTTCCACGTAGGCTTTCGGAGTTCCGTAATAATTTCCGAGATAGCTTGCATGCTCAAGAAGTCCGTCCTCGGCAATTGTCTTTTCGAATTCCTCCTTTGACACAAAGAAGTATTCGCGGCCATTTACCTCGCCTTCTCTCGGCGCTCTTGTCGTCATTGAAATGCTTAAGGAAAAACGATCATAATCGGAAAGAAGTTTCTTTACGATGGTCCCCTTTCCCGCACCGGAAAAACCGGAAATAACAATTAACGCACCTTTCTTCGTCATGGCTCCCTCGATTCTATTCAAGATTCTAAATCTGCTCTCTTACCTTTTCGATATTGGTCTTTAAATCAATTGCGGCATTCGCGATATCCAGATCCGTCGTTTTGGAAAGCGTGGTATTTGCTTCACGGTTCATCTCCTGAGCAATGAAATCCAGCTTTCTTCCGACTTCTCCGCCGGCATTTAACGTATCCTTGGTTGCCTTGATATGACTTCTTAAACGAACCAGTTCTTCATCCACACAGGACTTGTCCGCAAAAATGGCAACCTCGGTTAAAATCCGGTTTTCGTCGATCTGCTTATCGCCTAAGAGTTCTTCGATTCTTGCGCTTAATTTCTTCTGATACTCTTCTATAATAATAGGAGAACGTTCCGTAATATAATCCACGGATACCAGCATCTCATCCAACTTTCCTACCAGGTCGTTCTTTAAATTCTCGCCTTCCTTGATTCTGGATTCGGAAAAATTCTCAGCCGCACCTTTCACCGTCACTTCAAGAACTTTCCAAATTGCTTCTTCGTCAATCTGGGATTCATCCATATCGAATACTTCCGGATATCTGGATAATGTGGATACTCTGGTATCATTCTCCAGACCGAAGTCGGCTGCAATCTGATTTAAGTATTCCATGTATTTTTCCGCAACCGCTTTGTTGTAACGGATGGTTACGCTCTGTTCTTCGAGTTCTTCAAAGGTAATGAAAACATCAACCTTACCTCTTTTGATGGTATCCTTTAACAGATTCCTTACGGAAGTCTCAAAGAAATTCAAACGCTTCGGCATTTTTACGCTCATGTCCAGGTAGCGGTGATTCACGGATTTAATCTCTACGGAACACTTGCATTTTTCATCGTTAAACTCATAGCGACCGAAACCGGTCATGCTCTTTACCATTACGATTTCCTCCAAAACCCACATTAATTATGGACCTGTGGGCATAATATGCCCATACATAGTCCATAATATTATACGTGATTATCCAATTATCGTCAATGCGCATCCTTACGCATTTTTTGCCTTTCGGGAAAAGGAATTGCAGATTTAAAAGATTAGGTTAACAAGAAGGCCCGCCAGACAGGAAAAAACAATGATATATGCCCAATAAAACAGAAAATGTTTGATTCCGAGTACTGCTTTTAAGGCACCTAAGTTTGTGATTTTGGTTGCCGGGCCGGTAATCATGAAGGCGGTTGCACTGCCAACACTCATGCCGTTTGCCAGCCAGCTTTGCAGAATCGGAATGGTTCCTCCTCCGCAGACATACAACGGAACGCCGATTGTAGATGCCATCAGAACCCCCCAGGCCTCGTTGCCTCCGAACAATGCCGTCATGGCCTCTTTCGGAATATAACGTTGAAACAGCGCGGAAAGCAGTATGCCGACAAGAAAATAGATTCCGGTCGCCTTAATGTTACGCCAGAGGTTTTTTAAGAAACGAAGAAAGAGGTTCGGATCGGTATCCTTACTCTTCGGCTCGTCGAAGCCTTTGAAATCAAAGAACGGCTTCTTATGGTAAAAAATGGGAATCAGAATACCCGCAACGATACCGCATAAGAAACAGCTGAAAATTCGAATCAGCAGCACCTTCGTACCGAGTGCTGCGCTGTAAATAATCAGCTGGGGATTTAACAGAATGGAACTCATCATAAAGGACGCAAGCCACTCGTCCTTTACGCCGCCTTTGGAAAAAGACGCGGCGATTGGAATCGTTCCATACATACACAGAGGGGATAAAATACCGAGAACGGATGCAAAAACGATACCGGCGAAGCCACTGACGGCCCCGCCTTTCATTTTTCTCATCAGATTGTGAATATAGTCTTTAAAGAAGACTGATACTACGGACCCAATCAGCATTCCGACTACCCAGTAGCCGAAAATCTGACTGAACTGACGGGAAAAATAATACCAGATATAGGTTATCTCTCTTTGCAGAATCTCCATCATTCCCCGTCCAGACAAATCAATTCATAAGCTCTGTTACCAAGACCGATTTCTTCCGCATGCGTTAAAATATGAAGACCGTTCAGGCTTAATATTCTCTCCTGCAGGGATGCACCGTCCTCTGCCGCAAAGACCTGATCGATGCAAGCCTGATCCAGTGCCACGGGATCCAGCGATGCAAAAATACCGATGTCTTTCATATCCACGTCTGCCGGATGGGATACGCAGTCGCAGTCAACAGACATGTTATTCATTATGGAAATATAGATCATATTTCCTTCGCCTTCATAGTCGGAAACCGCTTTTGCGGCTTCTGCCATAGAGCCGGTAAAATCATCCTGATTGGTGGTAAGTGCTACCAGGTTAAAGAGGGAAGGAATCTTCTCTCCGCCTGCGGAATGAATGCGAACCTTTCCTTCTCTGGAACCGATTCCGATGGAGATATTCTTAAGTGCTCCGCCGAATCCTCCCATCGGATGACCTTTGAAATGTGAAAGCACAAGAATGGAATCATAGTTTTCAAGATTCTTTCCGACCAGATCTTCTTTTAAATAGGTTCCGCCGTTCATCGGAATGGACATATAACCGTTGGCATCCATGATATCAACATCCGCGATTTCGGTAAATCCGTGTTCCTTGGCAACTTCCAAATGCATCTGGGTCTCGGCTCTCTTGGAACCGGAATACGCGGTATTGCATTCCACAATGGTTCCGTTCACTTCCTGAACCAGATCCTTGATCAGGTTCGGATCGAGATAGTTCGGGTTTCCGGCTTCACCGGTGGAAAGCTTTACAGCGACTTTTCCGTTTAGTTTCACGCCGAGAGCTTTGTATGCCTTCATCAATCCTTCCGGACTGATATCATTCGTATAATAAACCGTGGAAAAGTCTCCCACCGTTCTTCCTTCGGCTTTCATTGTTTCGATATTATAAGACACATGCTCTTCCACATCGAACTTCATATGTTTCGTGTAACATACAAAACCGACACCGATCGTGATGACAAGAATTGCCAGAACCGCAAGGAAGGATTTGCTCTTTTTTTCTTTGTTTCTTGTTTTGGAACTGATGACACCGAAAACAATCGATAAAAGGATTGATGCAACAATCGCAACCATATAAGGTACTTTTTCAAAACGTACAATCAGCAATACAACGGAAACCGGCAGACACAAAAGACATAAAAACGATAAAGTCAGCCATACCGGATGCATTGCATTTGCTGAATTGCTCTTCTTTTCTTTTTCCATATTTTCCCCTTTATAAAACTCTTTTTATGATTTCTGCATTTATTTTATTCGGATTGTGGTAATCGCGCAACAATCTCCGGTCAATGCCATACAAAAGTCGCGGTAGGAAGAGTTCTCGCATAAAACGACATTCTCATTCCGTCCACTACCATAATGCCTCTTGTGGTTGCGGATCGAAATCTGTCAACCTGAAGATTCGGCAAATCACCCAGTCTGCGATTTATGAAGCTCTCCTTCGGAGAGATACGGGGAATATCCTCTTCCTTCATAAGACATTGCGACATTGATCGCAATCCCTATTGCAATAGAAATCCATCGGGAAATCGTATTATGATTGATTCGTTTCAAGCGAAGGTTCAACGTCCTTCCCTCCTAAAATAATTCGATGACCCACAATCCCTTTTACAAATACCATTAGACCATATATTCAGACGATTGTGTATGTGTATTTCTCTAAATTATTCTCGGCAACAAGCGAATAATTTGTATAATACACCACAAAACCGTAAGCGGCATTATTCGGGCGTTTCACATTCTTCTTTCGAAGATAGTCCACCTCTCCCTTTTCCATGTCCTTATTCTTGGAATTTGCAAGGGCAAGCGCTCCCGCGAGTTCAAAAATCTCATCCGGCATGTCCCACTCTTTTGCCTGGTTTGCACTCGGACATTTTACGACAACATGGGCTCCGGGAACTCCTTTGGCATGAAACCACCAGTCATTTCCGGTCGCAATATCAAATGTAACAGCCTCATTCTGAAGATTGTTTCGACCGATATAGATCTCATATCCGTCTTCCGTCCTGATATGAAGCGGTTTTGCCTTGGGAAGTTTGCTTACCCCCTTCTTCCCTTTTCCGCCCTGTTTTACGGCATAGGTATTTCCAAGGCGTTTTACAAAGCCTCTTTCCCATAGTTCGGCACGAATTTGTGCTAAATCATCCTCCGAACCCGCAAGGGAGATATAGGTGAGAATCCCTTCCAGATATTCGATTTCTTCCTCATTTTCCCGAATCTGTTCCGACAATGCCACTGCGGTACGTTTGCATTTGTTATATTTTTCATAATAACGGACTGCATTTTCCGAAACCGTTTTTTCCGGGTCCAGCTTTATGATTCGATTTTTGTTTTCGTAATAATCAAAAACTTCAGCCTTATCGCTTCCATCCTCAATCTGATGTCCGTAGGCATTCAAAAGTTCACCGCAAATGCGGTATTTTTCACGGTCTTCTGCGTCTTGAAACTGTTTCTTCTGCAAGTCCAGTTTCTTATAATCGCGTTCCAGAATTGTCTGCAGATGATGCTTTAAATCAGCGGATTTGGAACGCATGACATCTGCTTTGTTTTTCTCGGAATAATAGGTCACAAGAGCTTCTGAAACCGGTTCCAAATTACCGTTTGCTACTTTCTCCGTCAGTTTACGGAGTTCTTCAAACAAAGCTTTCTTTTCGTCTTCCGATCGAAAGTCTCTTTCTCCGTCAACATTTGCCTTATTGCAAAGCTCCATGGCCGTCTGCGGACTGATTCCGGTATAGGACGTGTAGATTCGCTTATAGATCGGAAAAGGCTTTTTCATTGCATTTTCGAATGACTTGTAAAAAGCATTTTCCTCTTTGTATAACGATAACATGTCGCTTTTTTCCTCGGTATTCGGAATAAAATAGTTTCTTCCCGGAAGAACTTCACGCACGGACGAAACAAAAGCACTGACATGTTTGATAGCATCCAAAATTACACCGTTTGCATCGGTCAGAATCAGATTGCTGTGCTTTCCCATCAATTCAAAAATCAATACACGTTCGCAAACATCCCCCATCTCATCCAGATGTTCTACACGAATCCGGACCACTCTTTCCAGTCCGGGTTGAGTCACACCCAATACCTTTCCGCCCTGTAAGTGTTTTCTTAATACCATACAGAAGTTAGGAGCCGTCATCGGGGAAGGTTTGTTTTCGTCGGTTAAATAGATGGAAGGCATGGATGCGGACGCATTAATAAAAAGCCGTTCCGTAGCCACCTGTGATTTTACCGTTATTAAGATTTCTTCTTTTTCGGGTTGCGCTATTTTGGTGATACGACCG
Organism: Lachnospiraceae bacterium; assembly: GCA_017518735.1. GTDB lineage: Bacteria > Bacillota > Clostridia > Lachnospirales > Lachnospiraceae > UBA3766. Next base: position 36,841 of record JAFWTY010000001.1, on the reverse strand, counting down.
GCGGAAAGACGGTCGTTTAATTCTTTCACCACGGCAGCAACCGTAATACCATCAAAAACCATTGGGATTTCCTTATAATATCTTTCCGGCTACGGCTGAGTCAGAAAGCCCTCATAAATCGCTTCGCACCAACCACGAGCCATAAATCAAATACCCTCTTGTGCAAGCACAGAGGGTATTTCCTTCATGTCTCTTACTTTCTGACTCATCCTATCAGCCAGTCGTACATTTCTTGGTATTTCTTGGCGGAGACTTCCCAGGAGAAATCTGCAGCCATTGCTCTGTCAATCATCTTGTTCCACTCACGCTTACGATCGTAGTAAATCTTTTCAGCGTAACGAATGCTTGCGAGCATCTCATGAGCATTGTAATTTACAAAACTGAAGCCGGTTCCACTGCTTTCATACTCATTGTACGGTTCTACGGTATCCTTTAATCCACCGGTTTCACGTACGATGGGAATGGTTCCGTAACGAAGTGCCATCAACTGGGAAAGTCCGCAGGGCTCGAATAACGAAGGCATTAAGAATGCATCGCAGGCTGCGTAAATCTTGTGTGACAATCCTTCGGAATAATAAATATTCGCGGAAACCTTATTGTTATACTTCCAGTCAAAGTGACGGAACATATTCTCATACTGTTCATCGCCGGTACCGAGAACCACGATCTGAACGGCATCTTGACACAGTTCATCCATCATATAAGCGATGAGGTCGAAGCCCTTCTGGTCGGTCAGTCTTGATACGATACCGATCATCATAATTTTATCGTTCTCTTCCAGACCGAGTTCTTTCTGAAGAGCACGTTTATTTTTGATTTTTTCCTTACGGAAGTTCTGCGGTGTATAAGGGAACTCAATGTGAGGATCCTTGGAAGGATCATAATCCGCATAGTCAATACCGTTTACGATACCACGAAGATCATGTTCTCTTGCACGAAGCAGTCCGTCCAATCCTTCTCCGAAGAACGGTGTCATGATTTCCTTGGCGTAGGTTTCGGAAACCGTCGTAATCGCATCTGCAAAAACAAGTCCGCCCTTTAACATATTGGCATCCTTGTAATGCTCGAGTTTATCCGGAGTGAAATAATAATTCGGAAGTCCGGAAATATCTTTTACGGTCTTAACGTCCCATTTACCCTGGAACTTTAAGTTATGAATCGTCATGATGGTCTTGATACCATGGAAGAATTCATTTCCCTGGAAACGTTCTTTCAAGTATACCGGAACAAGACCGGTCTGCCAGTCATGGCAATGAATAATGTCAGGTCTGAAATCCAGAAGCGGCATTGCGGAAAGAGCTGCCTTGCAGAAGAAAATGAATTTCTCCATGTCGTCAAGGACATTTCCGGAATACGGACGGAATCCGCCGAACATTGACTCATTGTCAATGAAATAATAGGTTACGCCGTCAACAACAGCTTCCAAAATTCCGACATATTCGCTTCTCCAGTGGAAATCCATATAGAAAGAGGTTTTGAATACCATCTTATCTCTCCATTCCTGAGAGATGCAGGTATATTTCGGAATCATTACACGAACATCAAAATACTTCTTATCCACACATTTCGGCAGGGATCCCACAACATCTGCAAGTCCGCCTGTCTTAATAAAGGGAACACTTTCCGATGCAACAAATAAGATATTTTTCATCTAAGTAACCTCCGGTAATATATTTTGCTTACCACTCTTTATTATAGCGTATTTTAAGGGAATAGTAAACCTGTTTTGCACCCTTTCGGCCGTGTCAGGCGATTATATTTTTAAATCATGTTTCAGCTTTTTTGCCTGGGAAATCAATTCTTTGGCATTGGCTTTGGCAGCCTCCGTCTTTTCCCCGCCACCAAGCAGTCTGGTCAGTTCTTCCACGGACTCATACTGGAACAGTTTCTTTACTTCCGTCACGGTATGACCATCCTTTTCATGCTTGCTGATTTCAAAATGATTGTCCGCCATCGCAGCAATCTGAGGAAGGTGAGTAATACAGATTACCTGCAGATTCTGTGACAGTTTTCCGAGTTTTTCGGAAACTTTCCATGCTGTATTTCCGCTGATTCCGGCATCAACCTCATCAAAAATCAATGTATGGATCAAATCTCTTCCGGCAGATACCGTCTTGATTGCCAGCATGATTCTGGACAATTCACCGCCGCTTGCCACTTCACACAAAGGTCTTAACGGTTCTCCAACATTCGTGGAAATAAAGAATTTGGCAATGTCTTTGCCTTTCGCCGTATAGGATTCGTTTTCTTCAAATTCAATCTCAAAACGATTGTCGTTGAAATTCAGGTCCGCCAGGGCTTCGCTGACTTCCTTTGTAAAACGAAGTCCCTCTTTCTTACGTTCCTCTGTAAGTTTTTCGCAAAGGTCCGAAAGCGTATCTTCCGCCTTTTTCAGTTTCAGGGAAAGCTCTGCTTTGTATTCTTCAAACTTGCAGAGTTTCTCGTATTCCGCCAGTTTTTTCTCGTAAAATGACTTAACGTCGGCCACATCCCTGCCGTACTTCATAAACAGGGTATTGATGAAATCATAGCGTTCTCGGTCTTCCGCAAGTTTCTGTTCGTCAAAACTCAAATTCTCCAGGTAATCCGCCATGGAACGTCTGACATCCGAAACAATGTCCTGAGCCTGCTTTAAGCTGTCTTCAAATCCGGAGATTTCATCCGTCATTCCGGATACGGTTTTTAACTCATAAAAGGACCTGGAAAACTGATCCATCACACCGCCGTTGTCGGACAGAAAACGTTCCGTTCCGGACAGCGCTTTTGCGATTTTTTCCGCATTCTCCGCAAGGCGTAAGGTTTCGCGGAGTTCTTCTTCCTCGCCCTCTTTTAAGTCTGCCTCTTCGATCTCTTTTAATTCAAAAGCCAGAAAATCGATTTCCCTCTGCCTTTTCTCCGCATCGGTCTCGAGTCCGTCCATTTCATGCTTCAGGACCTTGTAAGCATCATAGGCCTCTTTCGTCTCCGACTTAAGAGCCTTTAATTCATCCCCCGCGTAAGAATCCAGAATCTCAATATGCATCGATTCTTTTAACAGATTCTGGTAATCATGCTGTCCGTAGATATCTAAGAAGGTATCGGCCACTTTCCGAAGATCGGCATTCGTAACCGAAACGCCATTTATTTTTGCGGTACTTCGTGCCTGGGTGATTCTTCTTTGGATCATGACCACATCGTCTTCGCAGTCAATTTCAAGTTCTTTTAACAGTTCTCTTTGTCCTTCATGGTCAATGGAAAAATGCAGTTCCACAAAGGCAGATTCCTCTCCTTCCTTGATTACGTCTGTCTTTGTTTTTGCACCGAGAGCCGCGGAAACGGAACCAAGCAGGATGGATTTGCCCGCACCGGTCTCACCGGTTAAGATGTTTAATCCGTCCGTGAATTCCATTTCGATATCGTCGATCAATGTATAATTTTGCACATGTAAATATAACAGCATACTATCTTCCTATAATGCGGCATGAATCAGTTCATTGATCTTATTTTTCAATGAAATGCCGTCCTGTACGGTATGTACCGCAGCCATAATGGTATCGTCACCGGCGATACATCCGACCACTTCCGCAAAATGCATGGCATCGATTGCGGCAGCAACCGCCATTGCCATTCCGGAAACCGTCTTTAACACAAGCAGATTTCCCGCAGGTTCCATACTGATCAGTCCGTCGTGAAGGATGCGGACATACTTATCCGATGCTCCGCCGCTGTTTTCCGAAATAAAGGTATACTTCTGTCTGCCGCTTCCGCAGGGCATTTTTGTAAGATTCAGTTCGCGGATGTCTCTGGATACCGTTGCCTGCGTTACCGCAAACCCTTCTTCCCTGAGTCTGAGCGCCAGTTCTTCCTGGGTTTCGATGGCATTGTGATTTACCAGTTCAATTATGCGGAGTTGTCTTTTCTGTTTCATCTTAGGACTCCTTCATCTTGTTGTGCAGAACTTCAAGGAAACTAACTTCGTTTAAGCGAATCATTTTTACATGACGGCTGGCACTTGTTACACCGACTCTGTCTCCTGCGGAAAGCTTCACGGATTCTTTTCCGTCGAAGTTTAATTCCATCAGTTCATCGGTTTCTTCTTCATGTGTGGAAAGAATTTCGATTTCCACATAATCCGATGCTTTCAAAACCAGACTGCGATTCATCAAAGTATGCGGTGCAATCGGTGTCACGATCAAAATCTCCGCTCCGGGATCCACAATCGGTCCGCCCGCGGAAAGGTTATATGCAGTGGAACCGGTCGGCGTGGAAAGAATCACACCGTCGGCGTTATAGTTCTTTAACAGTTTTCCGTTAATGAAAATATTAAAATTCAAAACCTGCAGTTTTCCGCAACGGGTAATGACAACGTCATTGATTGCATTCTGCTTGATCACGGTGTTTCCGTCCTTGATAATCATACCGTTAATCATCATACGTTCCTGAACGGTATAATCGCCGGATAAGACTTTGTTCAAAGATGCTTCCACATTATTGCAGTCCACTTCCGCAAGATATCCCATATGTCCCAGGTTAATTCCAAGCATCGGAATATCGTGTTTTGACAACTGATTTGCAAACTGCATCATGGTACCGTCACCGCCCAAGATAATGGCACAGTCGGTCTCGTCCAATAAGGACTCATCGAGATTTGTTACCTTTCTGTCCACCAAAACACGCTGAACCTTTACGCCTTTTGCATTCAAAAAGGCGCATACCTTTTCCGTATTCTTCTGTTCCACATCCTTAAAACGGTTGGTGATAATCAGTATCTTTTTCATAAAAAACTCCTAATTGTTTTCCGGATTCTTATCCAGGCTTTCATGCGACCGGTCCACAACTGTCTTTGCCAGATCCGTCCACTCTTTTCCGGGTTCGTTTTCTTCGTTTTGATCTCCGGTTTTTCGCAAATGCACCAGGTATTCGATATTGCCTTCCGGTCCGCGAATCGGTGAATATGTCAGATGAAGAATTTCAAAACCGTTCTTTACCGCAAATTCAAGCACTTTCAGAATCACTTCCTCATGGACTTTTTTATCTCTGACAACGCCCTTCTTGCCGACTTTTTCGCGGGTAGTTTCAAACTGCGGTTTAATTAAACAAACCATCTCTCCGTTTTCATTTAACAGATCATATGCCGGAGGGAGAATCTTGGTCAGGGAGATAAAAGAAACATCCACACTCGCAAAATCAAGCCTGTCTTCTATGTCTTCGGGCTTCATGTAACGGAAGTTCGTCTTTTCCATGCAAACGACTCTTTCATCGTTTCTGAGGCTCCAGGCAAGCTGTCCGTGTCCGACATCGACCGCATAAACTTTCTTTGCACCGTTTTGCAACATACAGTCTGTAAATCCGCCGGTACTTGCACCGATATCCATGCAGATATAATCCGTTAATTTCAGTTCAAATTCGGCGATGGCCTTTTCCAGTTTCAATCCACCGCGGCTAACATATTTCAGAGTTTCTCCTCTCACTTCCACCTTGGAAGTCGCATCGTCGAACACGTCGCCGGCCTTTTCTTCTTTCTGTCCGTTCACATAAACGATTCCGGACATAATATAGGCTTTTGCTTTTTCCCGGGAAGGAGCAAGTCCCAAATTTGTCACAAGTACATCCAGTCTTGTTTTCACTGAATCAATTCCTCTATTTTTTGTGCAATGGATGTCTCATCCATGCCCAGTTCTTTCAATAATTCATCTACTTTTCCTTGTTCCACGAAACAATCCGGAATCGCCACGTTATAAAGAATCGTATCGCTTCCCAGTGTATCCGTGAACTCTCTGACGTTCTCACCGAAGCCGCCGGAAATCACATTTTCCTCAAGTGTTACAACCAGTTTATGATTTGCAAATGCTTTCCTGATTGCTTCCTCGTCAAAAGGCTTTACGAATCTGGCATTCACAATGCTGACTTTGTGCCCGTTTTTCATTAAGATACTGCGGACTTTTTCCGCATTTTTCACCATGGATCCGACTGCTACAAGACAGATTTCGTCCTCGTCGTAAATCCATTCCGCCTTTCCGTATTCAATCTCCGGACGTTTTTCATACAGTCCTTCGTATGCCTGTCCTCTCGGATAACGAAGTGCAATCGGTCCGTCATATTTCACGGCATAACGAAGCATATCCGCAAGTTCCCATTTGTTCTTCGGTGCCATGATTGTCATGCCCGGAATGGAGGACAAATAGGACAAATCAAAAATGCCCTGATGCGTTTCTCCGTCACTTCCCACAAGTCCCGCACGGTCAATCGCAAACACTACCGGAAGTTTTTGGATGCATACATCGTGAAGAATCTGATCATATGCTCTTTGCAGGAACGAAGAATAGATTGCCACAACCGGTCGGAGACCTCCTGCAGCAAGACCTGCGGCAAAGGTTACCGCATGCTGTTCCGCAATTCCCACATCAAAGAAACGGTCGGGATACATATTTCGAAATCTTTTCAAACCTGTACCATCCGGCATGGCTGCCGTAATTGCAATCACATCAGGATTACTCTCTCCGAGTTTGCACATTACGGTAGAAAAAATATCCGTATAATTCGGTGTTGTTCTCTTCTTTGCGGGAAGTCCTGTTTCCACATCGAATGGTTCCGTTCCGTGGAATCTGGCAGGATGACGCTCTGCCGGAGCATAGCCCTTTCCCTTCTGTGTAAGCACATGTACAAGCACAGGTGTCTTTAAACGTTTTGCATCTTTTAATACCTTCAAAAGAGCATTGATGTCGTGACCGTTCACAGGTCCCAAATAGGTTAATCCCAGGTTCTCAAACAGCATTCCGGGAATCATCAACTGTTTAAAGGAACTCTTTACATTCTGAATGCCGTGAATCATATTCTGACCACGGGGCATGTTACGTAGTTTATTCTTAACACTTTCCTTTAATTCCTGGTATTTTTCCGCGGTACGGATCTGGTTTAAGTAAGACGGAACTCCTCCTACATTCTCGGAAATCGACATCTTATTGTCGTTTAAAACGATAATAAACGGGGTCTCCTGTTTTGCAGCATTGTTAAGTGCTTCGTAGGCCATTCCGCCGGTCAGGGATCCGTCACCGATGACCGAAACAATGGTATTATTCTTTCCCTGTATGGTTCTTGCCATTGCAAGGCCAAGTCCCGCGGAGACCGATGTCGAGCTGTGCCCGGTATCAAATGCATCACAGGGACTCTCTTTCGTTTTGGGAAATCCCGCAAGTCCGTGGAATTTGCGCAGAGTTTCAAACTGAGATTTTCTGCCGGTAAGAATCTTATGCGTATAAGACTGGTGTCCGACATCAAAAATCAGTTTATCTTCAGGAAAATCCATCATAAGATGAAGAGCCATCGTAAGCTCCACTGCCCCTAAATTTGCCGCAAGATGTCCGCCGGTATCGGAAATCGTTTCAATCAAAAACTCCCGGATTTCCTCTGCCAGAATCGGCAATCCTTCTTTCGGTATTTTCTTTATGTCATTGGGTTTGTTAATTCGTTCCAGATACATGAAGATTTAAAACTCCCTCTGAATCAAATTTTCGATAATTTCCTTTAAATTGCTGGGTCCGTCCGCCATCGAGGAAATCAGGCCTTCCGCCTCTCTGGACATACGGGTCTGATCGTCTTTTGCTTCTTTTAATCCCTTGATGGTTACGTAAGTAGCTTTTGCATTTTTAGCGTCGGAACCGGTCTTCTTACCAAGTGTTTCCTCGTTTCCGATGCAATCTAAGATATCATCCTGAATCTGATAGGCGATTCCCACCAGATAGCCGGCCTGTTCCATTCTGGCTATCTTTTCACGGTTAGCGCCGGCAAAAATCGCTCCCATTACGAGCGGTGCCTGAATCAGTGCAGCCGTCTTCTTTTCATGAATAAATAAGAGTTCCTCCAGTGTAACGTTTGTCTTTTGTTCACAGAGGAAATCCACCATCTGGCCAGCAAGCATTCCGTATCCGCCGGCTTTCTTGGCAAGTACGTTCATTGCGGCAAGTTTCTTGTTTTTCCAGATATCGTCGGATTCTTTTAACGTATCCTCAATCATGGTTTCGAATGCATAATTTAACATTGCATCCCCTGCAAAAATCGCCGTCGTTTCACCGAACTGCTTATGATTGGTCGGTTTTCCGCGACGATAGTCATCGTTATCCACTGCAGGCAGATCATCATGGATCAGGGAATAGGTATGAACCATCTCCACCGCCGCCATGAAAGGAGCCAGTCTGTCTTCGTCTCCTTCATCTCCGCCAAGCATACGGAAACTCTCTAACAAAAGAATCGGGCGCAGTCTTTTTCCGCCTGCTTCAAAACTGTAATTCATTGACTCAAAGAGTCTTTTCTGCATACCTTCCTCTTTCGGAAAATACGGCATAATCATACGATCAACAACTTCGGTGAGTTCTTTCATCTGCTCATTCGTCATTCTTCAAAATCCTCCGTAGTTAAGTTGTCGGAAAGCAGTTTTACTTTCTTTTCCACAAGGTCAATCTTGGAATTGCTCTGTTTGATCAATTCCATTCCTTTTGCATAACAGTCAAACGCTTCTTCTATTCCGATATCTTCACGTTCCATCTCTTTTAAGAGTTCTTCGAGTTTCTCAAAATCCTCTTCCAATGTACTTTCGGTTCCGGATACGATTTCTTTCTCGTCCATAATCAGTCCTCTTTCTTACACAAGTCATCACGGGTAACGGTTACGGTTTGTGCGTGAACCACACCATCCTTTAAGCGAAGTTCAAAATTCTTTCCTTCCTCAAATTGTCCTACAGATGTCATTCTTTTGTGATTCTCATCACTGACATATGCCAATCCACCGTTCAATCTGTCCAAAACGGAAACACGTTTCATTCGCTCAATATAAAGTGACAACATGTTTTTCCGGCTTTTTAAAATCTCCTGCATGGATCCGGAAAATTTATCTTCGAATCTGGCACATTCCATGCGTTTTGCATTGATCTTCTGTTTCGGAGATGCAAGAAGGATCCTCTTCTTAAACTGTTCCGACTCCATTCTCCGAAGGCGAATGATGCGGTCCATTGTATAGTAAATCCGCTCCGAATAATCCTCGATGGCATCGAGAACCGGTCCGATCTCGGAAACCGCAAGTTCCGCTGCCGCTGAAGGTGTCGGGGCACGTAAGTCCGCAACAAAATCCGCGATTGTAAAATCCGTTTCATGTCCGACTGCTGAAATTACGGGGATTGGACAGTTAAAAATCGCCTGCGCCACTTCCTCTTCGTTAAAGGCCCAAAGGTCCTCCATGGAGCCTCCGCCACGACCGACAATGATTACATCCACACCATATTGCGTTAAGGCATCGATTCCTTTTACGATGCTTTCTTTCGCACCCTCTCCCTGTACCTGTGCGGGATACAGGATCAATTCCACATAGGGATTCCGACGTTTGGAAATCGAAATAATATCTCTGACCGCTGCACCTGTGGATGCGGTTACAATTCCGAGCTTTTTGACTTCTTTCGGAATGGGTTGTTTGATGTCTTCATCAAAAAGACCTTCTTCGCGAAGTCTTTTCTTCAATTCTTCAAAACGGACGGCTAAATTACCGGCATCCCCCTTGATTACGCTTTTGGCATACAGCTGGTATTTTCCGTCTCTTACATAATTTTCAACACTTCCCCTGACTTCGGCCTCCATGCCGTTTTCCAGGGTGAATTTCAACTTCGAAGCATTGGATGCAAACATCACACAGGAAAGGTTGGATGCGGCATCCTTGAGTGTAAAATAAATATGTCCCGACGAATGATATTTGCAATTGCTTATTTCACCGCGCACACTAACGTCGTGCAGAAGATAATCATTCCGGAACATACTTAAGATATAATTATTCAATTGTTCAACGGTATACACACTCATTCTTTCTTCGATGCGCTGCCCTTTACCACAATGCGGGAATCTGCCTTGTTTTTCCAGGGCCTTCCTTTTTCTTTCTTGCTTTCCGCTTCTTTGTGCTTGGAAGCATCTTTGGCACATTTTGCAAGAACACCGTTTACAAAAGCATAGGACTCTTCCGGACCGTATTTTTTGGCAAGTTCGACAGCCTCGTTGATGGCTACCGACTCCGGAATATCATCATCATATTTCATTTCGAACAAAGCCAGACGAAGAATTGCGAGTTCCACTTTTCCCATACGATCCGTCTTCCAGTCGGTAGACGTTTCGTTCAAAATGTCGTCAAGTTCTTCAATCCGTTCGGTAATTGCCTCATATTTTGCAGAAACGTAATCGTTTTCCTCATCCGAAAGAACAATCGGTTTCTCAGGCTTACTTCCTTCTTCCGGCTCGCTGTTTTCCTCGTCCTGAAAGGAGCGGAAACGTTCCGCCAGTTCGGGATATTCCTCTTTGTCGTTAAATTCTACCTGAAACAGAAGTCTGAAAATCTGTTCCCTGCATTCTCTTCTTCTCATCTAAACCTCTGATTAACGATCCGCTTTCGGTAAAACCACACTGGCAATGCGGATGTTTACATCCACAACTTCAAGTCCCATCATGGTTTCGATAGAATCTTTTACTTTCTCCTGTACTTTTCTGCTGGTCTCGGGAACGTTATATCCATAATCGATTCCGAGTGCCATATCGACATAAACCTTCTTGCCTTTGATCTCAACCTTAACGCCCTTGGGAGCCTTACGCATTCCCATACGGCCTATGATTTCAGCAGTAAGGTTTTCCGCCACGGAAATGACACCGTCTACTTCAGCTGCAGCAAGAGCCGCAATGCAAGGTACCACATCATCCGCTACTTTTACGGAACCGATTTTCTCATTTGCTTTGTTTGCCATGATCATACCTCCTGTTTTCATCTCATGCATTCTATATTATAGCATATTTATGCATCGTTTGCATAGAAAAAATGCTATTTTAGCAGAAACGTTAATGTATGTAATTCCTGGTTTTCCCCGTAATTCAGTTTTTCCGTTCCGGCAGGAAGATAATCGAAAACTTTCTGCTCATCCAGCAGATAAAATCTCATTTCCTGATATGCCGTATCGTTTGCACATTTCAGCGTGATATAATCCTCGTTGTTCGCCTGTGCCTTCTGGAATACGAGTGACAGTTCGGCACTGTTGATATGGTCAAAATACAGGCCTTCCCTGACGTAATAATTGTCCTTGATCTCCACACATCTCGGAATCGGAACAACGTTGTCTATTGTATGGCTGTGAGCCAGCTCATCCGTGGTAATGTTTAAATAATCAAAATTCACACCGGAATACATGCGGACAACGCTCTGTCCGTTCGTGTAGGAGGAATCTCCCCAGGTAACATCGACGAAATAATAGGCATTGTCGATGCTTACCATATTCCATGCATGGGCTTCTCCGCTTGCTGCAACGCCTTCCACAACGGTTGAGGAAACGCCAAGTCTTTCGAGCAGGTACTGGAACGCTTTTGCATATCCCAGACAAACCGTCTTATGGTAGATCATTACGGAGCAGATATTCTGGTTTTCCGGAGACTCCAGCTCATACTCGGTATTCTGAATCAGATAACAGTATGTATATTTGACTTTCTCGTATTCGGAAGCGGTTTTTGAAATACCGAGCAAAAATGCATCTGTATAGGCATCAATCTGTTTCTGTGCCACCGCTTCTTCTTTCTGTGTCATCGTGTATTTTGCATTGTATACGGTCTTTACGGGTTTTCCGTTTGCGGAATGCACCACGCATTTATAACCGAAAACGCTGAAGATTTCCGGATGATCGTTTAATACGCAACGATAGATGTAGTCCAGTTCGGTCTGCTCTCTCGTGCAAAGAGGCGCATCCGGCATACGGTTTACGGTTGCCAGATAAACTTCCCCATATAACTGCTTTAAGCTGTCGTCGATGATATCGTAGCAGTATCTGCCTTCGTTTTGCTTACATGCGGCATTGACCGCTTCATCCGTAAGCCCTAGATTGTTTCTGGTCTGAATGTCTTTTTCCGTGAATATTGCGGCATGAAAGAACTCTGTATCTTCACCCTTTCTTACCGTACCGGACTCGGAATCGGTAATGTATTCCGTCTCCGTATCAGACAGGAAAGGTGAAACCGTTCCATCGCCATCCACGGCTTTTCTCTGGTCCTCAATCGTATCTTTGTCCACACGAAAAGAATCCCGGATATTCGCCCAAGAAAATACGCCGTTTTCATCGCCGTTTTTCTTATCCAGGACATTTGTTGCCACAACAATTGCCAACATGGTAAGTACAAAAACCGCTGTCATGACAACCAGATACTTTTTGACCGTTGAATTGTCCATCCTACTCTCTTCCGAATTCCGATAAAACCAGACCTTCGTTTCTCTCCAGTGTCATGCCGACACTCCATGGATTTACAAATAACAAAAGCGGATTGCCCTTCAGATCCTTTACTTTCTTCATATCCGAGGTGCCGACAAGTTTTGCGACATTCACCTCATCCTTGTTTTCAATCCAGCGGATATGTTCGTAAGGCAGGCTTTCCATTTTGATTTCCACATTGTATTCGTTTTCCAGACGGTACTTCAGAACTTCAAACTGCAGTACACCAACCACACCGACAATGATCTCTTCCATACCGGTATTGAATTCCTGGAAAATCTGAATCGCACCTTCCTGTGCGATCTGCGTAATGCCTTTCATAAACTGCTTACGCTTCATGGTATCCATCTGTCTTACCCTTGCGAAATGCTCGGGTGCAAACGTAGGGATGCCTTCGTACATGAATTTATTCTTCGGAGTACAAAGCGTATCTCCGATGGAGAAAATACCGGGATCAAACACACCGATAATATCTCCCGCATAGGCTTCGCTTAAAATCTTTCTGTCATCCGCCATAATCTGCTGGGGCTGGGAAAGACGCATCACCTTATCGCCCTGTACATGACGTACTTCTTTTGTCGCATCGAATTTACCGGAACAGATTCTCATGAAGGCTACTCTGTCGCGGTGCGCTTTATTCATGTTCGCCTGAATCTTAAAGACAAAGGCGGAAAACTCATCGTCGGTAGGCTCGATCAAACCGATATCCGCTTTTCTTGCAAGCGGTGTCGTCGCCATGGTAAGGAAGTTCTGAAGGAAGATCTCCACACCGAAGTTTGTTAAAGCGGAACCAAAAAACACGGGCGTTAACTTTCCGGCTCTCACCTTCTCCAAATCGAATTCCGCACCGGCTCCGTCCAAAAGTTCCAGTTCGCCTTCGAGTTTTTCATATGCTTCTTCTCCGACCGCGTTCTTTAATGCGTCGGGATTTTCCACGGAGATTCTTTCGGTATGGCCTTCTTTGGTTCCCTTTTCCGTATCGGAATATAAAATGACTTCCTTCGAAGATCTCTCATAAACACCGCGAAATGCTTTACCGCTTCCGAGCGGCCAGTTCATCGGGCAGGTTTCAATTCCGAGTTCCTTCTCGATTTCATCAAGCAGATCAAAGGTATCGTTTGCATCCCTGTCAAGCTTGTTGATGAACGTAAAAATCGGAATACCACGCATACCGCAGACCTTGAACAACTTTCTGGTCTGAGCCTCCACACCTTTGGATGCATCGATGACCATGACGGCCGAATCGGCAGCCATTAAGGTACGGTAAGTATCTTCCGAGAAATCCTGGTGTCCCGGAGTATCCAGGATGTTGATGCAATAACCGTCGTATTCAAACTGTAACACGGAAGACGTAACGGAAATACCACGCTCTTTTTCGATTTCCATCCAGTCGGAAACAGCATGTCTTGCCGTTGCTTTTCCCTTTACGGAACCGGCCAGATTGATGGCTCCGCCGTATAAAAGAAACTTTTCCGTCAATGTCGTTTTACCCGCATCAGGGTGAGAAATAATTGCAAATGTACGTCTTCTGTTAATCTCTTTATCGTATGTTCCCAAAACTATCTAACCTCTTTCTGACAGAATAACCTATATATTATACAATAATTCCGTCATTTTTGAAAGGTTTTCCTTTGTTTACCAAATCGCGGTACCGTCAAGCGTATTCTCTATTCCGAGATATTTCAGGATTGTGGCGGAAATATCGGCAAAAGTATGTCTGGTTCCGAAGTTGCCCGGAGTGATGTTTTTGCCGTATGCAACAAGCGGAATATATTCTCTGGAATGGTCCGTACTTTGGACAAATCCGGGATCGCAGCCGTGATCCGCCGTAATCAGGAAGATATCGTCATCACGCAGTTTTGCAAAAAACTCGGGAAGACGTCCGTCAAATTCCGCAAGCGCTTTTGCATATCCGTCCACATCGTTTCTATGACCGTAGAGCATATCGAAATCCACCAGATTCACGAAACAGAGTCCCTCAAAGTCTCTGTCCATCCATTCGGACAACCGGTTCATACCGTCGGTATTTCCCTTGGTAAATACCTGATCCGTGGTTCCCCTGTGTGCGAAAATATCATAGATCTTACCCACGGATAATACTTCCATTCCCGATGCCTTGATAACATCCAGCATGGTATCCTTCGGCGGAACCAGAGAGAAATCATGGCGATTCGTCGTTCTCGTATAATTTCCGCTGCTTCCGGTAAACGGTCTGGCAATGACTCTTCCAACGCCGTGTTCGCCCTGCAGAATCTCTCTTGCGATACGACAGGCTTCATAGAGTTCCTCGAGCGGAACCACATCCTCATGTGCAGCTATCTGGAAAACACTGTCGGCGGATGTATAGACAATCCATTTTCCGGTTTTGACATGTTCATCGCCGTAATCATTGATTACAACGGTGCCGGAATAGGTCTTGTTACAAATCACGCCTCTTCCCGTTTTAGCCTCGAATTCTTTTAGAATCTCTTCCGGGAATCCGTTCGGATAGGTCGGAAACGGTTTCGGAGAAGTAAGTCCCGCAATTTCCCAGTGACCGGTCGTCGTATCTTTTCCCATGGAAGCTTCCTGCATTCTTGCAAAAGCACCTGTGGGCGTGTCTGTTTTTTCGCCGACTTCTATCCCGTCGATGTTGAAAAAACCGAGTTTTTGCATATTGTCAAATTTGAAATAAGGACTTTTCGAAACGCTTCGAAGCGTATTGGTTCCCACATCACCAAAAAGATTCGCATCAGGTTCTTCGCCGATTCCGAAGCTGTCCAAAACCACAAGAAAAACTCTCTTCATACACCCTCCTTGCCGACTACCAGATAATCTCATCCGCAGGAAGCGGATTGATATTGATTTTGACACTGGAAACCTTTCCGCCTCTGAGCTTGATCACGCGATTGGCCATTTTAGCTATTTCCACGTTATGGGTTATCATAATAACCGTGGTTCCTTTTTCTTTTACGATCTTTTCGATAACACGAAGTACCTCCTGACCGGTCTGGAAATCCAGCGCCGCCGTCGGTTCATCCGCAAGAATCATCTTCGGGTCTTTTACCAGTGCTCTGGCAATGGATACTCTCTGTTGCTGTCCTCCCGACATCTGAGAAGGATAATTTCCCGCTCTGTCCTCCAGGCCGACCAACCTCATTACTTCGTCGACATTCATCGGATGCTTCGATATTTCGGCAATAAACTGCACGTTTTCTCTTGCGGTCAGATTCGGCATCAGATTATAGGATTGGAAAATAAATCCCAGATAATTTCTTCTGTATTCCGTCAGTTCTTTTTCCGTCGGCTTGGAAAAATCTTTTCCCTCAATCGTGAGCGTTCCGCTTGTCGGATAATCCATTCCGCCGATGATATTCACCATGGTGGACTTACCGCAACCGGATTCACCCAAAACCACTACAAATTCATTTTCATAGATGTCCAGATTGACTCCGCAAAGAACTTTCAAAACAGAATCGCCGGATGGATAATCTTTTGTGATGTTCCGGAGGGAAATGATTACTTTTCCCTGTTCCTTCAAGGGAAGATCCAACCCTTTTTCCTCAATGGTCATTCCGGCCATGGTTGCCATTTTTTTACATAAATCCAACTCTTCCGGTGTATAGCTTTCGCCGGTGGTCTTATTGGCAATAATGATGCTTCCGATGACTTTTTTCATCGTCTTAAGAGGTACACAAAGAAGCGTTTCGGTCTTATTTCCCATATCATCAAAAATACAACCGTCGGTTCCGGCAGCATCTTCCATTACGGGCTTTGTTACGCACTCTCCGGTTTTTGTAACATAACCCTCCGCACCGATACCGTTTTCCACGATTACGTACGATAAATCGCAGTCTCCTACGGAATAAACGCACTGTAATTTATCGGTCTTTTCGTCCAAAAGCCAGATGGCTCCCATCTCACTCTTTAACGTATCAGCAATGGCTTCCAGTGCTCCTTTTAAGGCGTCATCCAAATTGTCCACTTCCAAAAGTTCCATCATGATACGGAACATGGCCGCGTTTTGAGTTGTTTTTTCCATAACTAAATCTCCTTCGTCCTCTTTTCGAGTACGACTAATCAGTACTTTGAAATATCCGTAACCGGAATTTTGGCAACTTTACGGAATGCAATTGCATCGATACATACCGTGAACAGAATATTTAACAATAGTGCCATTACCCAGGCTGGAGGATATGGTGATCTGACAAAAAACAGCTGTACGGTTTCCGTAATCGGAATCATAAATATGCTGAATAGAACTCCTCCGATGATTCCCACAGCAATACCGATACAAAATGTGAATATGGATTCTCTTGCCACATATCCGATGGTCTCTCTTAGTGAAAAGCCGTTGATTCTCATAACCAGCATTTCTTTCATTCGTCGATTCACCAGAATATTGGTCAGATTTATCAGAATCATAAAGCTTAGGATAATCGCCAATGAAACAAAAATGATGGTTGCAATATCAAACAGTTTCTTGACGTTTTCGCCCTTGGTAAGCAGGTAATCCGGACGGTACAGTTTAATATCGTCCGAAATATCCAGGATCTTCCCCTCCAATTCTTCCAGACTGATGGAATCACACTTTATAAACAAACAGTTCGGTTTGTATTCTTTCAAATACGTCTTTTCATAGGTTTCCACGGATGTCAAGCCGACATATCCGATATGGTATTCATAATCGCCTGCAATATCCATCTTATAGCCGTTCAGTTTTCTATTGTATACCCTGATCTGATCGGGACTCTTTAAGCGTTCATACAGTTTTGCCGGAAGTAAAGCTCCCTCCTTCGGAATGGGTAATTCTCCGCCGTAATTCTTTTTTACGGTAATATAATCCTTGAGTTCTTCCGGATCACCGGAGATTAAAAACATTGCTTCGTTACTGCCGTCTACATCCACCAGTCCTGCCGTGTATCTCGTCTTAATACTGCTTCCGCCTACGTCGGAAACCATTTTCGCAACTTCATCTATCTTCTCGTCGTCATTGTCACCGAATACAGCCTGAACCGTGTAATTATTGATTTTATTCAATTGTATGTCTCTTGCTTTGTTAAAGGCATTACGAACCGTAAATCCAAAACCGATTAAGATACAGCTGCCGGCAATTACCACAACGGAAACCAGTACTCTTTCCCAATCCATGCGGATATTGTTTATGATTAGTCTCGAATACAGGCCACCCTCCTTGGTCTTTCGTTTGTTGCCTTTCATAACACGTTTTACCGGTTCGCTTCCGTTTATGAGGCCAACCGCGGAACACTTTAAGAGGTTGCGGCAGGCAAGGAATGCTACCATCATGCCAACAACAAACGATACCGTCGAAATAACAAGCAGGTTTTTCCAAGCAATCAACAAATCCACTTTTCCAAAATCATAAGAATCGCAGACAGGATTAATAATCGTCTTTGTCAGGAAATATCCGATTACAATACCAAAGGCTATTCCCAGCAATGATCCGACTCCGGCAAACAACATATATTTAACCAGAATCTCTTTATTGAAAAATCCGAGTGCTTTTACCGCTCCGACCTGTTTTTTCTGCTCATCGATAATGATTGCGATTGTGGAGAAAAATACGGTTCCCGCAACCAGTGCAAATAATGGCAGGAAACAGATTTCAAACATACCGCCTGTGGTTATGGAACTTTCATATTCCGAAAAAGAGCCGGTCAGAAATCTGTCGTTGATTAAGTAATTGTCCGTACCGAGTTCTTCAATTTCCTTTCTTGCTTTTTCAAGCTCTTCTTCGGCCTCTTCCTTCTTCTCATGATAGGTTTCCCAGCCGTCGGAAATCTCTTTCTCTTTCTCTTCTTTTGTCGTCTTCAGCGTTTCTTTGGCTTCTTCAATCTGCTTTTCGGAATCATCAAGCTGTTGCAAAGACTCTGCCTTTTTCTTAGCAAGTTCGGCCTTGGCCTCGGCTATTTTTCTTTCTCCTTCCGCCTTGCCGTCCTCATATTCTTTTTCTGCCTGAGCAATCTGTGCATAAACTTCTTCTTTTTTGCTGTTATATGCAGACCAGCCACTGTCCAACTGAGATCTGGCACTGTCCAGTTTACTTTTAGCCTCGGCCAGCTGTTTTTCCGCATCGGGAAGCGCATTTTCGGCATCAATCAGTTCTTTGATTTTTTTTGCGGATTCCGACAGGTTTTCCATCTTCGGATGCTGACTTGCAATCGCATCAAAAACTTCCTTCATTCCCTCTTTGACTTCATCCGAAAACGGTAAGTTCTGATAGGTATAATCAAGCCCCTTAATAAGACCTTTGAGAAGCTCCACTCTCTTATCCGCAGGAAGATCCGGAAGATTTGTGGCTGTAAACTTTGCAATGAAGATCGCGTAGCGAAAATCATTCCAGTTCTCGTTTTCCGTCACCTCCGAGTGCTTGCCTTCAATTTTGTCCATTACGGCATCTGCGCCTTCCAGAAGAAGCGAAAGGATGGTTGCATACTCGTCAATCGTCTCTTTCTTATCTTCCATCTTTTCGATCAACTGATTGTTGCCGTCATTGATCTTTTCTACCGCATCATCGTATTGTTTCTTACCGTCGTTGTACTGAGAAACACCTACGCCATACTGATTTTCCGAAGCGCATAACTGTTCGTAAGCGGATGCAAATTCGCTTTCCGCCTTCGCTTTTCCGTCATCGATCTCTTTTCTGGCCGCAGCCAGTTTCTCCTGCAATTCTTTCTCCGCATCGGCAATCTGCTTTTCGGCCTTTGCGATTTCCTCATCAAGCGTTTCCCGGCCTTCTTTCAGAGATTTTTCCCCGTCGGCAATTTCTTTTTCGGCTTCCTCGACTTTTTCTTTTAACTGGTTTTCGCCGTCTTTTAACTTTTCTTCCGCCTCGGCAAGATTTTCGTTAACCTCCTCTTCGGCCTCACTGTATTTTTGATTTGCTTCGTCATAAACTTCCATGGTACGAATCGCAATAAGACTCTCTGTATACTCAACAAGATCCTCTTTAACCGCACCGACATACTCTTTGTATTTATTTCCAAAGAAATCGTATTCCGGGTTAACGTCCGTTTTGATATAGGCAGCCACAAAACGTCCGGAAGTGGCATCCTTGTCAAAAGCCTCCTCACTTAAAAGTGCAAGAAATTCGTTATTTCCGATGTAACTCGGTTGATTGACCACGCCGGTCACAATAAAGGTACTCTCTTTGAGTAAGCCCGCCGGTTCTTTTGCATGAAGGGTAATCGTATCTCCTACGGAGATTCCGTATTTCTTCATCGCCACGGGGTTTAATGCACATTCATTCGCCGCCTCCGGCATTTTGCCTTCCGTAAGAAACGGAAGGTCAATCCGCTTGGTTTCGGATAGAATTGTGATGGATCCGTTTCCGTTTTCGGCAACAACGGTACCCTCCGAGCGAAAAACGCCTTCCACGTCGGCAACACCGGATATCTTCGAAACTCCCTCGATATCATCGGCCGTAATGCCCATGGAAGACACCATTTCAAAATCTTTAAAATTATGCTCTTTATAATAATCGTTTCCCTTTTTTTTCATGGAAACAGACAAATTGAACAAAGCCATCAGACCTGAGATACCAATTGTCATAATGGTTACAATGGAAAGAAATGCTATAAATCTTTTTTGGATGTTCCGGAAAGCATCGCGGAACAGCATCTTTCTATTTTTCATTTGCTCGCTCCCGGAGTAAGATTATTCCTTTTGTTTTTTCTTTCGAAAGATCTTGCTTCGAAACAGTATAATATTCATCACCGCAAAGAAGGCAATCAAAATTGCCAGTGTCAAATACGGCTTTTTCGGAGCCAATGTTGCCAAAAGCATCATCGGAAAGCCGAATACGATTGCGGGGAAATTCTGATAAACCATATTCTCCATTGCCGGTGTTTTGAAATCTCCGTCGATTTCACGAAGCAGGATTACGCCCGTACTTGCGGTTCCTGTCAACATTCCGTACATGGTAAGGAACTGCTCTTCCATATATTCCGGGAACAGATTCCTCGCAACGATGTGATTATAGATGTATGTGATTATCATTCCCACTATACCCATAATCAAAAGGATTCCCCAGTAATTCTTCAAAATGCTGATACGAATTGCCGCGATACCGGCAACCACCATAATGTCAAAAAAGAAATTGCTGGCACGTGTCAGTAAGAATTCGTTGGAAAACTCTTTTCGAATGACCTTTATCTTCCTTAAGCCGTTCAAAATAAGCTTTATTAATGTCGCCGCAAGTACACCGATCAGGAAGTTAAATCCGTAAACCACGGATTTCATTCCGGGAAGCAAAAGTCCCAGACCATACATGATGCCATACGTCAAAAGATAAGCCGCCGCGATCAGGGAAATCTGAATCGTCATCTTGTCGATGCTTTCCTGCATCGGTATTTCATCTTCGGACTGAATCTGCTCGGAGTGCATGGCCTTCTCGTTTTCGGACTTGATTGTGATGATTCCTTTTCTCTTTAAGATGTTCAAATGAATGACACCGCCGATGGAAGCACACAAGAAGCCCATGGCCGCAATGGTTAGACCGAAACTCTTTCCTCCGGTAAATCCATAGTCGGTTTCAAAAATATTACCGTAGTTCAATGCCTGGCCGGTACCCTGTCCATATCCGAAAGGAAGTAAAATGCCGGCAGCCCGGAAAAAGTCCTTCACAAATTTCACCGCTACCAGGGAAATACAAAGTCCGAAAATGGCCTGAATCAAATAGGTCGCAACCGTGGTAACACCGGTGTTAAAAATCTCTCCGGTACGTTTCGGTGTCAGTTTCCCTTTGGATTTTTTGAGCGCAGATGCGATAAAACCAAGTGCCAGACAGTGATACGTAATTATCTCGAGTTCAGCCGTACCTCTTCCGTTAAAGATCTCATTTTCAAAAAGTCCCACTCCCGTAACTGCATGATAAATCGCTTCCACACCAAGCAATAAAGCACCTCCGAGTACGGATGTGGGAATTAAGGAATTGCGAAGAAACGGAATCCCCCTTCGCAGGATATTTGCTACCAGCAGACTTAATAAAAGCACTGCTACCAGGATTAAAGAAGACCATACGCTAGAGTCCCAGAAATTGTCCATCTGTCAATTCTCCACTTTTCTGTTTATACCGATAAATCAGATTGACATATTTCAAAGCGTTAAAAGACTTATCGCCTTTTAACTGATAGATGTCTTTTCCGATGTAGAGATTTGCCTTATTCTTTCCGACCGCAGCCGCCGCGGTTATTCCGGAAAATGCAAAAGCCTCGGCATTTTCTCCTTCCCCAATCCGGATTCGATCCGTCATAAGGGAAAGTGTTGTATCCCGATGTAGTAAAACTTTCTTCTTTTCGGGGATTACACGATAGATGCTTGCCGTGTCCCGGAAGAGTATTTTTCCGGCATATTCTTCCTCTTTCATGGACAAGACAAAGTCACCCATATAATTATACCATTCCGTGAGAAAATGAAAAGGAAAATCGCCATTTTCAGCCGATAATGACTTATCTTCGTTATATGTGATTTTTCTGTTACAACCCGTACACCAAAACTCGTTTTTCAGGCTTTTAAAATGCGACAAACCACAGTCCGGACAGATATACAGTACCCTTTCGATATTTTCCGCTCTTTTCGAAGACTTATAAAGGGCATCCGAAACACCTTCGTTCATGAAAATTCCTGTGCGAACAGCCTCATAAAGCTCATCATCCGTCAATTCGGCATATTCTTCGGGTTCGATTACTTTAGACACATATGAGCGGCCCGGTCCTTTTCTGACTGTGTCACTCCATCTCGGATGAACCCCGAATCCGCCCTCAATACGATAAAGTGCAATCGGAAGTTTCAGTTTTCTGGCAACCCTTGCGATAGTCGGAGAAATATAACAGGTTTTTCCGTCATAGGATCGGTTGCCTTCCGGCGCAATACAGATGGTTCCACCCTCTTTTGCCACCTGAAAAATGTTTTTTACGGCCGCGGCGTCGGTTGACTGCTTTTTGATGGAGATTGGTGCAAACATATAACGAATCAGGGAAGACGTCCATCCGTTGGAAAAGATGTCTTCCGAAGCAACAAAATAAATCGGTTGTTTAAAGGAAAAACTCACAAAGAACTGATCGAACAGCGTGGTGTGATTCATTAAGATTAAGTATGGTCTTCCGCCTTCTTCCCGGAAACGCTCGACCTTCATTCCGTATTTGAATTTGGAAATCCACAAAAAAGGATAAAAAAGGAGTTTTTTGAAAAACTTATGACGCGGTTTTAGCCATTTTTTCGTTTTCTTCATACGCTCTATTTACCCAACCATTTGCTCAGAAAAGGAATCTGTATGATATAATCCCAGAATTTCAGAATAATCAAAAATGCACCTAAAACAGTCAGCAAAACTCCGTTAAAACGACCGACCACCTTGTTGCTGACACGGTTTGCAAATCTTGCGGAAATCAAAGATGCTACCGTCGCTACCGCCATACAGACAATCATCATAAACCATTTCTCCATAATGATTGCCGGGTGGATAATAATATGGCAGACCGATGCGGTCAACGCCGTAAACGTCATAATAAACGTACTGGTTCCGACTGCTGTTTTAATATCCATTCCAAGAAGCAGTGTAAAGACAATCAGCATTGTCATTCCACCGCCGGATCCGATGAAACCGGTTCCAAAACCGATACAGGTTCCGCAGATGACAGAGATCAATACTTCTTTTCCTGTCAGTCCGGTTCCCTTTCCGACATTGTCCTTCCTCTTTGTCTCCGGCTTGATAATGAAACGGATTCCAATAAAAAATGTGATAAACAGCGTCATGCTTCCCAAGGTAAAATTACCAATCAGGAAGGCAACATAACTGCCTACCACACACATAATCAAAATACAGGCCATTACGACCCAGCCACGTTTTAAATCGATATTTTTATGCTTGGCATAGGTACGGGTTGCTACAGCCGATCCTAAGATATCAGAAGCAAGCGCAATGGCGGTTGCCTGATAGGTTCCCTTCTCTCCTTCAAAAGACGGGCATAAAACGATTAAAATCGGAACCATCAGGGTAGCGGCGGATAAGCCGGCAAGTCCTGTGCCGACTCCTGCTCCTATTGCTGCAACTACTAACCAAAACCACTCCAAATGATTCCCCTCCGTGGACTTTCATGAAATTCACAAAAAACCTATTATATTTTACCCCACCAGAGGCGAACTGTCACGCTTTTTAATGCAGTGACTCCGGAATGATATTCTTTTCAAGGACGATAATCTTGTCGCTTTGCATTTTTTGGACAGTTTCCACATCGGTATTCAGAAGCTTCGCTGTCTCCTCCAATGTGACATCAGGGCGGAATTTGCGCCTGTCTTTCCTACCGAAACGCAAGCGGTTATACTCCTTCCAGAAAATCATAACGACAATTTCAATCAAAAGGATAATCAGGGAAATAAAGGCCAGTTTTCGGCTTTCCAGCACCATATTTTCGTTATATATGAAGATGGCAAACGGTGTTCGTCCGACGCTAATCATATAGGCTCCGTAAATGATGTAGAAAACATATACCAGGATGAAAGCCCAGGCAAAAACGGTGATAATAATCTCAATAATACGCTTCCACCAACGCTGGCGGTTTTTGATGATATCCGCCTTCTTTTCCTCTTCCGTTCTGAAATACTGTCCCTTCAGATAACTGTCCTCTCCCGTCGTTTCGCGGGCGGTCTGCAGAGCTGCAATTCCGGTATATCGTTTCAGCCCCTCTTCTTCAAGCAGGCGGTCTTCCTCTTTAAAGAAAGCAAATTCATTTTCCGCATGATCATGACTTAGGGAATCATAGGATTCTTCCGAATCATTGTGCTTTTTCTTGCTGGCCGTGTCAATTCCTCGGTCGGGGCTCTTCCAGGTGGCAAGTTTCTTTTTCCGAATGACACTGTAAAGGGTCCTCGGGAAAGCGGATAAGGAAACCACACCGTTTACAATCCAGTAAACCACCGGATACCAGGCAGCGGAAACGACGTACTTAAATATGGTCTTGTCATAACGTTTTTCGAGATTCAACGCCACTATGAACTGAATCATACAGACGACGGACAAAAACTGGGATTTCCACAAATACGGAATATAGGAATCGGAATTATAGAACAGATAAAAGATTTCGGTTAAAGTAAGCAATAACCAACAAAGAACCCAGGTCAGCGAAAGAACCTGTTCGGTCAATACCGGATAGAGACGTCTTCTCCTCCAGCTCGAGAAAATATTGAAATGACGGAACATAACCTCCTGTCCGCCCTGTGCCCAGCGTTTTCTCTGGCGATACAATCCTTTTAAGGTTTCCGGAACGAGCATCCAGCAAAGAGCATTCGGTTCATAACGGACATCCCAGAAATTTCTTTCCAGTTTCCAGGTTACACCGATATCTTCGGTAATCAAGTCTCTGTCCCACAATCCGCACTCCAGAAGGGCACGTTTTCGATAGGCTACCACCACGCCGGATACCGTCATAACCTTGCCCCATATTCTCTGGGTTCTTTTGATCATGGAAATGATACTTGCATATTCACAAAGCTGGATACTGGCCAGCAGAGAGCTTCTGTTTCGTACTCTCGGGTTTCCGGTAACCGCACCGACACGTTCTCCGTTTCGCGGATTCAAAAAGTGTGCCATCATGTATCGGATACAGTCTTTGTCAAGGTATGAATCTCCGTCCACGCAAATCAGATATTCGCTGTCCGCAGCCATGAAACCGAGGTCCAGCGCATTGGCTTTTCCGCAGTTTTCTTTTAAATCCACAACACGTACCTTACCGTATTTTCTGGCAAGCCGGTGTTCGATTTCCGCCGTATCGTCGCTGCTTCCGTCATTGATCAGAATGATTTCGTAGTTCGGATAGTTCATTTTATTGAGGCGTTCCACGGTCTCTTCCACCTGTGCGGACTCATTGAACGTCGGTACCAGAATGGATACCATCGGTGTATCCGGCAAAGGAAGCGGGTCTCTACGCTCAATCCGGAAATAATAAATAACGCTTCCGACCATCCAAAGCAAACTCATTGCAACCGGATACCAGAATACAATCAGCTCAAAAATCTTTAGATGCGAAGCGACAAATTCAAAAATGCGTACCATATGTTTTTTTCGATTCCGAAAACACAAACCCCGTAACATATCTCATTATGAACGAATCGTCACGAAATAAAAGCGTTTTTGATGAATAAGCAAGTTAATGCCATGAATAAAACTTTATGATACCAAAAGAGGCTTATCGCAATCCAATAAGCCTCCTTCTTCAGAGTGTATGATTTATGTAGTTATAATTCTTATTCTACTTCAGTTTCCAGGCCAGATCATTTAAGAAAAGCTGCTCTTCAATGCCTTCCGGAGTGCTGTCCTTGGAAATATGAACGAACTCGATGTCCATCATTTTTGCCCAGTCTTTCATCTGTTCCGCCGTCACATCATAGGAAAGAACCGTATGATGTGCGCCACCTGCCGCAATCCAGCATTCCACGCCGGTAACAAGATCCGGCATCGCCTTCCACATTACTCTTGCAACCGGAAGATTCGGCATCGGTAGAATCGGTTTTACGGCCTCGATATCCTGAACGATCAGGCGCATTCTGCCACCCATATCGATTAAGCTGACTACAATTGCAGGACCTTCATGACCTTCAAAAACCAGTCTGGCAGGTGCTTCTCTGTCTCCGATTCCCAGTGGATGTACTTCGATGCGCGGGCGAGCGGCCGCTACGCTGGGACATACCTCCAGCATGTGCGCTCCAAGGCTGTATTCCGCATTAGGATCCAGGTTGTAGGTATAGTCTTCCATGAAAGCCGTACCGCCGTTCTGGCCTTCGCTCATTGCTTTTAAGATAGCCGTCATGGCTGCTACTTTCCAGTCGCCTTCGCCACCGTATCCGTAACCCTGTGCCATCAAATGCTGACTAGCAAGACCGGGAAGCTGTTTCATTCCGTAGAGATCCTGGAAGGTATTGGAAAACGCCATGCATCCTTCTGCATCCAGCATTTTCTTCATGGCGATTTCTTCTCTCGCCTGATAACGTACGGTTTCGATATCATCGGTTGCCATATCATATTCTGCCTTGTAAGTATCCATCAGGGCATCGATTTCCGCATCCGTAACGGCATCCATGGTTTCCACCAGTTTTCCGACCGGCCAGGTATTTACCTGCCAACCGAGTTTAATCTGTGTCTCTACCTTATCGCCTTCGGTAACGGCTACTTCACGCATATTGTCGCCGAAGCGCATTACTTTTAAAGAACGGGAGAACATTACGCCGATGGCGGAACGCATCCAACTTCCGATACGTTTTTGCACATCCTCATCCTGCCAGTAACCTGCAATTACCTTTCTCGGCATACGAAGTCTTGCAGCCAGGAAGCCATGTTCACGATCTCCGTGAGCCGCCTGGTTTAAATTCATGAAATCCATATCGATTTCTTCATTCGGAATCGAACGGTTATACTGCGTAGCAAAATGGCAATACGGTTTTTGGAGATCCACGAAGCCGTTAATCCACATTTTACTGGGGCTGAAAGTATGACACCAGGTAATGATTCCGGCACAATGCGAATCATAATTGGCCTCACGTACCACATCCGTAACTTCTTTGTTCGTCTTGATGGTTGCTTTATAAACCAGTTTGCAGGGAAGATTTCCCGACTCATTTAAGCGATCCGCCATCTCCTGCGCTCTTTGAGCAACCGTATCCAAAACCTGCGGACCATATAAAAACTGTGATCCTACAACAAACCAAAATTCATAATCTTTCAGCATACCCCAATACCCTCCTTTATTTTTTCGATTTCCGTTGTTTTCATACAACCAATAAGAACACTTCCGTTAGTTTCACTCTATATCATAGCATTTGCTAAATGTATTGAACACCTAATGCTTTCAAATCCGTTCTCATTTTATTTACTTTCTCATCCGGAAAGCGTCTGCCGATGCAGTCTGTCAGCATAAACACTTTAACCCCTGTTTTGGCAGCACCTTTGGCCGTTGCTCCCACGCATCCGCACTCATCCAGTCCGCAAAGAACAACTTCCTTGTATCCCTGCTTCTCCATGTGTTCTCTGAACTCTTTTGCGGTATAGGAATCGGAATGGTTTTTCTCAAAAATCAAATCCGAAACCAGATCCACTCCCGGATACATTTCGGCTCCTTCCGTTCCTTTGATGGAAAAACCGACTCCCCACATGAGTTTGGGCAGAATATGTTTGATATAGATAATGTCATATCCTTTTTCTTTATATGTTGCAATGCTTCTGTTTACGTCTCCTACAAGTTTATCGGTATCATACGTAAACATTGACTTTCTTTTCTCCCAGAGATAGTCATTTTGCAAATCTATCACAATCAAAGCTTTCTCTGCCACTGCATTTCCCCCGCTTTCTGTTTGGTTAAATCAATCAATCCTATTCCTTTCTAGTCCAATCTCATATCAAATGCTTTCCTTCCAACTTACAAAACCCAGCAGCAGATATCCGGGGCATGAAAATTAAAAGATTAAAGTTTTTTTATCATGGCAAGAACGCTCTTTGCACAATTTTCGGCAGCCGAAGCCTTAAACTTTTCATATTCAACACTGTTGGATCCGTCCATTTTGTCCGAGATGGCACGTATGATCACATAAGGTGTATCATTCAGATAACATGCCTGCGCAATTGCAGCCCCCTCCATCTCACAACAGATTCCGCCAAAATCGGAAATAATTTTATCCTTCTGCTCTCTTTCGGAAATAAACTGATCTCCGGAACAGATTCTTCCTTCAAAAACCTGAATCTCCGGAACGGTTTCCTTCACAGCTTCCACCGCTGCCTTACGCATGGTCTCATCTGCTGGAAATGCGTAGCGACCGGTATAGGGAATTTCTCCTTTTTCGAATCCGATAGCCTCTACCGTAAAATCATGCTGTACCGCATCAACCGAAACAACGATGTCTCCGATATCAATCTGATTATCAAGCGATCCTGCAACACCGGTATTTATGATTTTTGTACAGCCAAAATTATTAATCAGCGTGTTCGCACATATTCCGGCATTTACCTTTCCCATTCCGCACTGCACAATAATAACCGCTTTCCCGTCAATTGTCCCTTCACAGAACTCCATGCCGGCAATAACCGTTGTCTTTGTAATGTCGGCAGACTCCTTTAAAAGGTTGACCTCTTCCTCCATCGCGCCGATAATTCCGATTGGCTGCGGTGTTTCTTTCTTGCCACACCCGCTCACTAAAGAACCTGTCAACATCACCAAGATAAGAATGATTGATGCAAAAATGTTTTTCCTTTTCATTTGTTCTTCCTCACGTATTCAATTTCTGTTTTTCTATCCGAATATCTGTCCCGGGAGTTTCATTTTCTCCTTTGCGGGGAATTCCTTGTCAAATTCTTCCAAGCGAATTGTATAATTGTTATTCATGTTCTCTTAAACTCCCATGTTTAAATGTTTTATATCAAGCATTAAAAACAGTCTTAACTGATCAGTTCTTGTTTCCGACCTGTTTTTTCAATTCTGAGGCATGGTGAACTCAAAGTATTCATAGTCCCCATTGCCGTAAATTTCCTGACGAATCAACTGATCATACTCCGTGTATCCGCTCAAATACTGGTTCCTTACGAGTTCACTGTGGTAGGATAGTTCATCAGGATCATAATCACAGCGAATCGTTCCATCCTCATTTTTTGAAATATTCTTTAATATTGCACCATCGTAAATCACGTAATGATCCGTGCCGTCATCGTCCTCTTTATCCCAGTGGATTTTGTAAATGCTGACAAGTATGTTCTGAACACTTTCATTTTCGTCCTTTGCTGTAAGGAAAAAGCTTGTAATATACTCGGGATCTTCGTTCCATACCCAATCGTCATAAAAGAGGCTGGTATTGTCCCATAATTGCACTTCTAAAGCCTTGTTAGCGTTTTCTACAAAAAACTCATCCGAAGTCAGTCCTTCCGCCGTCAGTCTATAGGAAGCCAGCTTTGCCTTACGCTCCGCTTCTTTTTCTGCTTCTTCCTGCTTGCGTTTTTCTTCTTCCTCTTTTTCTTCCGCTTTCTGGCGTTCCTGTCTTTCTTTTTCTTCCTGTATGCGTGTTTCTACTGCTTTTTTCTCCGACTGCAATGTAATAATCACCGTTGGCACCGTAACGATGAGAACGAATGTTGCAACCAACGCAATGATGATCACCTTGATTCGAAAACGATCCTTTGCCTGGCTTTTCTGAACTTCCACCCCGGTCTGCGCCTGGTTCAGCTGCTGTTTGCGTATCTCTGCTTCCACTTTCATTTTCTGGTATTCCAGATCGTCCTTGTCATAATCTGCCATAAATGCAGAATCGCAATTTGCGCAATAAAATGTCCCCTCTTTTACCATCTTAAGCGGTCCGTCACAATTCGGGCATTTTAAACTCATTAATTGCATATCCTTACCTCTTTCCTTTTGATTTCTTCCACTGGATATTCTCTTTTGGTCTTTCAGTCGCTGTAAATCTTCTTGCGATTTAGCCCTGTTTTTTCATTTTTAAATTCAGTTCTTTTTCAAAAAAAGCCGCTTTCATCCGGGCATACTCTTCTTCGGTACAAACCTGCTTACACATTGGTTCAAAAGACTTTGTTATTTCAAAACACTCCTTCATATCGGAACAAGGATAGTCTGCACATTCGGAGCAGTTACTTATCCCTTTATCTTCGCAACATTTTACCACATGGTACCTGCACCAGTTCTCGGGTTTACATCCCATACAGGAAATCTCTTCATTGGTCACAATATGATCTCTGTACCCGATTTTCATCCATAACTCCGCAGTATGCTTTAGCTCTTCATCCGTTTTTTCATAAGGATGCGCTACATATCTCGGGCAGGCCGTGCAGTCATTACCACAAGCAGCTATAATTTTATTCATTTCCAATGCTCCTTGCAAAAAGATTTTTCGCTTTTTCATAAGCTGTGTTCAGATTCTTATCTCAGTTTTTCTTTCTCAGCTCATTTTCTCTTGATGTACTGTCAAAAACAAAGACCGGACAAATCATCTGAAGGTCAAATGGTTCATCTTCGGCAATTTCTTTTATGGGATTACTTGTAAGTTCACTTCCCATCGCTTTGTAAAAAGCAATCGTCTCCTCAGAAGAACAGGCGGATATGTACAGCGCCTCAGCACCGGTTTTTCTAGCTTCCTCTTTTCCGGCTTCAAATAATTTTCTGCCGACACCCTGGCCTCTGCATTCAGAAGATACCTGCATCATATCAAGAATCATGTAGGGACCGTTTAGTTTCTTTAACAGCCCTATAAAGCCAATGACTTTATCATTTTCCAATGCAAGGTATGTAATATAATCATCACTGCTTATTTGCTTTGCCACAGAACGCTTTTTGTTTAAGTCCCAATCTTCGATATATTTGCATTCTACCAAAGTATATTCTCCGTCAATTCTTCGATATACTTTATTTACATTATGTTTTCTGTCATATGAATCTAATGATTCTAAACAGAAATTTGTCTCTGATAATAATTCGATTTT
The DNA here is from genome assembly GCA_017518735.1 of Lachnospiraceae bacterium. GTDB lineage: Bacteria > Bacillota > Clostridia > Lachnospirales > Lachnospiraceae > UBA3766. The sequence goes on along the minus strand of JAFWTY010000001.1, from coordinate 6,128 downwards.
TATCATATGATAATTCCTCTTGCTTAATCTTCATATCTTACGATATCCCTACAATCAACATAACAGTCGAGTTCATTTTCAATTTAACGTAGTTAATTATATCATATAATCCATTTCAAAATAACAACTTCCACTTGCTCGCAAAAAGACCTCAGGATTCATTCCTGAGGTCTTTACAAGCGCTAGTAAGTTATATCAAAAAAAATTTAACACACTTATTTTGAGAAAAGAATACTCAAAACCTACCGCTTTTCTACCGAAATCCTACTTTTTTCAAAATTTGGCTCATCGGTTGCAATAGATCCTAATCGCCTGATAGGTAAATTCGGCCGTTCCGGCTCCACCCATCTTGTCAATGTTCTCTGTGAATTCACCGCCACCAGCATACATCCTACCAAGGTCAAATAGAATCTCATCGGTACAATTATAAAAATGATCCGTGATAAAGCTCTGCAGTTTCTTCACCTGTTCCTGTACATCTTCGGAAGCAGGATCTTTTTCTTTCATGCTACCGAACTCTTCGAAAACCTTCATGAGATCTTTCATGATCTCCTTTTCATCAGCCTTCGTCCGTTTCTTACTCTTTTCTTTAAATTCCTTATACTCCGGTGTGGATCCCCATTGCTCCTTCGCCTTGCGGGAATACTCCTCAATCTTGCTTGTATCAAATGCTGTAAAATCCAATTTCTTCACTCCTCTCAGTTTTAAGCTACGGCACATGTTGATCAAATTCTCAATGTGTTCCTTCCTTAATTCAAGAAGTTCCATCTGCTGATCAAGTGCTTTTTTCTTGTCAAAATCAGATCTGGTTACGATATCCTTAATATCCTTAAGCGGAAACTCAAGCTCACGAAACAGTAAAATCTGTTGCAATCTTTCCAGCGCTGCATCGTCATATAGCCTGTAACCGGACTCCGTATACTCTGTCGGTCGCAGAAGTCCTATTTTGTCGTAATACTGCAGTGTGCGTATACTCACTCCTGTCAGTTTACTTACTTCATTTACTGTCTTCAAAGCAATCATCCCCTTCACGTGTAATTACATCATAAACTATTACGTTACGTCATAGTCAAGCCCAAAAATATAATTTTTTAAAAAAGATCGGCAGCAAATCCATTTCTGAATTCTCTTCCGACCCTTCCTACATTATATTCAAAGTTAACATTTCAAAGTTACCTTTTTACATAAATAATTTTCAGCTTCATACCCATCAAAAGGGTAATCATCTTTGTTATTTATCGCCAAATCAATAAACTGTTCAATTGATAACGGCAATTCTATATAAATATCAGAAAACTTTTATCATTATTCATTGTATTAATCGGAGTTTCAGATAGTAGCCGGGTACTGTGCTTCGATGACGAGGAAGTTTAACTTACTTTTCTTTTCTCCAATAATTAAAATAAAGTTCTTCAGTGGCAAGCGCCATTTTGGTGACTGCAAATTCGCATTTATTCGGATCCGGATAAATATACCAGGTATCCTTAAGTGTATTTAAATCCACACAATCGCCGTATTTTCCAAGGTATTCGTACTCGATATGACAGGAATACAGTGACGGAACATTATTAACCATCTCATGAACATCGCCGTCCGAATCTTTTACCTTAACGCTAAATCCGTTCATATCGTGAATCATGGTTCCTTCACCGATGGGGATGAATTTCTTTGCATTTGGAAGAGAATCTGCTCTTACAGGCAATTCCCCTGTTGAATAGGTTCCTTCTTCTACTTCTTTTCTTACATTCGCCCTTTCCCATTCATACCAGTCGGGAATATGTGAAAACTCGGTTTCTCCGGATACTGCTTCCAGCTCACCCAGTTCAGTCATGTTCCATTCTTTACCGCAAGCATTACATTTAAGAATTGTTCCTTCGGAACTCATTTTAAATTCTTTCTTACATGAAGCACACTGATATAAAACTTTATGCAATCCTTCGGCGCGTCCTTCATATGTAATCTTTATACCGCGTTCCTTTTGCCATGCAAAATCGTCGTATCGAAAAGCTTCCGATATCTTTTTATTGATATCTTCAACAGAAGAATGATTAATGGTCTCAGCATCAAAAAGCTGTGTAAATTCCGCTTCTGTAGGTTTTACACCCCGATCACGAAGATTCCAGAAAGGAGAATTAACATGATGTCCGTGGCAGATTAATGTAACAACCGGGACTTTTAAAAGTTTGCATAGTTTTCCGAGAGACTCGGGAAGCACTGCCGTAGTTCCGCAAAGAGAATATCTTGCTTCGGGATAAATAATTGCAACATCTCCGTTTTTTATAGTCTGAATTAATTGTTTGATAAGAGTAGTATCATTCGTGAATTTTCGTTTACATATGCAGCCGACATCACGAAGAAGTTTTTCTCTTCCGATAAAACCGTCTATAGCCACAACATAATTTGCTCTCCACGGATATATTGCCTTTGTAGCCACTTTAAAATCCATAAAAGCATTATGATTGCAAAGCATAACAAACGGGGGCTTAAGACCTTCCGTATTAATCTTTGTTATTTTACATTTGTGCTTTGCTACATCAGGCGCACTCAGCATGTACGTAACAGGTCTTAAATACCATTTCGTACGCACCGGCGGAGCCTTCATATCAAATCTTTTGAAATCGCTGTCCTTCACTTAGTCCTCTCACAATTTGGTTTTTTCTTTATCAGAATGCGAAGCATTCTGCGAATTGAAGTTGGTCGGCATGGCGAGTTATATTCCAATTTAACTTGCTACGGAATCAGCTCGACAAACTGGAATTTGTCTGTAAAAAGTTTTTTGCTAAGCTATTTTCTATCACTATCATCCAATAGTGGATCAAAGATTTCTTTTACTGTTATTGTTCCCATTTTTTTTGAACCATCAAAAGCTTCTATTCTTTTACCAGTCCATAATGAATTAGGATAGTACTCTGGACTAACAAGTTGTATTGAAATCAAATCTCCGTCATTCAATGGATCATTGCATTCTATCTTTCCCGAAGTCCTACAGTTCTCTGTAATCTCAAAAGTAGGTCGCATCCCTGAGCAAACAGTTCTGGAATATTTCGAGTTTTTTTGCCATATACCGTTAAAATCATTTTTCAAATTCATGTGATTCCTCCACAAATCCGAATTTACCGAACTCTTTCAATAATCAGTTCTGCAGATCCTTCTTCAAAAGCGTTGTGCTCATCATAGTGGATATGCTCCCCTGGCTCTCCATCTGCAAGTACCATCAGGTGCTTAGCCAGTGAGAGCAAACCTTCTCTATTTGCAGATATCACGATTTCTCCGTTTTCAGCAACAACCTTGATTGTAAATCCGTTGATCCACTCCGTCACCATAGTGTTCACCTCTCAAACTGCGATTTGTCATCATCTATAAAACTGAAGATAATCAATCCCTCAACGGGAAGATACACCATATTGTAATACTTCTAATCTGGTTGCTGACCATCATGCGCCTTCCATGCGCATTCAGTGATTTCCATATCTGTAAAAGCGGCCAAAAAAGATGACTCCTCGGCGCTGCATGCATAGATGCCGAAACGAATTTCCTTTGGAGCATTGAACATATGACATATCCTCATCTGTTTAAAATCTATTCCATCAAAAGAATTTTCTACACAGAAATCATCTTCCCTGCGACTTAGACGAAACCATACAGACTTTATTGCGGCGTCAACATCTGTAGATGCCCAATCAGAGTAGCCATTATTTGTGACAACACTTCCTAATCTCTGAATCTTTTCATTTTCATATTCCATTGCAGCCTTAAGCCAATTGTCACTATCCAAGTACATGATTACCCCACTCTGATCATAGCGTACCTTGGAATCAAACTCTGTCCGTACCACAAACGAGAAGAATTGGTCTATTGTTTTCATTTGCAAGACAGGGGCATTGTCATTTCTGAAGTGATAATAGGTCCTCTGCCATAGATCAGTATGAGGTTCGGTCATGATTTCAATCTTATCCTTTGTGACCCGACATGATTTCGGTTTTCTAATCCATTCCATTGAACTTGCGTCAATCTTCATCACTTTCTCCTTCTGTCCTTTCAAATACAAACTGGAATTTGGTTTATTCTTTCGGCTGGAGCGGCCCGTAGTAGTAGCTTGCCGTCGCTCCACCATCAGCGAGGAAGGTTGATCCGGTTATAAACGCTCCTGCATCACTGAGAAGCAGCTCCGCAATATTTGCCATCTCATCAGCTGTACCGGGTCTTCCTGCAGGGCACTTAGCAAACATATTTTTGTAGAAATCACCTCTTGGTCCGTTAAACTCATCGATTGCAAGTGGTGTCACGATGATGCCCGGTGCAATGTCGTTCAGCCTTGCGCCGCGTTCACCCCAGCGTACGCACTCAAACATAACACGCTTCTCGTTGCAGCGCTTTGCCATCTGGTAAGCATGGAGCGTATCCTTAATATTCTCTGGCTTCAGGATATCAAGACTGAGCAATTCTTCCGTTGGTGTAGTTGCGAGCTGCCTGTCCTGCTCAGGCGTGAGCTGAGGCATACGCCATCCGGACTGGCTGGAAATAGTAACTCCCGCACCGCCCTTTGCTATGACCTTTCCAACCTCTTCTAAAAGCACAGCAGTACCATAAAGGTCCACCTTGAGTATAGCCTCAATCGGAGCCTGCGATGGAGATACTCCCGCACCGTTGACAAGATACTTAATCTCACCGAATTCCTGTGCTTTAACGATCATTGCCTTGATGGACTCTCTTGAAGACAGATCCATCTCAAAAGGTTCAACGTCAAACCCGGCATCTGTCATAATTTTTGCGATAGTTTCGCAATTCTTCATGTTCTTGTCGCCGAGAACGATTTTCTTTCCAAACCCGCAGCGTCTGGCGATTGCCATGCTGATCTGCCCTGCGCCTGTTACAATCATTACATCTTTTTTCATTTTGAATACCTCCACATCTTTCGTTTATTCTAATTCAATCCCATCGCCTTGATCGCGCCAAGGCAATGGATCCTTACAATGCGGTTATCGTCGGTATCCGATCATCGCCGCAGCTGCTCCACATACGGCCTGACGAATTCCGGCCTGCGCTTGCCGAGCCCCCGGAAGATCTCCGGCGCTTCCATCCGTACCTTGTCAATATGCCAAGCTCTTTATAGAGTTCTGCTTCGGTCATTTGAATGGCCTCCCGAACTGGAATTTGTCATCGTCCATAAAACTGGAAGTTAAAGTCTCTTTTCAAATCTAAACATCCCATCCGGGAACTGCTCATCTAACTGCCCTGCTAAATCTGGATCGTTCGGATCCGGATGATGACTATTATAGAACTAGACGATATGAAATCCACACCGATTCACATAGAAATGGATATTACGTTGTTCAAAGTAAGGTGTAACCGTCTCCCACACCTTCACCTCCGGATGAAGCTTCTCTACCTCACACCATGCAGCATAGCCAACTCCTTTGCTATGTTCCTTCGGAGAAGTAAAAAGAATTTCTTTTCCGGAGTCGGTAGTTCTTCATACATAGCCTCTACCAGTTCCCTTAAGAACTCTTTTTTCTCCACATCATCCAAAGTATCCTTCAGCTTGATCATCTGGCTGTTATCCAGATATTTCGACATCCTTTGCATAATGTATTTTGCTGTTTCCTGATTCACTGTAATGTACCTCCGTTTTTTGAGGTCATTATAATGACTTCGATGGATATTTGCTTTTATTTTTGCTCCTTAATTGTCATTTTTTTACAGTTAAGGAGCAAATATGTTAAGTAAAAAGATCGTCCAATATCACTTGGTCCACAACTATATCGCTGTTAGGATTCTTCTTCACGCCATATACGGTGACAAATGTGCATCTTAAATCTTTCCTTGTTTTTTCCGATGCTTTGAACATTGCCATTCTGTCCCTGACATTCTTTGCATATTTAGGACTTATACTGAATAATTCATTTGACGAATAATTCATCTCGCAAAGGTTCATTATGTCATCATTCCGATCGATTATCAGATCTATCTGTCCGCCTTCCCATTCATTTCCATCGGAATCTATAAATGCCTTTTTACTCCATGCATATGAGTTACTTAATATTCCAGATATGCCAAGTTTGGCTTTAATTTGCGGAATATGATTTAAGCATACCTGTTCAAAGGCATATCCGGACCAAGCATTCTTT
>JAFWTY010000006.1 GCA_017518735.1 Lachnospiraceae bacterium | reverse complement strand
TTTTTATATATCTTTTCCCCTTTTCTTATTATTTTAAAGGTATTTCATGCTTTGGCAATCTCTTTGGGAACGGACCTTCAATCACACATGGAATGCCCAGCTTCTCAAGTTCTTCCCGGAAGAGATTAATGTACTTGTCTGTTTTTATGATTTGCATAAAGCCGACATAAATCTTATCCGCCATAGCGGTTATCTCTATTGTAAAATGTCCTTCAATAACAAAAACAAACCACTCTACGTAATTCGCTAATTCTCCCCAATCCATCAGCCCCGTGTAATTGGCAATAAAACTTCCGTGTTGTACATCCTTTCCGGTTGAAAGGCTGTGTTTTTTCATATACTTCCTTTTCGCTTTGAGACCATGCTCTTTGTCAATTTCTTCATATAGTTCAAACAGTTTTCTTACCTGTGCATGGCTGACAGAAGGGTCTGTCTGAAGAATAATCTGGCCTCTGGTTCTTGTTCCCAATTTTTCCAAATCTCCGTTTAAACTGTCTCTGTCATAAGCCACATACACGTGACTCAAAAAGTCACAATGTGTATTGGGAAGTCCGACACTCTCACGCGGATTATGTGCAGCCTCTCCCACAATAAACCTGTCTTTCTCGGGAAAAACCTTATCTAATGTCCTTGCAAACAGAACAAAGAATAAGGAAAGCACGCTGGAATCATTCACCTTCGCAACTTTCATAAGGTCCTTCTGATTGACGGTTACGACCATATAGTTCGGGTCTCTTTTGATTGGAATAAAAACTCCCTTAAGGTAATCCATTCCAAGAACCGGAGCTTTTATACTTTTTCTTTTATAAATCGGCTCATCCGTCGTCAGTAGATCCATAGCAGGTTCCTCGGTCTCCCCCGGAAGAAAATCGCTGTCCGCCTTCCGGATTTCCGGAGCAAAAGGCTCCACATTATATTTTTCTCTGACATACTCGTATATATTGGTCATAACCCACGGCTGAAAACCTCTTCCGCCGCACATGGTATGGCTTATATTGAAAAAAATATCCTTTCCCGAACAATCCACAAAAAGCAGGTGATCATTTATTTTGCTACTTCCGACCATTGGCATATTTTCGGCTGTAGGCATTACGACAATCTTCTTGTCGTTGGGAATGAGAACATATCCGCCATCCTCATCAACGGTTACTCTGACGGCAAAGTAAGGATATCTCCTGATTGCTGAGTTAACCGCCTTATCCAGTATATTTATATCAACTTTATCTTTCATTCTGACATGGATGCGGACAGTATGGGCAAAATATTTCTCGCTCTGATATAGTCTGTATGTATCAACGCTGTATTTCATTCGCATCCTCCAATCCTTTATAAATCCATTCTGAAAGACCAATTCCTGACATGTTTTCCCTTGTATTCAAGCGTTTCTTCTTTCATAAGTGAGAACCCGTTGCCGGTATAAAACTTCACGTTTTTCTCTGAATTGGTAGTAACTGTAAGCAAATTACCGCCACCTGATTTTACCAAAGGGATCACAAAATCCCGTATCGCACCCGTTCCGATGCCCTGCCCCTGATATTCCGGATCAACTGCCAGAAAATACAAATGCCACCGGGGTTCCGTGATGCTTTTTACAACAATTTCCGTTTTATCCGACAATTCCATATATTTAAGGGTATCGGAAAGCCCGATTCTCGCTATAATTCCCGCCATTCCGCTTACGGCATAATCCCAAAAGCCAACCGGTTTGTCTGTCGGTTTCTCAACGATTACAACAGCTCTGACCGCTCCGTCTGAAATTCCTATATAGCAGTCATCCTTACGGATTGTAGCTTTGAATATCCCCTTGATCAAATGCTCATAAAAACTGCGAAGCTTTATTTCCGACTTGAACCGGTCTTCGAAAATTCCCCAAAAAAGAGGATATTTCACAAAAGAATCTACGAAAACCTTTAATGTCTCATCTTCATACGAGCGCTCATAATGCTTATACTCAACCATATTCATTATCATATATCCTGTCAACACGTTTGTATATTAATGATTATACCAGACTGTAATTTATTGTTCTTTTCCCTGTTATTACTGTTCTTTTCCCTGTATTTCCAATGCCTTTTACAATTTTGCCGGAATATGTATTTGATTCCGGTTTTCTCAGTATTGCAAAGCCGGAAGTTTCCGGACTTATTTCCAGTCATATGTTATAAGACCGTAAATGTATAAACACAAAATCAAAAACGGAACGGCATATTGAAAGACGGGTTTCATCCATTTTTGTATTTTCAGCCCTTTTCCGCTGTTTGCTTCAGCTACAAAATTATCCCATCCCCATCCGAATTTATTACAGCAGAAAATACTAAAGACAAATGCTCCCAGCGGAAGAAGGTGTGTACTGACAATAAAATCCCAGAAATCCAGCCAGGCGCTTCCCTTACCAAACGGCTGAAAACGGAAAACACTGTAACCCAAAGCAGTTGTTAAAGAAAGTATTGATATGACAGTGGCACAAACAATGCAACCAACCGGGCGTTTCCAGCCTGTCAGTTCTCGTACACTCGCAAGTATTCCTTCGAAGACACCAAGCTCGGTTGAAAGCGCCGCAAATACCATGAACAGAAAGAACAAACTGCCCCATATTCTTCCTCCCTTCATATTGTTGAAGACATTTGCCATGGTATCAAAAAGTAAAGAGGGGCCGGAATTAACCTCTATGTCAAAGGAAAAGCAGGCGGGAAAAATGATGAATCCTGCCATTATGGCAACAAAAGTATCCAGAAGAATAACATTTACCGATTCTCCCAAAAGACTTCTGTCTTTCCCGATATAACTTCCGAATATCGCCATCGCACCAATGCCTATACTAAGAGAGAAAAAGGCCTGATTCATGGCTGAAACAATAACGTTGCCGTTAATTTTTGAAAAATCCGGAATCAGATAAAAACTTAATCCTTCCTTGGCTCCGGGAAGAAACAGACTGTGTACACACAAAACCAGTATAAGAATTAAAAGCACCACCATCAGATATTTTGTAACTCTTTCCAATCCTCCCTGAAGCTTAAAGCACAGGATTCCATACCCTATTATAACGGCTATCAGCATATAAACGATATTAACAAACGGATTCGAAATCATGGTTACGAAGCCAAGACCGGAAGATTTTCCCGTAACAAATTTAATAAAATAATAAATCATCCATCCGGTAACAACCGTATAAAAACACATCAAAGCAATATTACCCGCCAAAGCAAAAAACCCGTGGATGTTCCATTTGCTCCCCGGTTTCTGCAGTTTTTTATACATGCCGGTGACGCTTGCTTGAGCTGCTCTTCCCATCGCAAACTCCATCGTCATTGTAGGAAGACCTAACAGGATTAAAAACAATATGTATAAAAGGACAAAACTCCCTCCGCCGTTTTCTCCCGTCATCCACGGAAATTTCCAGACATTTCCGCAGCCGATGGCGCATCCTGCACTCAGCATTATGAATCCGAGACGGCTTCTGAGATGCTCTCTTTTTTCATTCACTACTATGGTCTCCTTTTCCCGTTATTCCGTTATTCCGTTCTTTCAACCCTTATCCCGCTTATTCCGTTCTCCGCAAGGACATCACGCATTGCCAAAACATATTCTTCCCCATGAAAGCCCTGATACCAGTCAATATAGAAATACTCACCGACTTCGGTAACCTGAAGCATAACGCCCCTCTCCTGCATACAATGATAAGAAGTCATACGGATACGGTTTCCGTACTCTCCTGTACGCAATGTTCCGAGATAGCTGACTTCTGACCCGGCTTTCATATTTTTGCGCTGATCCATAACAAGCTTATTCAATGCACCATAAACAAACGCCTTCGAATAACCCTCACAAATGGCACGGTATCCGCCCGCCGCCTTTTTGATTGCTTCTTCCGTAGTAGATTCGGAAAGTGCGGCACGGTACTGTGTATTCAGCTCTTCATCCGTTTTGTCCGACAAATCACCGACAGTAAAGCTGTAGAACAAATGCACAACCTGATGCAAAAGCGAATTGGTATTTCCCATAACCTTACGGATGCTTACAGGCACCATAAAATTAAAGGGAAGCGTATTATCTGGATGTACCCTTTGCTGTGCCTTTGCAAAGCAAACATACAGAACGGACATGGGACTGCCCTTTACCGATTTTGCATATTTCATGAATTCCCCGGAAGGAACGCTGATACAAAATCCCCTGCAGTCCGCTTTTGGCACGAAAATGCAGTTCTTAGGGCTTTCCGGTGTCTCAAAAGCCTCTTTTACCATAAGTGCGCCTATAGCTGCTTTCGGATCCATCGGTTCCACCTGAAGATAAGCATCCAAATCCTGCCCGGAAACTACTCCGTCCTTTTCCGTATGAACTCCGTCCGGAACAGAATATTCGAGTGCATCCGCAAGGCAGTAATAATGATAAAAAAATGTCTCCAGCACATACATAAAGCCGGTGCCGTCGAAAGGTACATGATCCGCGTAAATCCAAAGCACATTGCCAAGATAACACATCGTCACCGTATGGAAATTGGCAGCCGGTGTCGAAGGTTCTATCACCTCACCCGTTTCCCTGATTACAAACGGCAGCGGATCCTCCGCAAACACAAGACTGCTTCTGCGAATCACTGTCGCATAAGTGACGTAAGGGTAAACCTTTATCGTCTTCTCCCAGGCTTCTTTCAGTGTCTCAGGATTAATGCTCTCTTTTAAGTCGAACCGGTACGTCATAAAAAATGCCTTATCCGTCGGATATGCACCTCTTGCAAACATACCGGCCGTAACAGGGCGTATTTCCTTCCAGTCTTCTGTCCTGGGATCGCCGTTTATCCCGACTGCAAATTTATAACTTCTTTCAAACCGGTCTTCATTTAAGGAAATGACCGTATCCCATCCATTGCACTGTCCGGAGCACATAAAAGCATCGCATCGCGACAGAAGATACAAGGCATAAAAATAGTTAACCGTGGTATCTTCCAGCTTCTCCGCATAATCGCCGTTTGCATTTTCCTTCTCGTAATCGGCTATAATCTGTCCGTCTTTTAAATCACTGACCGAAATCCTGTTCTGGGACAACGCTGCCATCGACTTCCCGAATTCTTTCCTCATCTGTGCAAGAATATCGGCATCTTCCGTTGCGAGAAAAATCTTCTCATATCCGTAATCCTTCATCCATTTGCGGATGAGCGGCACCATCTGTTCAACACTTGCCATTTTTCTGGAACCGGAAAGCCCCGTTGCAATATAGTCGCTACCGCGGATCAACACGCCCAGTGTTTTTCTGCCACTGAATACCGCATCATAGTATTCATCCATTTCCGTAACGAAAGAGGGCGCGATGACCGATTTGTCCATCACACCCGGCATCCTCTGGTAAAAGGCTGTCTTAACAAGCATAAACGTACTCGGAACCCACAGCGTATTATCCTCGTTCGCATCTTCCGCCCACAGTTCCGCCGCGAAATAACGTTCCATCAGTTTCCTGGGATATTTTCCAAAATAATCCTTATCCGGAGCCACAAATTTAAGCCCGAAATGTCCAAATGCCATTTCAAAGCGTTTATAGCCCGAAAGAATCGCTCCGATTCCTCCGGTAGCATCGATCGGGAGCGTCATATACTTATATTGGGAAAATGCTTTCCCGTTCAGAATCCATTGCAGGAAAAAAATGTTATGAAAGGCATAGGTACTGCTAAGCCGGTTGAATTTATTATCCTCCATCCCCAGTCTGAACTGCTCCTGTATGTAGAAACAGTCGTCCGTATAAATATCATTGGGCAATTCCTCTACAATATGAAATCTCGGATTCTCGTCAATGAACCATAGTATTCTTTCATCAGCACACCATATCTCCATCTCCGTAAAATTCAAAATCACCCTGCTGATGGCTATCGTATATTCGTTCAATTCCTCGAACACCATATATTTCAGCCCTTTAAAGAAGTCGAGATAAAGGGTGTCCTTATCGTTTTCATCATAGATATGATATTTCGCCATATAGGGGCGCTTGATGTACGGAGGATATGTATCCCTTGGCTCAATGTCCTCGTCATTATCCCAGTAGACAAGATCAAAATCCTCACCCTTATCGTTTTTTACATGAAAACGGGCTTTGCTCTCCGGCTCATTTTGAAGTGCCTCGTGAAAGAGGTTTTCCGACAATTTAAGTGTTTTCGCCTCTTCGTCTGCTCTAAAGGTTTCAATTTTAAACATCCGTCATACCCCCCTTCTAAATAAAGTCTGTATGCATCAACGCTGTACTTCATTCGTAGTTTTCCAATCAGTATTCGTCCAGGAAATTGTGCCTGATACCATCCTTCTTATATTCTATTACGGTATCCAGATTGACATTTTCCACGCTTCTGAAAATGTTGGATTCAATAAAAGGATTTGTTTTCTTTAGTTCCGCAATCAGTTTCTTGGTTTCAAGACGTTTGCTAGATGTTGTACCGTCTTCGTGACAGGTTGTGCATGTATCCGTAAAATGACAGGCACATTGAAGAAAATGCAATTCATTATAGTCTCTCCACGCACATATATCAGCTTCTCTTACCAGATAAAGCGGCCTGATGAGTTCCATCCCTTCAAAGTTTGTGCTGTGGAGTTTTGGCATCATTGTCTGAATCTGAGCGCCGTGGATCATTCCCATCAGTATCGTTTCTATCACGTCATCGTAATGATGGCCCAGTGCAATCTTATTGCATCCTAGTTCTTTCGCTTTACTGTACAGATATCCCCGTCTCATACGTGCGCAAAGATAACAGGGACTTTTGTCTATATTATCTACCGTATCGAATATTGTACTTTCAAATACAGTGATGGGAATTCCAAGAGCTTCGGCATTGCTTTCGATAAGGGCTCTGTTCTCTTTGTTATAGCCGGGATCCATGACAAGAAAAGTAAGATCAAAATTGACCTGTCTGTGGCGCTTAATCTCCTGAAAGAGTTTCGCCATCAGCATCGAGTCCTTTCCCCCCGAAATGCAAACGGCGATGTGATCTCCTTCTTCAATGAGTTTATATGTCTTACATGCTTTGGCAAAAGGAGAAAACAGTTGTTTATGGAATTTTTTCCGAATGCTTTCCTCTGCTTTGTTACGTCTCTCGGCTTTTTGGGAATCACTTTCAATATTGGATCTTATATATCCCACATACCCCTGTTCAAGACTGTAACAGTCACGGTCCTTAAGATAATCAAGGGTATCATCGATTTCTTTTGACCTGCGGCCTATTTCACAGTAAAAAATCAGTTTTTTATCTTTGGGAATATCCTGAAGGGTCCTGCTGTTTTCAAGATCCTCAATAAAAACATGAATTGCTCCCGGAATCATACCGTAAGCAATCAGCCCTTCATCTCTTATATCGATTAGTTCATAGGAGTTCTTCGGCAATTCACCGAGCTCCTTAAATGTTATTTCTTTCATATGTCTCCGTATGTTTCCATTAATCCGCCACTACTTACCGAATGTACGTTAAGCCCGTATCCATCGTTTTTGTTCCGGTCAACGCAAACTACACTTACTTTGTGATTCTTATTTTGCATCCAGTGAGTCCGTAAACTCTTTTACCTGCTTATCATATTCTTCCGGATCTTCCAGCCATACATCGGCATGTCCTGCACCGTCCTTCGTATAAACGACACATTCCCCGGGAGCATCCGTCAAAATCTGTTTGATCTGATCAATCGACACGGAAGGAATCACCTTCTCATCCCCTGCAAGAATCAGCAATACCGGAATATTATTATCCCGAATCTGCGCATAGGGACTCTGCTCATCAAAACTGTATCCGACCATCCATTTGTTGAATACACTTGCCACACGATTCTGGAAAGCAGGCGCTCCGGTCAACTCATCCATAGCACCCATGGGGCAATCCAGCACGACAAAATCCACGTTTTCTTTTACTACCGCTTCATCCATTGTATTTTCCACAGCTGCTCCGCCCATGGACTGTCCCCAGAGTCCGACTCTTCCTTCGGGATACTCGGAAAGTGCCCAGGTAAGCACATCGACCACGTCTTCCCCTTCATAGTATCCGTATGAAACATAGGTTGCCGTACTTAAGCCGCACTTGCGCTGATCAAAACTGACCACATCAAAGCCTGCTTTCAAAAAAGCTTCCGTCTCGGGATAGATCATCTCATGATTGGAATTCATTCCGTGGGATACCACTACAAAGCCGCGATATTCTTCCGTCGTCTCATAGGTAAAGACCGGGATTTCATATCCATCGGTTTTTGTGGAAGGAATCATGATCTGCTCCATATGATACTTCTCCTCATAGGCGTCCATGTCTATCCCGTATTCCCGAGATATATATCCTCTGTAGTCCATATCTGAGGGTTTGTGTCCCTTTCCCTTCAAAACAAGCACTTCGATAACTCCCATAAGCGGCAGAGCAATCACCAGATTCACCGCCACAAAAATGAGGATCGCCTTCAACCAGGGTTTCATTTTCTTTTTGGTTTGATTTTGTTTTTTCGCTTTCATTTTTCTTAAGAATTCCTTTAATTATTATTATATCGAGCGGACTACACGTTGTTATACCATATCAAACAGACTGATCTGATTATTCTCCGGCAGTGTTCCGAGAAGTCCCAGACTGTACATCTTATCAACCACACCCGGAGTAACCTTGGTACGATTCTTGAAATCCATTTTGGAGGTAAACGGTCCGTCCTTACATGCTTCCACAATTCCGTTCGCTGCTGTTTCGGCAACGCCGCTGATACTCATAAGCGACGGCATGATCTTTCCGTCGATTACCTGGAAGTTCGTTGCTTTTGCACGGAAAATATCAATCGGCATGAATTCAAAGCCTCTCGCATACATCTCCTGTACAAGACGCATATCTTTGTATTCGCCTTCCTCTTTATTGGAAGGTCCTTCTTCACCTTCCGAAGAATCCGCCTTATCGCCTACCTTATCCGAAGAAATGCCTGCTTTTTTCTTGTATTGCTCTATCTCGTAATTCAGCCGGTCGGGTCCGAGACACATCTTTTCGTAATCAAATGCCGTTGCACGAATACTGAAATATGCCGCGTAATACTCCAGCGGATAATAGATTTTGCAATATGCAATACGCCAGGCCATCATAACATAAGCCGCCGCATGCGCCTTCGGGAACATGTATTTAATCTTTTCACAGGACCAGACATACCATTCCGGAACACCGTGAGCAAGCATATCTTCCTTCCATTCCGGCCACTTGTCGCACTTTCCTTTGGCGACTTTACCTTTTCTGACATTCTCCATGATCTTGAAGGAATCTCCGGGATCCACACCCATCTGAATCAGATAGGTCATAATATCGTCACGGGTACAGATTGCGGTGGAAATTGTCGCGGTACCTTCCATAATCAGTTTTTGCGCATTTCCGAGCCATACGTCGGTACCATGGGACAGACCGGAAATACGAACCAGATCCGAAAAGGAAGTCGGATGTGCATCAATTAACATCTGCATGGCAAAATCCGTACCAAACTCCGGAATGCCGAGAGAGCCGAGCTTTGTACCGCCAATCTGTTCCGGGGTAATACCGAGGGCGGATGTATCCTGGAATAACGTCATGACCTTCGGATCATCCAGCGGAATCGTAAGCGGATCCATTCCGGTCAAATCCTGCAGTCTTCGTATCATGGTCGGATCGTCGTGTCCGAGAATATCAAGTTTCAGAAGGTTATGATCGATGGAATGGTAATCAAAATGCGTCGTAATAATATCCGACTTCATATCGTTTGCAGGATGCTGAACGGGCGTAAACTGGTTGATATCCAGGCCCTTCGGAAGAACAATGATTCCACCGGGGTGCTGGCCGGTTGTACGTCTTACATCTATACATCCTTTTGCAATACGGTCAATTTCGCAGTTACGTTTTGAGATTCCTTTTTCTTCAAAGTATTTGCGCACATATCCGCAAGCCGTTTTTTCGGCAACGGTGCCGATGGTTCCGGCCTTGAACGTCTGACCTTTTCCAAAAATGACCTCCGTATACTTATGCGCTTTTGCCTGATACTCACCGGAGAAATTCAGGTCGATATCCGGTTCCTTATCACCCTTGAATCCAAGGAAGGTTTCGAACGGAATATCAAAGCCGTCTTTCTTCAACTTCTGTCCACAAACCGGACAATCCTTATCCGGCATATCGCAACCGGCACGGCCGGCATATGCTTTTACATCTTCGGAATCAAATTCGCTGTAATGGCAATTGCTGCAATAATAGTGCGGAGAAAGCGGATTTACTTCGGTAATTCCGGCCATCGTCGCAACAAAGGAGGAACCTACCGAGCCACGGGATCCTACCAGATAACCGTCCTCGTTAGACTTCCAAACCAGTTTCTGCGCTATGATATACATAACCGCAAAACCATTCGTAATAATGGAATTCAACTCTCTTTCCAGTCTGGCACTTACCACTTCGGGAAGGGGATCACCGTAGATTTCGCGAGCCCTGTTTTCACAGATTTCACGGAGTGTTTTATCGGAATCCTCAATGACAGGCGGACATTTGTCCGGATGAATCGGCGATACCATTTCACACATATCGGCAATCAGATTGGTGTTGGTAACAACCACCTCTTCCGCTTTGTCGAGTCCCAGATATTCAAATTCCGCGAGCATTTCCTCTGTGGTACGAAGATACAAAGGTGCCTGTAAATCGGCATCTTCAAAACCTTTGTTACTCATAAGAATTCGTCTGTAGACTTCATCCTCGGGATCAAGGAAATGCACGTCGCAGGTTGCGCAGACCGGAATATGCAGTTTTTCACCGAGAGAAACAATCTTGCGGTTTAAGTCCTGCAAATCTTCATCGGTCTTGATGTCCGGATATTTATCGTTGTCACGCACCATAAATTCGTTGTTTCCGATGGGTTGGATTTCCAGATAATCATAGAAGGATGCAATCTTGCAGAGCACTTCATCCGTCTTCTTTTCCACCATGGCACGGAACAGTTCTCCTGCTTCGCAGGCGCTTCCGATGATCAGTCCCTCCCTGTATTTTTGAATCAGGGATTTGGGCATTCTCGGCACTTTATGGAAATACGTACAGTGGGACTCGCTGATCAATCGATACAAATTCATTCTTCCCACTTCGTTTTTTGCAAGAATAATGACATGATACGCCGTCGATTTCATAATACGGTCCACGCTGGAGGACGTATATTCATTCAACTGCTTCAGCGTATGAATGTCCTTCTTTTCCAGCATATGAACAAACTGCGCAAACATCTCGGCAGTCGCACCGGCATCGTCTACCGCCCTGTGATGATTCTCCAGGGAAATGCCGAGTTCCTTGCAGATGTTGTTTAATGTATGCCTTCCGAGTCTGGTAAGAAGTGCTCGGGAAATGGCAACGGTATCCACGTATGTAAACTCTTTTTCGATACCGAGTCTCTTTGCATTTTCCATGATGAAACTCATATCGAAGTTGGCGTTGTGAGCTACGAGCGCATCCTCTCCGATGAATTCCAAAAACTTCGGCAAAACGACATCAATCTCTTCCGCCGAAAGAAGCATTTCATCCGTAATTCCGGTTAACGATGTAATCTTGTAAGAAAGCGGAACCTTCGGATTTACAAACGCAGAAAACTTATCCTGAATTACACCGCCTTTTACACGTACGGCACCGATTTCGATGATTCTGTTATCAACCGGCGAAAAGCCCGTCGTCTCCAGATCAAAGACCACGTAAGAATCCATTAAGGATTTGTCGGTATCGCCGATGGCTGCCTCCGTTAAGTCATCCACAAGGTAGCCCTCGCATCCGTAGAGGACCTTAAAAGGCTTTTCTCTGCCCTGCATATCATCCGTCGTATGTTTTGCTTCCGGAAAGGCCTGAACTACACCGTGATCGGTGATGGCAATTGAATCCCAGCCCCAGGAATCGGCTCTTTTAATGATATCCTTTGCATAGGATACGCCGTCCATATCGCTGAATTTGGTATGACAATGCAATTCCACACGTTTTTTGAGGGATAAGTCTTTTCTCTTTGTTGTAAAGTTACCGATCTTTGCAATACCGCTGATGGAGCCGATTGAGATCTCTTTCGAGAAGGAATCGTATGCGGCAATTCCTTTCAGCTTGACGAATTCTCCGACCTTCACAGAGGATTCGAATTCCGCCTTCTGCTCTTCATAAACAAAAATCTTACAAATGATGGAATCCGTAAAATCGGTCACGGAAAAAGTAAACAAATGCTTTTCGTTTCGAAGCGCACGATCTTCCATTGAAATGATTTTTCCGCGAATCACCACTTCTCCGATTTCATCCACGATTTCGGAGATCGGAGTCGGGTCACCCAAAAACTCCTTGCCGTACAGAATATCCGGATTGTCGCTTCTTCTGATGGAGCGAACGTTTCCGTTTTCGTCTTTTGCATTTTTCCAGGAAGAGAACTTACCTTTTCTTTCAAAGGATTTCTTTTCGAAGGACTTCTTCTCTTCCTTGGGTTTTTCGACCTTTTCCGAAGGCTTGTCCGCAGATGCCTTTGTATCAGCCTTGTTTTCTATTCCATACGTTGCAATCTCATCGTCTTTGGAATCGTCTTTTACCGTGTAGACACGTCTTGAGATATCCGCCACCATTAAATTGATCTTATGCTCTTTTTCCGTACGGAAATCTTCTTCCTGCTCTTCGAAGACGCAGTTACACTTCACTTTCAGATTGCATCTGTCTTCAAAAATCGTTGAAAGGAAGCCTTTGAGTTCCCATTCCCTTTTTCTCGCAATCAAAGAATCCGTCAGTTTGATCGTCATTTCATCATCCGAGGGAAACTCCACGGTTGCATTTTTGAGAATGCTGTAACTGAGGGAAGAATGACTGCGAAGTTCGGTATAAATACTCTCTTTATAAACATCCCATAAGGTCTTCGGGGTATAAAGTCCGGACAGTTCGAAATGTTCCGATATGGTCACATTGGTCTGACCCGTACCAAAATAAGCGCGGATAATCTCAGCCTCCGCGTTGTAAATCACCGTCTTCGGAATCAGGTGGCTGCTCCTGATACAGATCTGTACCAGTTCGCCGCTGCTGTTGGTTTTCATATATTCCACGGTGACGTCATGAAAAAACTGTCTGCTTTCCGCATCCAGTTTAATCTTTTCAAATGTTGTCAAAAAATCCGATGCCATGTATAATTCACTTCCAGTTTTTCAGTTCCATGTAAAGCGTGTTCAAAAGTTCCTCTTCCGGAACCTTTCCGACCACTTCACCTTTCTTAATCAGGAGACCGACTCCGTCGCCTCCCGCAATTCCGATATCTGCTTCTTTTGCTTCTCCGGGTCCGTTTACAACACAGCCCATAACCGCTACTTTGATGTTCAGATCGGAGAATTCCTCAACCATGGTTTCCACTTTATTGGCAAGGGAGATCAGGTCAATTCTGGTGCGTCCGCAAGTCGGACAGCTGACCACTTCGATTCCGCCTTTCCGAAGATCCAGTGTCTTTAAGATTCTCTTTGCGGTTTTTACTTCTTCCACAGGGTCACCGGTTAAGGAAACACGGATGGTATCGCCGATTCCTTCGTTTAAAATAATACCGAGACCGACTGAAGATTTAATGGTTCCGGAGAATAAAGTTCCTGCTTCGGTAATGCCGACATGCAAAGGATAATTGGATTTTTCCGCAATCAGTTCATGTGCTTTGACGCACATAAGAACGTCCGATGATTTAATGGAAATTACGATATTGTCGTAGCCGGCATTCTCTATCATGGCGACTTTATCGAGGGCACTTTCCACGATTCCTTCCGCGGTAACATGTCCGTATTTTTCCACGATTTCCTTTTCCAAAGAACCGGAGTTTACGCCGACACGAATCGGAATATTGCGCTCCTTTGCCACCTTTACGACTTCTTTGAGTTTCTCTTCTCCGCCGATATTTCCGGGGTTGATACGGATTTTATCCGCGCCGTTTTCCATCGCGGCAATTGCCATCTTATAATCAAAATGAATGTCTGCCACAAGAGGGATAGCGATTTCTTTTTTAATCTGTGCAATTGCTTTTGCAGCCGCTTCGTCCGGCACGGTACAGCGGATGATTTCGCATCCGGCAGCCTCTAAACGGTGAATCTGCTCGACGGTAGCCTTCACATCGTCGGTTCTGGTATTGGTCATGGACTGAATGAGAATCGGATTTCCGCCTCCGATCACACAGTTTCCGATCTGGATTACTTTTGTATTATCTCGAAACATATCGTCTGCCTTTCCGTTGCTATGGTGTCAGAAAAAGCGCACAATACTTACGTGTACGCAATATTTAGTGTAGCATACCGAACAAAACACATTCAATTGATGATTTCCACAAATTTCCCCAAAGATTCTCTACGAAGATTTTCGGATTATTTTCGGAATCTCTATTGACTTTCTTTCTGTGCCTTCGTTTGTGACAGGTAGAGACTGTATTTGCAAAAAACATTTCCAAACCGCCTCTCTTTTTCCACACTTTCAAGAAGCAACTCCGCTAAAAGAAGAGCCACTCCGATTAGCAAGATCATCTTTCCGCTCTCAATCTCTCCCTTGTAATAACGGAACAATCCGTAAAAACTCCCAATCGCACCGGCATTGGTAAACAGCACTTCCCGGAAGTGTGAAAGAACTCGTAAAACTCTTCCGTTTTTTCTTTCGCATCTTAGGATTCTCCTTACCAGTTCCGTTCCGTTCGGAATTCTCTCCTCTTTGTCTTTTCGTAAACAGTCCAGGATGACCGGATAAACTGTCTTAGGAATTCCCATGCGGATCATGGCTTTCTTCGTCGGAATCTGATCATTCCAGGTCGGTACCTTGCCCGTAAAAATCAGAATCATCAGTTGTCCGAAGGCATAGATATCAATAGCCGGACTGCACTTCCCAATGGCTATTTCCGGTGCTGCATACGCATAGGTGGATTTCATTTCACGGATATCTTCTCCAATCCTTCTTGCAGAACCGAAATCAAAAAGTGTCACATCCCCGTTTTCCCTGACAACGATGTTTTCCGGTTTCAAATCGCAGTGAATGACAGGAACCGGAAGGCTATGAAGATACTTTAAGATCTCTGCCAGTTTCTTGCATAATTCCGGCTTCCCGCTATCCCCTTCGCCCTTTCTTTTTGTATTCTGAAAGATGCAGTAATCCTTTAAACTCTCTCCATTTGCATATTCCGTAACCAGAACAAATACATCCTCTTCCCCTTCTTTTGCATAAAAACAATCATGCAACCTTACGATTCCGGGGTGATGAAGGACGCGAAGGAAGCCTGCTTCCCGCCTGCCCTCGGCTTCGTTTTTGCAGATTTTCAGTGCGTATTTTTCTTTCGTATTCTCATCCAAAACCAGATAGACCCGTCCTTCCAGGCCTTCTCCAAGTTTCTTGATTATTTGATATTTTCCCAGTTTATCGTACATAGATCATCCCCGTCTTTTTCTTTCCAACCCTGCTGATTTCGCGTCTTCTTAACTCCTGTAATCTTTTATGAATCTCCGGTGCGGACTGCATTTTGTGATTCTTTTTTCCCAAAACCTGACTAACCGTTTTTTCGCTAAAAACCCAATAAAACGATGCAGGACAAAGAAAAAAGGCATCGTTTTTCCGCTTTCTTCCAAGCTGCTTCTTTGGCCGGAATGTATCCCATTTTCGAAGAATCCGTACATCCAAATCTCCGTTCCGTTCGGCAAAGAAGTGCTTTTTGTTGCAAAGTACGACCGCATAATCCGGGGGATATTCTTTTTTGCAATAAGAACGCACCGTTTTATGAAACGAACGTGCCATCAGGGCATGAAGCCCGTAATGACAAAGTAATGTGACCGCGTCCTCGTAAAACCACAAAAGCAATCTCCCCGCCAGTTCATCATCGGTTGAAATCAATGCAAAGAAAACCTCTCCGACCTCCGTCATCACCTGTTCCATCACAAGTGTATAGGGGTTATACGAAGAGGGACTTTCTCCTTTTTCCCAAAGATAGGAATGCACAAAGAAAGAACTCATACCGCTCCCTTCTCAAAAACTATAAATTTGAAACTACGTGAAAAGATTCGGCCGATCAGCCGAAGAAATTAAAGAACACACCTTGAGATTATCTGAAAAATCTCGAGATGTCGTTAAACAATACCAGTACCATAAGTACCATAAGCGCGCCGAAACCGACAAGGGTTACGACCGCCTCGAATTTGCGCGGAACCTTCTTGCGAATGATCAATTCCGCAATTAAGAAAAGGAATCTTCCGCCGTCAAGAGCCGGGAAAGGAAGCAGGTTCATGATTGCCAGGTTGACACTGAGCAATAAGGTAATATCCGTAAGATTTACGAAAACAGTAATAAAACCATACTCTTTGGTTTCCTGGATCGTCGTACCGATTACCTGCGCCACGCCGACAGGGCCGGACACATCATCTCTGGTCAGTCTTCCGGTAAAGAGCATACCGATACTCTTGAATGTCGCCTTTAACCAGTAAACCACCTCATAGTAGCTGTATTCAAAAATGCGAATGTTCGCACAATTGATCTTATCACCGGAATATACACCTAAATATCTTCCGCCTTCGTCGGTATAAAGCGTGATATCCGCAGTATAAACCTTGCCGTCACGCTCGTATTTTACGGTCCATTCGTCGGTACGGGAAGTCAGGGTAAGAAGCGGGATTTCCGTAAAAAGATGAATCCTCTCTCCGTTGATGGAAATGATTTTATCTCCGGCCTGTAAACCTGCCTCTTCCGCAGGAAGTCCGGGCGTTACACCGCCGATTACAGTATCGTAATCACCGCAGATTCCCACAACAATCATTGCAAGAATAAAGCCGAGGAGGATATTGAAGAAAGGACCTGCCAGAACGGTTGCAATACGTGCAGCCAACGGAGCATCGGAAAACTTTCCGCCGTATTTTTCCTTGGATTCCTCGAGTTCGTTTTCTTCTTCGACCGCCTTATCCTCTTCGTCTTCAAACGGATCGTCATCATCAAAAACACAGGCTCCGCCGAACGGAAGCGCACGAAGAACGATATCGGTTCCTTTTCTCTTAAAACCGACCAGTTTCGGGCCCATTCCGACCGCAAATTCCTTCACGTAAATGCCATTGGCTTTGGCCACAATAAAATGACCAAACTCATGCACAATCACAAGAATGGAAAAAATGATGATAAATGCAATTATTGTCCAGGCAACTGACATACTTACGTTCCTTATCTGTCACCAAATAAACTCTGTATAAACTCGTAACACTCCGCTTCCGCACCTAAGATTTCATCGACGCTCGGATTGTCAATCACCTTGTGATTCTCCATGGATGCCTCGATAATATCGTAAATGTCCAGAAAACGGATCTTATGATTCAAAAACAATGCCACGGCTTTTTCATTTGCCGCGTTAAATACGGTAGGCATGCTTCCGCCGACGGAAAGTGCCTTTCTGGCAAGCGGAAGTCCCTTAAACGTCTTTTCATCCGGCTTCTCGAATGTCATGGATTTCAGGGCAAAAAAGTCCACCCTCGGGGTATCCATTTCTCTTCTGTCCGGATAAAAAATCGCATACTGAATCGGCAGTTTCATATCCGGAACACCCATCTGTCCCATGATCCCGCCATCTTTATACTGTACTGCGGAATGCAGAATACTTTGCGGATGAATCAGTACTTCAATCTGATCCTGTTCTACTCCAAAAAGCCACTTCGCCTCAATCACCTCAAGGCCCTTATTTACAAGGGTTGCAGAGTCCACGGTAATCTTTTTGCCCATCGACCAGTTCGGATGTTTTAAGGCATCCTCGACCGTGACACTTACCATTTCCTTCTTCTTACGACCGCGAAAAGGCCCGCCGGAAGCGGTAAGAAGAATCTTTTCGATTCTGTCCTTCGGCATTCCCTGTAGGGACTGGAAAATCGCACTGTGTTCGCTGTCTACGGGAAGAATGGGAACGGAAAGTTCCTTTGACATCGGCATAATCAGATGGCCTGCGGTTACAAGAGTTTCCTTGTTCGCAAGCGCAATGGTTTTATGATTTTTGATTGCGGCAATTGTGGGACGAATACCGATCATTCCAACAATAGCCGTCACAAGAATATCATATTCTTCGATCTCTGCAAGGGAAATCAAGCCATCCATTCCGGATAAAACCGTAACCGGAAGGTCGGCTGTTTTTGCCTTTAATTCCTCTGCTGCAGATTCTTCGTACATGACCGCATATTTCGGCTTATATTTGCGAATCTGCTGCTCCATCAGGGGAACATTGCGACCTGCAGCAAGACCGACAATTTCTATGTCTTTATTTGCATCTGCTATTTGAAGTGTCTGGGTACCGATGGAACCGGTAGAGCCCAGAATCACCAATCGTTTCTCCACTATTCCACCTCAGCCAGCTGTAACAGTAATGTCATTAAGAAATATACCATGGGAGCCGTAAAGATGACCGAATCAAAGCGGTCCAGTACTCCGCCGTGACCGGGAATGATCTTACCGAAATCCTTCACGTCATTGTTTCTCTTGATTGCCGATGCGGTCAGATCGCCGCACATGGAAGCAAGGGATCCGACGAATCCCATGCACGCGAAACTAAGGATTGAAATGGCTCCGGTATGATGTACCAAAGTAAATACCAAACCAAGAATGGCACTTCCGGCCGTTGCTCCTA
>JAFWTY010000029.1 GCA_017518735.1 Lachnospiraceae bacterium | reverse complement strand
CTTTCACAATCATGAACGCATTTGATGTAGTTGCGATCAAAGAAAAAGGGTTGTTTTTTGCGGTATGCGACGGCATGGGAGGTATGAAGGACGGAAAACTTGCTTCTGAAACGGCAATCGCTTCCCTCAGAGCTTCGTTCCAGTCTCTGGATTATTCCCGTGATCTGGCTAAACAGTTAGTTGAGAGTGTTTATAATGCATCGGCCAAAGTAGAATCCATCATTGGCGGCGACGGCGGAAGTACGGTTGTAACCGGTATTTTATATCAGGGAAAACTGTATTATGCCAGCGTTGGTGACAGCTATTTTTATCTGTACAGAGGCGGAAAACTGTATCGAATCAATGCAGAGCATAATTTGACGCAGGACCGTTTCCTCGAAGCAATTCAGGATGGAGATATGAACCCCGACAATTATCGTGATTTACCGGAAGCAACCGCTTTGACGGAGTTTTTGGGAATGATTGGAATTGACAGGGTAGATGCTTTTGTAAGACCCATGAAAATGTATGACGGAGATATTCTTCTTGCTTGTTCCGACGGTGTCGGCGGAGTTTTGAGCGAACAGGAACTGATTGACAGTTTATCTCTTTCAGACGTAAGCGAGATGAGCCGCAGTATCGAAAACAGAATTGTGGCACATCAAAGACCACATCAGGATAACTTTACCGGTGTTGTGGTAAAATGCATTCTTTAAAAAAGGAGAACGAATCGTATGAAAAAAAGAAGAACATTGAAACAGTTTACGGCAATTATTCTTACCGTATTAATGTTATTTGTTGGCTTCTGTGCATTAAGCAACAGAGCACAGGCTTTCAATAATGACGTTAAGAGCGGTGTTGTTGCCATTATCTTTACTTTAACCAATGCATCTTATTATTGCACAGACGGTTATGATTATTATTTCCTTCAGGATGCCGGCGATATTGATTACAGCGGCGGTTCAGGATTCTTTGTAGGACCTAAGGGCCAGGATCCCGAATATATCGTAACCAATGCACATGTAGTTATTGACTATGTAAATACAGGCGAAGGTGACAGCGTTATTCTTTATACCGGCCAGTATTATAACGGCGAATATCCCGTTCTTTTAGTAGCAGAGAAGTGCGAACTTCGTGTTTACTATGATCAGAACGATTATGACGTAGCTTATGTTGAAGAATGTGGTGATCCAAACAAGGTTGATATCGCAGTTCTTCACATCAAGAGCCCGACTCAGAAGCGTCATTCCTTACCTTTGATGATTCCCGATGAGAGCATGGTTGGTAGTACCGTTTATACCGTAGGTTTCCCCGGAAATGCAGACAACATGTTTACTTCCGCAAGTCAGTATGGTGTTAATGACGTTACCGTACATCAGGGATCCATTACCAAGTTCGTTGTTAACGAAGGTAAAGGTATTGAAAGAATTTCCGTTGATGCTATTATCCAGCACGGAAACTCCGGTGGTCCTCTTGTTACCGAAGAAGGTAATGTAATCGGTATCAACACCAACGTATGGTCCACCAGCCCTTATGAAAACCAGATCGAAGCAGATTACTATGCATTAAATGCTACCGAACTTGTTAAATATCTCGACAAGAACAGCATTCCTTATTACATGGCTAAATCCGGACTTCCTACCGCAGCACTTATTGCAATTATCGCAGGTGGTTGCCTCGTAGTTCTCGGTGGTATTGCAGCAGTTCTCATTATTGTTCTGAACAATAAGAAGAAATCAGCTGCAGGTGCAGCTCCCGCAGCAGCAGTTGCAGGTGCAGGCGCTCCCGCAGTAGCAGCCGCAGCAGCAGGTGCTCCCGCTGGTCAGCCTATGCCTCAGATGGCAGTTCAGAGACGTGCTCTGATTCGTTCCTTGGCAGTACAGCATAACGGTTTAACTTTAGCAGTTACCGCAGCTCCTATTTTGATCGGTCGTGATCCTTCCAACTGCAAGATTGTTTACGCAGAAGGAACTGCCGGTGTATCCGGAAGACATTGCTCCGTAGCATTCGATCCCGCTACAAGCGATTTCATTATCACTGACTTACGTTCCACTTATGGTACCTTCCTTATGAGCGGACAGAAACTCAATCCGAACGTTCCTTATCATGTAAAAGCAGGCGACAGCTTCTATGTTGGCGACAAGCAGAACGTACTTCGTGTAGAGTTGGGGTAAATTATGAACTTTGATTATTTTGAATATACAAACCAGGGAGGCAGAGACTATAACGAAGATTGTGTAGGCTCCAAAGTTTACGAGCAGGATGCGATTTTTGTTGTTGCCGACGGACTCGGTGGACATTCCTACGGGGAAATTGCTTCCGGTTGTGTAGTGGATACTTTGGTTGATGACTTTAATATGGGAATCGACGATATCCACGTATGGATTAATCAGGAAATTGAAAAAGCCAATCAATTGGTTTTGGAAACCCAGAAAGAGAAGCGGGCCGTATTGAAAAGTACGGCCGCGCTGCTCACGGTTCAGGGCAAAAAGCTTACATTTGCTCACGTCGGAGATTCCAGACTGTATTTCATTCATTCGAATGAGATTAAGTATTTTACGGAAGATCATTCGGTTGCTTATAAGAAATTTAAAGCAGGCGAGATTACCAGAGAGAACATTCCTTCCGATGACGATCAGTCCAGACTTCTTCGTTCCATCGGTGGAGAAGATCATCATGAGCCGTCGATTTTTACATATCCGTTAAAGGCTGAGTCCGGAGACGCGATTATGATTTGTTCCGACGGTGCCTGGGAATACATCGCCGATACCGAGATTTTGATCGATTACTTAAAATCTGCGGATGCAAAGACATGGGCAGAAAATATGCTTCTTCGCATAATGGACCGAGTTGACGGTAAGAATGATAACTTATCCATTACTACCGTTATTTTAGAATAATTGATAGTTGAAAAGAGGAAAAAATGAAACGATTTAAAATCGGAGCAGTATTGCTGGCTTTCATACTTTGCTTCAGTCTCGTTTTAACGGTTCATGCCGAACCGGAAGATTCGGCTGTGATCGGATCGGACGGAGCGCTTTCCTATTTGATGAATGACAGTTTATATGCGTTCTACGAGTTGGATGATGGTTTGGATTTTGATTCCGCTATCGTAAATGCCGTTTCTACCGAGATTACTTATAAAGAAACCGGTACCATCGATAAGATTACGGATACAAAGACCAATATCAAGTATTTATTTATCATCGATAATTCCGGCTCCGTAAAGAACTACAAAGAGAATATCAAAGCTTTCATGGAAAGCATTTCCGATCATTCCAAATTGAAGACAAGTTATGCGCTTGCGACATTTGGAGAACGGTTTGATGTTGTGAAAGAAAACATGACGGACATTAATACCGTATTACACGAAGTTGACGGAATCGGATTTAACGAAAAGTATACCGATCCCTATACGGCTGTTGTTAGTGCGGATGTCTGGCTTCATTCCAACATGTTATCGGAAGGTGATATCGTTTCCGTAGTTCTTATTACAGACGGAGATCCCGATTTACGTGATGCCGACAGAGAAGATGCTCTGAAGGATAAAGCGGAAATTACAATCGATGGACTTACCGATGTTACTTACAGTACTCTTTGTCTCGACAAATGGACACATGATGCTGATGATTCGTTAACAGGCGGAAGCGGAATGGATTTCTCCGTAAAGAGCAAAGACGATTGCAAAGATGCCGGTGAAGAACTTGCTTCGTATTTTGATTCACTGATTGTTTCGACATTTTCTCTTGTAAAAGCACCGAAATCCGATTTTAATTATGATTTATCGATTTTCGGTTCCGACGTTGACGGAAACAAAGTCTCTGTCGACAAAGTAGTATTTGAAAATATTCATAACGAAAAGAATGCAGGCACAAAGCCTGAAGATGATCCGGATCCTTCCGAGCAGCCGTCAGGTAATGAAGTACCGAATCCCAAGACGCCTCTTCCCGAACCGAGTGAAGAGGAGATCAGTGAACCGGTATCCGAAACTTCCGAAGTTGCAAGTGAGGTAACCGATCAGGAAAGCGGAAAGACACCTGCATTTTTACAAAAAGCTCTTGATTTTGCGAAAACACACTTAGCGATAGTAATCGCAGCCGGAGCAGGATTATTACTCATCATCGCAGCAATTATCGTAGCGGTTAACGTTGTAAAGGCTCAGAATAAAAAACAGAAAAAAGCTGTTTCTCCTGATAACGGAGCCGGAACAACACAAGCATACGGTACGGCTGCAACGGCATTTGCAACAGCAGCGGCCCCTGCAATGGCATCCTCCGTTCCACCGGCTGATATGACAGGAGTTCTTCCCATGACACTTGATGTATATGTAGGAAGATGTCTGAATACAACAAACGTTGTTTATTTAAAAGATCAGCTCGTGATCGGAAGCTCACCGACATCTGATATTATTTTTGATGATGGTGATGTAGAACCTCAGAATTCCAGAATTCGTCTTGTAGACGGTGTGGTCTATATTGAAGACATGTCCTCTGCAAGAGGTACCGCAATCGGCGGTATGAGAATTCAGGGACGTAACCGGTTAAGAAGTGGCGATGTCATTTCAATCGGAAACGTACAGTTCTCTGTTAAGTATTAAAGAGTGCATAAGAAATGCCCCGCTACGGCGGGGCATTTTTATGTTGTTTATTAATTCAATTTGAATTAATCTGCTGACTTAATCTGTTTCCAGATATTGGAGTATTTCTCGTCACCTTCCACACCAAGATAGTGATAGGTTTCAAGTCCGGTATACTTGGAAAGATCCGGGAAAGCGATTTCGGAGTTTTTGATATCTTCTTCTTCAATCAGATCTCTGGCTGCATCGTTCGGAGTAGAGTAGGTGATGAATTCGAAGTTCTTTAATGCGATTTCAGGTCTGCACATATAATCAATAAAGATTTCAGCGTTTTCTTTATTCTGAGCGTTCTTGGGAATTACCCAGGAATCAATCCATACGTTGGTTCCTTCCTTGGGAATGACATATTCCAAATCCGGATTTTCTCTCTGTGTGTAAATTGCTTCACCGGAATAAATAACACCGATGGCAGCTTCATTACCGATCATCTTATCACGTACCTGGTCAACTACATATGCCTGTACAAGAGGCTTCTGAGCAATCAGATCGGCTTTTGCTTTCTCAAGTTCATCATCATCCATGGAGTTGCAGGAATATCCGTTTAACTTTAATGCAACCATAAGAGCGTCACGAACGGAGTTCTGCATCAGGATTTCACCTTTGTATTTTTCGTCCCATAAAACAGACCAGGAATCAATCGGTTCGTCAACCATGGTTTTGTTATAAAGGATACCAACGGTTCCCCAGCAATAAGGAACAGAGTATTTGTTTTCGGGATCGAATTCCTTACTGGTTTCGAAATACTGCTGGCCGATGTTTTTTGCATTGGGGATATTATCAAAATTGATTTCCTGAAGCATATCGTTTTCAATCATCTTCTGGATCATATAATCGGAAGGGCAGATGACATCATAGGATACGGCGCCGGATTCAATCTTCGGATACATAACCTCGTTGGTTTCGTATTCGTCGTAGATAACGGTGATACCGGTTTCTTTTTCGAAGCTTTCGAGTACATCGGGATCGATATATTCGCCCCAGTTATAGACGTAAACTTCTTTCTTTTCCTTGGCACAGCAACCGCTGAAGAGAACCGGAGCGGTAAGCAGAGCGGATACACCGATTGCGGTCAGGCTTTTTAAAATGCGATTTTTCAAATCTTTTTCCTCCTTTTTTATTTGAAATACTGCAGTATATTATTTCTCTTTTTCTTTATCTCCGGAAGGCATTCTGTTAATCAGAATCAGCAGAATCAATACGGAGATAAAAATCAAAGTAGAAAGCGCATACATTTCGGGATTAATACCTTTTTTCACCTGTGCATAAATCTTGGTAGAAAGAGTATCAACGCCGGGTCCCTTAGTGAAGTGAGTGATGATAAAGTCATCCAGGGACATCGTAAATGCCATTAAGAAGCCGGAGAGTACACCGGGCCAGATATCGGGTAAAACAACTTTAAAAAAGGCGTATAACGGACCTGCGCCCAAATCCAGTGCGGCTTCATAATTGGACGGATTCATTTTTCGAATTCGCGGCATTACGCTTAATATGACATACGGAATGTTAAACGTAATATGCGACAGTAGAATCGTCACAAATCCGAATTTTGCCTTAAAGAACAGGAATAACAGCATCAGGGAAATACCGGTTACGATTTCGGCATTCAACATGGGGATGTTGGTTACACCTGTTAATATGGACTTTGAAACATTGCCCATGCGGTTCATGGCAAGACAGGTAATGGTACCGATCACGCAAGCCACAAGAGCCGAAATCAAAGCAATCAATAACGTGTTGATCAAAGCCTGAATGACAACACGATCGGAGAAGAGCGCAAGATACCATTTAAAGGTAAATCCGCCCCATTTGGCTCTGGACTTTGACTGGTTAAAACTTAACACGATCAAAGTAAACATCGGCGCATATAAGAATACAAAGATCAGGGCAATATAAACTCTCTTTAAGATTTTGCTTATCATAATGTATTGCCCTCCCCGTTTTTATCAAAAATCGCAGACATAATCATACTGATTATAATGAAGAGCATCAGTACGATGGAAAGACCGGAACCTAAGTTCCAGTTGGAATTCTGCGTAAATTCCTGCTCAATAACATTACCGATCAACAAAATCTTACTTCCGCCGAGCATTTCGCTGACAACGAAGGTGGTAAGGGAAGGAACAAATACCATCGTAATACCGGAAATAATACCCGGAACGGAAAGCGGAAGGGTAATGCGGATAAAGGTCTGGAAAGGATTAGCGCCCAGATCTCTTGCGGCATTGATAACATTGATATCAATTTTGTTTAACACGTTATAAAGCGGCAGAACCATAAACGGCAAAAAGTTATAAACCATACCGAATACAATTGCCGAAGGAGTATTGATAATATGCATTTTCGGCATATGCAGGAATTGTAAAACGGTATTGATAACACCGTCATTTTCCAGTAATGTCTGCCATGCCATGGTACGAAGCAGGAAATTCATCCACATCGGAAGGATGAAAATGAAGACCACCAGATGTTCGTTTTTGCCTTTTAAAGAAGAAAGAATCATTGCCAGAGGATAGGCAAGCAAAATACAAATCACCGTGGAAATCAGTGCCAGTATCAAAGCTAAATACAGTGACTTAAAATGTTCCGTTTGTTGAATTGCAAGTACGTTTGCAAATGTAAACTGACCGTCTCTGTTTGTGAGGCCGTAATAGAATACCATCAAAAGAGGAATGATGATGAATGCTGCGGCCCAGACGATATAAGGAGCAGAGAGCAGTTTTACCGCTTTATTATTCTTCAACGCCGACTGCCTCCTCGTCTTCACTTTCCGGTTTGTTCATAATCTGAATATTGAAAGGATCTACGTTAATACCGACTTTTTCTCCGACAGGGAAGCAGGAAGTAGAGTGTACCAGCCACTCAAAGCCGTTTGCCATAACTTCCATTTCATAATGTACACCTTTGAAGATGATGTGAGATACAACACCCTGGATACGTCCTTTTTCCACGTCGGTCGTAAGTTCCACATCTTCGGGACGGATCACAACATCGACAGGCTTGTTTTCACCGAATCCCTTGTCCACACATGGGAATTTTACTCCGAGAATTTCAACAAGTTCATCCTGAATCATGGTGGAAGAGATGATGTTGGAATCTCCGATAAAATCTGCAACGAATGCGTTTTCAGGCTCATTGTAAATCATTTCCGGCGTACCAATCTGCTGAATATAACCCTGATTCATGACAACTATCGTATCGGACATCGTAAGAGCTTCTTCCTGGTCATGGGTTACATAGACGAAGGTAATGCCGAGCTCTTTCTTTAAACGAATCAGTTCATACTGCATGTCCTGTCTTAATTTCAAATCCAATGCGCCAAGAGGCTCATCAAGAAGAAGAACCTTCGGTTCGTTTACGATAGCACGAGCGATGGCAACACGCTGTTGCTGACCGCCGGAAAGACTTTCCGGATATCTGGAACCGTATTCTTCAAGGTTTACGAGTTTTAAAGCATATTTGATCTTATCGTCGATATAAGCTTTGGATTTTTTCTTAATCCTTAAACCGAATGCAATATTCTCTGCAATTGTCATATGGGTAAAGAGAGCATATTTTTGAAAAACAGTATTTAATTGTCTTTTGTTCGGAGCAAGTCTGGTAATGTCTTTTCCGTCAAAAATAACCTTTCCGACATCGGGATTTTCAAATCCGCCGATAATACGAAGGGTAGTGGTTTTACCGCATCCGGAAGGACCGAGAAGGGTTAAAAACTCATTTTCACGAATATAGAGATTCATTTCATCCAGGACAAGATGATTGCCGAAGGATTTGGAAATGTTTTGTAAGTCGATTAAGTGTTTGCTCATTGGAAGCTCCTTGAAAGTTAAAATGTAGGGGGTGTGGAAATCCAGATGAATTCCGCACCGTTTGAAGATTTACACTCAATATAGTGTGACTCGGAAGGAGTGTAGTAGAAGGAATCTCCGGCAGATGCTTCGTGGGATTTGTTTCCGATATGAATCAGAATCTTTCCTTTTAATACATATCCGAATTCTTCGCCTTCATGAGGATTGTCGGGATAAGTAATACCTTTGTTTTTTAAGGTGACCTTTATCGGCTCCATCATGTTTTTCTGTGCATTCGGAATCAGCCATTCGATTTTATTGTTCAGTTCCGTGTCTTCTTTTTCAAAATAGTCACTTTCGTGGAAGACGATTTCGGTTTCTTCCTCGTTTCCGAAAAATTCGGGTAAATCAGTGCCCAGAACCTGAAGAATATCAATTAAAGTAGCGATGGAAGGAGATGTAAGATCGCGTTCTACCTGTGAAATAAAACCTTTTGAAAGTTCGCAGCGATCTCCGAGTTCTTCTTGTGTTAAGCCTTTTAAAACACGAAGTTTTTTGATTTTATTACCGATTTCCATTCTTTTTCCCCT
Organism: Lachnospiraceae bacterium; assembly: GCA_017518735.1. Classification (GTDB taxonomy): domain Bacteria; phylum Bacillota; class Clostridia; order Lachnospirales; family Lachnospiraceae; genus UBA3766. The sequence goes on along the minus strand of JAFWTY010000029.1, from coordinate 9,688 downwards.
ATTAAACTTGAAGTTTAATGTTGATAAACATTTTCGCAATAAAAATAAACTCAAAGTTTAGTAAAACTAAACAAACACTGTTGATTATACAATGAATAAATGGAAAGTCAATACATTTTACTTATATATAAAGGATATTTTATATGCTTTTTGTGAATTGTTTCCGTTTACAAGAAAGAACGCTTGTGTAAAGATAGTAATTGATATTATATATAACATCTATTATGCATTTAAGAGGAGAGAAAATGAAAGCCCAAAAAGTTTTGAAAAAGGGAATTACAATAGCAATCAGTACCGTGATGATTGCCGGTTTGTTTGCCGGATGTAACAAGAAAGGAAGTACTTCGGAAGAAGAAACCGTAACTTCCGTTACCGCTGAAGAAGTTTTGGTGGAAAGTATCGATATTCCGGAAAACACTTATGAATATGACGCAGAAGAGATTATGTATCTTTCCGGTGTAAAACTCACCGCTTATAAGTCAAATACGGAATATTCCTTATCCGATCTGGATGGAGATTATGTTTCCGAGCTTTTTGTCGGAGTTACAAATGACGGTGTGAAAACAGTAGGCGTCTATGCATTTGATACTCAAGTGAATAAGGCGAAACTGATTTGCACCTATGAAGATGCCAAAGAAGGTTACACGAAAGAACCCGGTGAGGATTATGTTTCTTTGATCGATGAGGTTAGAAATACTCCTGACAGGCTATTATGGGTAGAAGGAACACAGTGGGTTGACGCAAGTATCATCGGCGTTCCTTCTGTAGTTGCCGATCCCGGATTAAAGACCGACTTTTATCTTTCTTCCAATTATGAATGGCTTTCCGATCAGCAGGTTCAGTATCGCGGAGATTCTGTGACGGAAGTTGATATGACCCAGATTATCAGAGATCGTAAGGATGAAATGTTTACGGATGAAGACAAATATCAGGGAAAAGACATTCAGCTTCTTCGTGATTACTATGCCGTTGCAACGGATTGGGAAAAGCGTGACGCTGATGGAATTGAACCGGTCAAAAAATACATCAAAGAGATTGAAGGGCTCAAAACTCTTGATGATATGACCAAATTCCTTTCAGATCCCGAAAAATCCGTATTTTGTAACTTCCTTACATTAGATACTTCTCTTGATGTCAACAATACGGAAGACTGGGTATTGGAAATCTCGGGAGATCATTTTTCCATATTGCCCAGACAATACAACAATGAAGACGAAGAGGAAATTGAAGCTTCACGTAGCGACTTTACCACCCCTGTAACGGAAATTCTTTCCTCCTATGGTTATAAAGATGATGAAATCAGTAAGATGCTGGAAGAGTCATATTCTCTTGAAAATAACCTTTTAACCAAGACTTGGATTTCCGATGAAGATTACACGGGTGCATTAGATGGTTATCTTACTTATGAAGTTTTTACCTCTAATTGTAAAAACTTCCCTTTGGAAGAGATCCTCAAAGGATAAGGTATTACCAAGGGAAGAATTACAGCAACTTATCCCGAATATGTGGAATACCTGGATGAGTTCTATAAAGAAGAGAACTTTAAGGTTTTAAAATCTTATTTACTGACGCATACCGTATTTGCTGCATATGAATACTTGGATTCGGATATTTTAAATTCCGCAACCGAATTTGACAGCAAAGATGACTTATACGATTTTTATAATGACGGTTACAAGAATCTTGTATTAAGTAACCACGAAATCCTCGGTGTTGCTGAAGAAAACGCTTATATGACCTTTTTCATCGATGATGAGGTCAAAAAAGAAATCATCGACATGTGTGCGGATATCAAGGCTGCATATCGAAGCATTCTGGAAGAGGAAGAATGGTTATCCGAAGAAGGTAAGAAAGCTGCAATTGAAAAACTAGACAATCTGGAATTCTGTGTATTAAAGCCGGATACTTTGATTGATTCTTCTTATTTACAGGTTGATAAAGATGCTTCCTACCTTGCAAACTTTGCTAATCTTAGCATCAGCCAGAGAAAGCATAATTTAAGTTTTGTCGGAGAAAAGAGAGTAAAAGGCGACTGGCGTTATGACCTCCGTCCGGAAATCGCTGCAACCGTAGACAATGCATTTTATTACGGATGCTTTAACCAGTTCTTCATTTGCTCCATGGGTGTCAATGAATTCCGTCCCGAATACAGCTATGAAGAAAACCTCGGAAAACTCGGTGCCATTATCGGTCATGAATTAACCCATGGTTTTGATCCTATGGGTATTCAGTATGACAAGGACGGAAACATGGTAGTAACCGATGAAAATCCATCCGGATGGCTTCCTCAGGCAGATTACGATGCATTTATGGAAAAAATGAATAAGGTGGCCGAATACTACAGCAACATCAAGCCTTTCCCTTATACAGCCGTTGACGGAAACAACGTATGGGGTGAAGCAACTGCCGATATCGGTGGAATTACGATTGGATTAAAGATTGCGGAAGGCATTGAAGGTTTTGATTACGATAAGTATTTCCGTTCCTTCTCGACAGACTGGATGACGCAAGTCACTTTAATCGGAGAACAGGGAGACGTTAACAATGAGCATCCTTTGAGACATTTAAGAGTCAATACGGTTCTTTCTCAGTTCGAGAAGTTTTATGAAACCTATGATATCAAAGAAGGCGATTTGATGTATCTGGCTCCGGAAGACAGAATTACCGTATGGTAAAACTTTTGAGGCTGTGGCTTTTGCTACGGCCTCTTTCTAAAATTAAGTATTTTACTTTATACGGGTTTGTGCTAAACTATATAAGTATTTTTATGTCTTTCAGCGAGTATTATATTTATAATCGGAGTAAAAATGGCAGAAAATAATCAAAACATTAAAGATTATGTGGCATATGTATCCACTTACACATCGAAAGATAAACGCGGGATCACGATTTATGATGTCGATAATGAGACCGGTGTGTTTACCGAAAAAGGAAAGGTTGAGATTTCCAATTCTTCCTATCTTACATGTGCACACAACAGAAAATACTTATATTCCATCACGGACTTTGGCGTAAAAGGATTTCGTATTTTAAAAGACGGATACCTCGAAGAGATTAATGAAGCATCCATCAATGGTATGCGCGGATGCTATTTATCCGTGGATTATAAAGATCGTTTCCTTTTTGTATCCGGTTATCATGACGGAAAACTGACCGTTCTTCGTTTGAATGAAGACGGCTCGGTCGGAGAAATAACCGAAGAAATCTTCTTCAAAGGTCTTGGGGATGTTATGGAAAAATCCTTCCAGGCTCATGTAACATGCGCAAAAATGTCCCGCGATAATAAGTACTTATTCGCAACGGACAGTGGTATGGACCACACCTATGTTTATGAACTGAATCATGACAAAGGAACCTTAAAACAGGTTGATATCATTCGTAGCGAAATGAATGCAGGTCCGAGACATCTGATCACTTCGGCTGACGGGAAAAATATTTATATCGTAAATGAAACCACTAATACGATCGATGTATTTACCTATGAAATCAAGGAAAACTATCCTGTATTTGAAAAGATTCAGACGATTTCTACATTAAATGACTATCATGCAAGCAGAAGTATTTCCTGTACGCTGACATTATCTGCGGACCACAATCACATTGTTGCGACGAATGCCGGTGATAATTCCGTGGCAATCTTCAAACGTGACGAAGAAACCGGAATGCTGACAAGAATTCTTTGTTTGCCGATCAGCGGAGCTTATCCGAAAGATGCGCTTTTATATCCGGATAACAAGCATTTGGTCAGCTTAAATCACGAAGCGGGTACCATGACATTTTTCAAAACGGATTTGGAGAAAGGTCTGATTTACATGACATCCAAAGAAATCCGTATCGAGCATCCGAACTGTATCATTTTTGTACCGATTAAAGAAAACGGGGAAGCATGAGCGGAACATTTAAGATATTAACGAAAGAAGGCAGTGCAAAACGCGGTCAGTTTGAAACCGTTCACGGAACGATTCAGACACCTGTGTTTATGAATGTCGGAACCATTGGAGCAATTAAAGGCGCCGTTTCCACCGAAGATCTTGAACGAATCGGAACACAGGTACAGCTTTCCAACACCTATCACTTACATGTACGTCCCGGAGACGAAATTGTAAAGAAGATGGGCGGACTTCATAAGTTCATGTCGTGGAACAGACCGATTTTGACCGATTCCGGCGGATTTCAGGTGTTTTCCCTTGCCGGACTTCGTAAGATCAAAGAAGAAGGTGTTACCTTTCAGTCTCATATTGACGGTCGAAAGATTTTCATGGGACCGGAAGAGAGTCTGCAGATTCAGTCCAACTTAGGTTCCACGATTGCGATGGCATTTGATGAATGTCCTTCGAGCAAGGCAGACCGGAATTACGTTACACAGTCAGTTGACCGTACTACGAGATGGCTGGAACGCTGCATCGTTAAAATGAAGGAGCTGAATGCGGCAGATGATACGATCAACAAAGACCAGCTGTTATTCGGAATTAATCAGGGTGCCGTATTTGCGGATATTCGAATCGAACATGCAAAAAGGATTTCCGAATTTGATTTGCCCGGATATGCAATCGGCGGTCTGGCGGTCGGCGAAAGCCACGAAGAGATGTATGACATCATAGAAAAGACGGTTCCGTATTTACCTGATCATAAACCGGTTTATCTGATGGGTGTCGGCACTCCTGCAAATATATTGGAAGCCGTAGAACGCGGGGTTGATTTTTTTGACTGCGTCTATCCTTCGAGAAATGCAAGACATGCGCATCTATACACGAACTTCGGAAAGATCAATTTGCTGAATGCCAAGTATGAAACGGACTCCGAACCGATTGAAGTCGGATGTCAGTGTCCGACTTGCCAACGATATTCCAAGGCTTACATTCGTCACTTGTTAAAAGCGAAAGAAATGCTCGGAATGAGACTTTGTGTCATTCACAATTTGTATTTTTACAACAAAATGATGGAAGAGATCAGAGATTCTCTTGATGCCGGAAATTTTGCGGCATATAAAAAAGAAAAACTCGAAAAAATAAACACCAATCAATAAAGGAGAGTGCAACATGTTAAATCTTTTACTTTCCGGTGCAGGAAAAAGTACCGGACTTTTCGGTTCCGCAACCGGCATTGTAACAACAATCGTTTATGTTGTTGTATTTATTGCAATTCTTTACTTCCTTATGATTCGTCCGAATCAGAAAGAAACCAAGAGAAGAAATGCATTGATGCAGTCCATGGAAGTCGGCGATCTTGTAGTAACCACCAGTGGTTTCTACGGAGAAATCATTGATGTATCCGAAGAAGATATTATTGTGGAATTCGGAAACAACAAAAACTGCCGCATCCCCATGAGAAAAGCAGCAGTTGAAACTTTGGAAAAGAAAAACAGCAGCGCAGAGTAATCAGTTTATAACACGGAGGAGAAAATGAGCAAAAAAGCTATTTCAAACATAGCTATAGCGGTATTGGGGCCGGTTCTTTTTGCTTCCTCACTTTATGCCGGTGTGGCATTCTATCACCGGAATGTTTTTGGGTTGGGAACCGTTATTAACGATATTGACGTTTCCGGCCTTACTGTTGTGCAGGCAAATGAAAAGCTTTCGGAAGCTTTTGAATATGACGGACTTACCGTCATCGACAAAAACGGAGAAGAATATCTGATTTCAACCGAAAGCATTGGATTTGGCGCGAACTTTGTTACGGGTCTGCAGGAAATAAAGGACAAGAATCATCCTCTTACCTGGGGAAAGAATTTCATCTCTGATGAAAAAAAGACGATTGTGCCTGAAGTCACATACAGTTCAGAACTTCTTGATGAAGAGCTTCTGAAAGCACCTTTTATGGATAAGCAGTATCTGTATAATCCGAATAATACGATTTCGATCGAAAAGACGGCGGATGCCGGATATCAGATTGTAGACCGTACGAAAGATCTGATTCATGAAGACATGGCATTGACTCTTGCCGAAAACGGAGTATCTTCCTTAAGTGCCAGCGTTAATCTCTGGGATGGAGGTTGTTACGAATCGATTGATCGTTCTTCCCTGGAAGCGGAATTAAAAGAGATCTATACAAAAATCGATGCCTTTCAGTCCTTCCATCTGGAATATGATATTCTCGGTCAGAAAGAAGTGATTGATTCTTCCGTTACGGCTGATTGGATCACTCTTGATGATGACGGCAATTTCCTCTTGGATGAAGAAGGAAACCTCGTTCTCGATGAAGAAAAAGTTGCGGAATATGTTTCCAAACTAGCCGAAAAATATGATACCAAAGCAAAAGAAAGAACATTCCGATCTACCAGCGGAAAAGAAATCCATTTTGATGCAAAACAGGTATTATACGGTACCTCCATTGATCAGAAGAAAGAAGTAGCCAATCTGATTCAGGAAATCAAAGACGGCGAAACCAATATCGAACGTGAGCCTGCATTCTTATCAAAAGCATTTTGTGAAGGTGCGGATGATGTCGGAGATACCTATATTGAAATCAATATGACCGAACAGCATCTTTACTATTATAAAGAAGGCAAAATCTTTATGGAGTCGGATTTCGTATCCGGTAACTTACGTGCCGGAATGAGCTCTCCCGAACTTTTTGCTTACGTTAGAAACAAAGCCAAAAACGTCATCTTACGCGGACCCGGATACGAAAGTTTCGTATATTACTGGATGGGAATCTGGCAGGGATACGGAATGCATGATGCAACCTGGAGAGGAAGATTCGGCGGGGAAATCTATAAGACAAACGGATCTCACGGATGTATCAATTTACCGCTTAAGTTTATCGGAGAGTTTTTCCCTGAAGTAGAAGTCGGTACTCCGCTTATTATGTTCTATGAACCTGTAGAACCCGAACTGGAACCCGAAAAACCGGCAGAGGAAATCGATCCTAATGAAGGAAAAGAACCTGAACCGGGTACTCCGCAGCCTGCACCGGAACAGACACCTGCACCTGCAGAACAGCAGCCCGCCGAGCAGCCTGCTCCCGAACAGCCTGCACCGGAACCGGCACCCGAGCAGCCTGCGCCGGAGCAGACTCAATAAGAACGTTATTAAAATGTTCTTAAAATCCGGATTTGACATTGACGAAAATTTAACAAAATTGTAAAATGAAATCCGTTGAGATTTTTATAGATTAATCATATTTATATATAAAATATAGGAACTCGGATGAAGGAGGAGAAAAAATGTCCAGAGTGTATAATTTTTCCGCAGGTCCCGCTGTTTTACCTGAAGAAGTATTAAAAGAAGCAGCAGAAGAAATGTTGGATTATAAGGGATCCGGCCAGTCTGTAATGGAAATGTCCCACAGATCCAAAGTTTACGATCAGATCATTAAAGAAGCAGAAGCTGATTTAAGAGAGCTGATGAATATTCCCGACAATTACAAAGTATTGTTCTTACAGGGTGGTGCATCCCAGTTCTTCGCAGAAGTTCCCATGAACATGATGAAGAATAAGAAAGCCGGCTACATTCTTACCGGTCAGTGGGCTAAGAAAGCTTTTGCCGAAGCTAAGATTTACGGTGAGGCAGTAGAACTTGCATCTTCCGCAGACAAGACTTTCTCCTATATTCCCGATTGTTCCGATCTTCCTATTACGGATGATATGGACTATGTTTACATTTGCGAGAATAACACGATTTACGGTACCAAGTTCAAAAAACTTCCCAACACTAAGGGCAAAGACCTTGTAGCAGACGTATCTTCCTGCTTCTTATCCGAGCCTGTTGATGTAAGCAAGTATGCTGTAATCTACGGCGGCGTTCAGAAGAATGTCGGCCCTGCAGGCTGCGTAATCGCAATCATTCGTGAAGACTTAATCACCGATGACGTTCTTCCCGGAACTCCGACCATGTTAAAGTGGAAGACCCAGGCAGATGCCGATTCCCTTTACAACACTCCTCCGTGCTACACCATTTATATCTGTGGCAAGGTATTCAAGTGGTTAAAGAAGAACGGTGGCCTTCAGGCTATGAAAGAACTCAATGAGAAGAAGGCTAGAATCCTTTATGATTTCCTTGATGAGTCCAACCTCTTCATGGGAACCGTTGTAAAGGAAGACAGATCCTTAATGAACGTTCCTTTTGTTTGCAACATCGAAGATGCCGATAAGAAGGCTGAAATCGAAGCAAAATTCATCAAAGAAGCTACCGAAGCAGGTTTTGTAAACTTAAAGGGACACAGATCCGTAGGCGGTATGAGAGCAAGTATCTACAACGCTATGCCGATCGAAGGTGTTGAAAAACTCGTTGAATTCATGAAGAAATTTGAAAAGGAGAATGCGTAATGTTTCAGTATCATTGCTTAAACCCCATTGCAAAATGCGGACTTGATAATTTTGATGCAAATTATGCACAGACAGAAGATGTAAATGCTGCAGAAGGTATTCTTGTAAGAAGTGCCGTTATGCATGAAATGGAGTTTTCCGATAAGCTCCTCTGCGTTGCTCGTGCAGGCGCAGGCGTAAACAATATTCCTTTGGATAAACTTGCCGAAAAAGGTGTTGTAGTATTCAACACTCCCGGTGCAAACGCAAACGGTGTAAAAGAGCTTGTAATCGCAGGTATGTTACTTGCTTCCCGTGATATCGTAGGTGGTATTGAATGGGTAAAAGAAAACAAGGATGACGAGGACATCGGAAAGACCGCAGAGAAGGCAAAAAAAGCTTTTGCAGGTACCGAAATCGAAGGCAAGAAGCTTGGTGTTATCGGTCTTGGTGCAATCGGCGTTAAGGTTGCAAACGCTGCTAAGTCCTTAGGTATGACCGTATACGGATATGATCCATATCTTTCCGTAAACGCAGCTTGGAACTTAAGCCGCGACATTATCCATGTAAATTCTTTAGATGAAATCTATGAGAACTGTGATTTCATTACCATTCATGTTCCCGCTATGGATTCCACCAAGGGCATGATCAACAAAGAAGCTTTCGATAAGATGAAAGACGGTGTGATCGTTTTGAACTTTGCCCGTGACGTACTTGTTAACGAAGCAGACTGCTTAGAAGCAATCAAGGCAGGAAAGGTTCGCAAATACGTTTCCGACTTTGCAAATGCAACTACCGCAGGCGCTGAAGGATGTATCGTAATTCCTCACCTTGGAGCTTCCACCGAAGAATCCGAAGACAACTGTGCTAAGATGGCAGTTAAGGAAATGAAAGATTATCTTGAGAATGGTAACATCCTCAATTCCGTTAACTATCCGAACTGTGATATGGGCGTATGCACCAAGGCAGGCCGTGTAGCAATCTTCCACAAGAACATTGCAAACCTGATTGCAAAGTATACTTCCCTGTTTGGAGAGAAGGGTATCAACATTTCCGATATGACCAACAAGTCCAAAGGAGACTTCGCTTACACCATGCTTGACGTAGAAGCGCCCATTACCGATGAAATCGTTGCTGCACTCGAAGCAATTGACGGTGTATATCGTGTAAGAAAAGTTAAATAATTCATCAAAAATTCATTTGAACGCAAAAGTAACCCCCTTGATAAAAAGCTATCGAGGGGGTTATAATATTTAAGATGTTTTTTGATGAAAAACGCCGATATTTTACCATTTCAAACTAGGAGATTTCTATCTATGGCAGTTATTAAACCGTTTCTTGGAATTCGTCCTGCGGCAGGACTGGAAGGAAAAATCGCCGCACTCCCTTACGATGTTTATAATACCGAAGAAGCAAGAGAAGTTGTTGCAAACAACCCCTTAT
>JAFWTY010000028.1 GCA_017518735.1 Lachnospiraceae bacterium | reverse complement strand
TTTGACTCCTGCATTCGCTGGTTCGAATCCAGCCGGTCCAGCGCAGCATTAAAGCAGGAGAATTACATACGGGCCATTAGCTCAGGTGGTAGAGCACTTGACTTTTAATCAAGTTGTCCGGGGTTCGAGTCCCCGATGGCTCACGAGAGAGGAAATCCGAGGATTTCCTTTTTTCAACTCAGAAACCGCGCCTGTGGCGGAACTGGCAGACGCGCCAGATTTAGGTTCTGGTGGGAGACCGTGCAGGTTCAAGTCCTGTCAGGCGCAGAATTTACGACAGAAAAAAGAGCAGCGAAAACTGCTCTTTTTTTATGCATGGAAGGTTACAATGAATCGCTCATAAAAGAAATCAAAAATAATAAGGAAGAATACTTTCATGAAAGCGGAAAATATGATACGATACAAATGATTTGTGTCAAATCAGGGATTTATTTAGGAATCAGGAGGGAAAATATGAAAAAAATTCGCAAAATCGGATCCGTGGCAATCGTACTTGTGATGATGTTAACACTTCTTTGCGGTTGTGAATCAATGCAGAAAAAGAAAGCAATGATGAATTATCAGCAGAGCCTTCTTTCCGACAGTGATATCTGGGATTCCATCAATGAAGGATCCGCCAAATTAAACAGTGCAAGCGATCTTCTTACCATGAAGTCGGTAATTCAGGCAAATTACATTCCGAACTTAAAGACGCTTTCCGCAAATGCGCAGACCAGAAACGATGGTATTACCGACAGCGAGATCAAAGCTCTGGATCAGCATTATATCAACGTTTTAAACCTGATGACGGAAGGATGTACCCTTCTTCTTGACGGTGTAAACAACGAAGACTACAGCAAGGTCAACCTGGGTAATTTAAAATTACAGGAATCTCAGAATGAGTTTAAGAAATATTTCGAGGATATTCAGTCATACTATAATAAGTACGGCATCAATGACGGTGGCGAACTTGAGGAGATCCAGAAATTATTCCAGTAAGGAAGAGTAAGAAAGAATGACGGAAGCAGTACAGAAAAAAAGATTTGATTTACAGATTCCCCTGGCAGTGATTTTACTCGCTGCCGGGATTTTCTGTTTTATTTTTAACGGAAGACTCGGGGAAGGCGTATCAGCCGAAGCGGCACCGCTTATCCCTGTAATCATTTTGTTCGTTGCCGGCCTTGGTTTCTTAATCAAAGGGGGCGACTGGTTTGTCGACGGTGCGACCTCCATTGCGGAGCGTTTCAAGGTACCGGAGATCTTAATCGGTGCGACCGTGGTTTCCATCGGAACCACACTTCCCGAAGTTATGGTATCCGCACAGGCGGCAGCGAAGGGAAACAGCGGTATTTCCTACGGAAATGCGATTGGTTCCATCATCTGCAATGCGGCTTTGATCGCAGCCATTACGCTTGCGGTTAAGCCCGCAAAAGCAAAGAGAAAGTCCTTGATCATTCCGATCGTGTTCTTTTTCCTGGCAGCAGGTTTCTATGCATTCAACGCATATGTAATCGGAGAATTCAAAAACTATACCGGCTTTATTCTGCTCGGTATTTTCCTGGTTTATATGTTCTTCACCGTAAGACAGGCACTTGCGCAGATGAAGAGCGAAAAGACAAAGGAAAAAGAAGCAGAAGAAGAGGCGCAGGAAAATAACGAGAAAGAAGAGAAAAAAGAGCCGATGCCCATTTGGAAAGCACTGCTTTTCCTGGTAATCGGTGCGGCAATCATTGCATTCGGAGCAACCTTACTGGTTGACAACGGAACCATCCTTGCAACCAAGATGAAGGTGCCTTCCTCGGTAATCGCACTTACCTTTGTGGCGCTCGGAACTTCCCTTCCGGAGTTTGTTACCGCAATCACATCCCTTGTAAAAGGACACGGTGCTCTTTCCCTCGGAAACATCATCGGTGCAAACCTTTTCAACTTGGTGCTTGTAAGCGGTCTGGCTATTTCCATCCATCCGTTTGAAGTACCGAGCGAAAAAACGTTCGCCGGAATCAACGCGTCTTTACTTGTTGACATCCCGCTGGTATTTTTGGTCATGATTATTCTGACCTTTCCGGCACTTTTCAAGCAGAAGTTATACCGCATTCAGGGTATTTTACTGCTTTTGATCTACGCGGCTTACGTGGCATTCCAGTTCCTTGTATAGCCCGATGAATTCGTTTGATGATACGATTCATTTGTGATAGTATTGTCACTGTGGTCGTTAACAATAATTATTAATATAAAAGGAGTAATGCTATGAATCTTTCACCACTTCAAAAAGCAAGATATGAGTATTCCCCGAAGCTTCCCGGAATGCTCAGAAACGGAGTTGCAGAGATCTGCGTTAACGAAGGTGCGGAGACCGCATCCGTTGCAGATCAGGACAAAATCAAAGCTCTCTTCCCGAATACCTATGGTAAGAAGGAAATCACCTTTGTAAAAGGTGCAAATAACGCTCCCGCAAAGAAATGGGTTGTAGGCGTTATCCTTTCCGGTGGACAGGCACCCGGAGGACATAACGTAATTTCCGGTCTTTACGACGCATTAAAGGCTGCTGACAAGGAGAACGTTTTACTTGGTTTCAAGGGCGGCCCGAGCGGACTTTTGGAAGACGATTATGTAGAATTCACCGATGAATTCATCAATGCATACAGAAACACCGGCGGTTTCGATATCATCGGATCCGGACGTACCAAATTGGAGACCAAAGAGCAGTTTGCGGTTGTTGAAGAAGTTGCCAAAAAGCACGGCCTCAACGCTATCGTAATCATCGGCGGTGATGACTCCAACACCAACGCAGCCGTACTTGCAGAGTACATGGCAGCAAAGAACACCGGAATCCAGGTAATCGGATGCCCGAAGACCATCGACGGTGACTTAAAGAACGAAGACATCGAAGCTTCCTTCGGTTTTGATACCGCAACCAAGACCTATTCCGAATTAATCGGTAACATCGAAAGAGATGCAAACTCTGCTAAGAAGTATTGGCATTTCATCAAGGTTATGGGACGTAGCGCTTCTCACGTTGCACTTGAGTGCGCACTGGAAACCCAGCCTAACATCTGCTTAATCGGTGAGGAAGTTGCAGCAAAGAAGATGAGCCTTGCTCAGATCACCAACTACATCGCTGATTCCGTAGAGAAGAGAGGAAACAACGGAAACAACTTCGGTGTTGCCATCATTCCCGAAGGTATCGTAGAATTTGTTCCCGAATTCTCCGCACTGATCAAAGAAATCAACGAGCTTCTTGCAGGAAGCAAGACCGAAGAGTTCAATGCACTTCCCGACTGGAATGCAAAATACAACTTCATCAAAGCAGGTCTTAGCGCAGAAGCATTTGCAGTATTTGATATTCTTCCCGCAGGCATCCAGCAGCAGCTCTTCTTAGAGAGAGACCCTCACGGAAACGTACAGGTATCCTTGATCGAATCTGAGAAACTCTTCTCCGAGATGGTAAAGAGCGAACTTGCAAAGAGAAAAGCAGCAGGAACTTACAAGGGCAAATTTGCACCTCTTCATCACTTCTTCGGTTACGAAGGAAGATGCGCATTCCCTTCCAACTTCGATGCAGATTACTGCTATTCCTTAGGATACAACGCATTCATGTTAATCTCTTACGGCTACACCGGATACCTTTCCAAGGTTTCCAATATCTCCAAGCCTGCTGAAGAGTGGGTTGCAGGCGGTATGCCGATCACCAAGATGATGAACATCGAAAGAAGAAACGGTGAAGACAAGCCCGTTATCCGTAAGGCACTTGTTGAACTTGAAGGAAAGCCCTTCAAATTCTTCGAAGCACACAGAGACGAGTGGGCAGTGGAAACCTGCTTTACCTTCCCCGGTGCAATTCAGTACTACGGACCCAGTGAGGTTTGCGATTTAACCACCAGAACTCTTGCTTTGGAAAAAGGCTGATTTCAAAAAAATTAAAACAAACAATAAGACCGGTCGCGGCGGATATGTCACGGCCGGTTTTTTTTTGTTCCAAATTTCCAATAAATCCGTATGATTTCGATGATATATTGTTATGCTTTTTTCTTGAAAGAAAACGGAAAATACGCTAAAATATTATGGCTACTGAAAATGAAAGTAATACAGAGGTACAATTATGTCTTTACAGGATGAAATGATTCAGAAAGAACTGTTCGAAGCAAGAATGGAACAGGAACTGGAAGAAACTGCAAATCGCATTTTTAACAAATCGTTAAAAGACTTAAGCGAGAAGGAAGCATATTATGTGCTGCTTTCCTTTACAAAAGATTATGCAAGAGTAACCGAGACAATCACCGGAGAGAAGAAGGTTTATTATATCTCCGCGGAGTTTTTGATCGGAAAACTCTTATCCAATAACCTGATTAATTTAGGCGCATACGACAAGGTAAAAGAGATTCTTGCCAAGAACGGACTGGACCTTGCAAAGGTAGAAGAGTATGAACCCGAACCTTCTTTGGGAAACGGTGGTCTGGGAAGACTCGCAGCATGCTTCTTAGATTCCATTGCAACGCTCGGACTTCCCGGAGACGGTATCGGTCTGAATTATCATTTCGGTCTTTTCAAGCAGGAGTTTCATGACAACTTACAGTGTGCGGAGAAGAATGACTGGATTGAAAACATGTCCTGGTTAAACCGTACGGATGTATCTTTTGAAATTCCCTATAAGGATTTTTCCGTAAAATCCAGACTCTATGATATCGATGTCGTAGGTTACGAAAACGGTGTCAATCATCTGCATCTTTTTGATGTCGAGACGGTGGATGAAAGCATCGTAAAGAAGGGCATCGATTTTGACAAAACCGCAATCGAAAAGAACTTAACGCTGTTCTTATATCCCGATGATTCCGATGAGGCTGGAAACTTACTTCGTATCTATCAGCAGTATTTCATGGTAAGCAATGCCGCTCAGTATATCATCCGCGATATGCACAACCACAAATACGATCTTCGCAGAATGGATGAATTTGCTGTGATTCAGATTAACGATACCCATCCGACTCTTGTCATTCCGGAATTGATCCGTATCATGACCGAAGAGAAGGCAATCTCTTTGGATGAGGCGATTGAAATCGTAAGCCGTACCTGTGCGTATACGAACCACACCATCCTTGCGGAAGCATTGGAAAAGTGGCCGCTTGACTACCTCAACCGCGTCGTTCCGAAACTCGTTCCGATCATCGAGGAACTCGACAGAAGAGTAAAGGAAAAATACGACGACGAGCGTGTATGGATCATCGACAAAGACAATCGTGTTCATATGGCACACATCGATATTCATTACGGATTCTCCATCAACGGCGTGGCTGCACTTCACACAGAGATCTTAAAGAACACCGAACTGAATGCGTTCTACAAGATTTATCCGGAGAAGTTCAACAATAAGACCAACGGTATCACCTTCAGAAGATGGCTCTTATCCTGTAACCATGACTTATCTTCCTTCCTTTCCGGGAAGATCGGAAACGGCTATAAGAAGGATGCCACCGAACTGGAAAAACTCCTTGCATTCAAGGATGACGCTGCTGTTCTTGCAAAGCTTGAAGAGATTAAGAAGGGCAAAAAAGCAGAACTTGCAGCTTACATCAAAGAAAAAGAGGGAATCGAAATCAATCCGGATTCGATTTTTGATATTCAGGCAA
This sequence comes from Lachnospiraceae bacterium, assembly GCA_017518735.1. Classification (GTDB taxonomy): domain Bacteria; phylum Bacillota; class Clostridia; order Lachnospirales; family Lachnospiraceae; genus UBA3766. The sequence goes on along the minus strand of JAFWTY010000028.1, from coordinate 137,938 downwards.
AGAGACTGCATGAGTACAAGCGTCAGCAGATGAATGTACTTTACATCATTCATAAATACCTCGAAGTAAAGGCAGGCAAGAAGCCGAGCCGTCCGATCACATTCATCTTCGGAGCAAAGGCGGCACCGGCTTATGTCATTGCGCAGGACATCATTCACCTGATTCTTGTGATGAGTAAAATCATAAACAACGATCCCGAGGTAAGCCCTTATCTGAAAGTCGTTATGGTGGAAAACTACAACGTTTCCTATGCGGAACGCATCATTCCCGCCTGTGATATATCCGAGCAGATTTCCCTGGCAAGTAAGGAAGCTTCCGGAACCGGCAACATGAAGTTTATGCTGAACGGTGCAGTAACTCTGGGAACCGTGGACGGCGCTAATATGGAGATTGCGGAACTGGTAGGAGATGATAACATCTATACCTTCGGCGCATCTTCCGAAACCGTCATTGAGCACTATGCAAAAGCGGATTATGTTTCGAAGAAGTTCTATGAGGAATCACCGGTAATCAAGGAAGCGGTTGATTTCATCGTATCCACGCTTTGCATGCAGGTGGGTAGAAGAGAGAATCTGCAGAGACTTTACAATGAGCTTTTGAACAAAGACTGGTTCATGACTTTGCTCGATCTTGAAGAATACATCAAAGTAAAGGATCAGATGATTGAAGATTACGAAAACCGTGAGAAATGGCAGAAGATGATGCTGGTTAATATCGCGAAGGCAGGATTCTTCTCATCGGATCGAACCATCGAAGAATACAATAGAGATATCTGGAAATTAAAATAACAGGTAATCGGAAAGAAGGAGATTGTGAAAAAGAAATTGTTATCCAAAATTGCTGCGGCAGCTCTGTCTGCAGTTATGTGCATGAGTCTGGCTGCATGCCAGAATGTACACCCCATTGATCCTTCGGAAAACGGATCCAACGGCCCGGTTGAAAACGGAAGCGGAGCACCGGTCATTGATTTAACCGACAAGGATGTAAATTCCGATCCCGAAGCCATTCATATGCTGGTTGACAGCTTTTTAAACGGCGGGGACAAACTGTATATCGAAACAAATAATGCAATCGGATTATACAGCGGCGATGCTTATGACATTAACGAGCTTCCGGAAGCAGTCAATGAGTACTACGGACCGGATCTTTACGGCGATAATCCGAGAACTGTTGATTACATCGATCTTGCATACATCGACTGCGGAGATGACGGTATTCCCGAAATTGCACTCTTCCTTGCAATTACGGACGAGGAAAGACAGAATGAAGACGATGAAATCTTAATCTGCAAGGTAATGGATGGAAAACTCACTGCAGTGGAAGCTTACACTTTTGGCTATCGTGCCGACGGTGAACTGAACAAGTACGGCGTATTCTGGTATTACGGAAGCGGCGGAGCATCTCAGTGGGTTGATGAATTCAGCTTTACCGATGCAAACGGAGAAAATCATTTTATTTACAGCCTTGTATCGGATTTCTGCCTGAGTGAGCCGATGGTGGATGCCTATGATATGCCGAGCAATGGTCCTTCGGATTACAAGTTTACGGACTTTGACGAGAACGGCTATACCCGTTTCAAATATCATTTCATGCCTTATCCTTCCGATCCGAATGCTCCGACCGAAGAGATGGATGCATATTATCTGGATGCGGTATATGCTTTCGTAGATAAGGATCAAAAAGATGCAACCCCTTCCGATGAGTTAATGAAGATTTACGACGACCTCGGAATTAAGGTTACCGATACGAAGGGTGCAGATGCAGCAGTTGATGCCCGTCTTTCCGAACTCGGAATTACGAGAGACTATATTGCAATGTCGGAAGAAAAGTCGGAAAACGGTGTTACCTGGGAAATGATTTATGAAAGAACACCCATGGAAAACCAGGGCGGCGAAAACTAAGAATAATCGGGGAATCAAATGCGAAAAAGCGGAGTACTGCTTGCAATAAGCAGTTTGCCAGGTAAATACGGAATCGGAAGCTTCGGAAAAGAGGCTTATGACTTTGTGGACTTTTTGGTTGCTGCGGGACAGCATTACTGGCAGATTCTTCCGCTCGGTCCTACCGGATACGGAGATTCTCCTTACCAGTCTTTCTCGACCTATGCGGGAAATCCGTATTACATCGATCTGGAAGAACTGATCGATCAAAAACTGTTAACCCGTAAGGAATGCGATGCAGCGGATGTCTGTGATATGGTTAAGGCACCGGGCTCCAAAACAAAAGAACGTGTTCTGGACAAGGTTAACTACGAGAAAGTTTATTTCGGCAAAATGGCCCTTTTAAAGAAAGCATTTGGCCGTTTTGATACCGAAGATAAAGATTTTAAGAAGTTTGTAAAACAGGAAAAAACCTGGCTTGCCGATTATGCTTTGTTTATGGCACTTAAGGAAGAAGAGGAAGGCGCCAGCTTCATCGGCTGGGATCCCGCACTCAGACTCCGTAAGAAAAAAGCGCTTGCCGAGGCAAAAGTCCGCCTGGCAAAAGAGATTGCGTATTATGAATTCCTTCAGTTTTTCTTTTTTAAGCAGTGGGAAAAACTGAAAGATTACGCGAATGATAAAGGCATTGAAATCATCGGAGATATCCCGATTTACGTGGCAGCAGACAGTGCGGATACCTGGGCACATCCGGAATTGTTCTTACTGGACAAGCATGGAAATCCGACCGGAGTTGCTGGTTGTCCGCCCGATTATTTCTCGGCTACGGGACAGCTTTGGGGCAATCCCTTATATGATTGGGACTATCACAAAAAGACCGGCTACCGCTGGTGGATCGACCGCATGCAGCACTGCTTCCGCCTGTACGACAGAGTCAGAATCGATCACTTCCGTGCTTTTGATGAATACTATTTCATCCCTTACGGTGATCCGACGGCAGAGTTCGGACACTGGGAGAAAGGCCCCGGCGTGGATCTTTTCCGCAAGATGGAAGAGGAAATCGGTGATAAGCCTCTAATCGCGGAAGACCTCGGTTTCTTAACCGATTCGGTATTTGAACTGATGAGAGCCTGCGGTTATCCCGGAATGAAGATTCTGCAGTTTGCCTTTGATTCGAAGGAAGACAACGATTATCTTCCGCACAATTACAACCGTAACTGCGTGGTCTATACCGGAACCCACGATAACGACACAATTACCGGATGGTATCCGACCTTAAGACGTGCAGACAGGAAGTTCGTCAAAGAGTATCTGGGAATTAAAAACACGAAAAACCTGCACTGGGATCTGATTCGTACGGCATTTGCTTCCGTGGCGGATACGGCAGTTGTACCGATGCAGGATCTGCTCGGACTCGATTCCTCGGCCAGGATGAATATCCCTTCCACGATGGGAATCAACTGGATGTGGAGATTGAAAGAAGAGCAGGTAACAAAGGAACTTGCAGAGAAGTTGCTTAAGATGACAGAGATTTACGGACGTAAATAATAATCAAAAATGAACCCCGACACATTGTGCCGGGGTTTTTGTTTGTGTTTTTTTATCTTTTTCTGACTTAAATACGAATTGGAATAGTGATAATCACCTGTTACGTCTTCGCCGAACCACTCGGGAGGGGTGAAGGATTTTGCTTCTTCCAGGGTCGGAAATTCGACTTCCGCAATCACAAGCGGAGCAAAGGGCTCGGAGAAGATATCCAGCTCGATTGTATAAGGCTCACAGGGAATCAAATAACGCTTCTTGGAAATGATGTTTCCGTCTGCCTTGGCCACAAGATGGTTGTAGGCATCTTCGTTAAGGGAGAGATTGTATTCTTCCTTTTCGATATATCCTTTTCCTTTATATGTAAGGTAATAGATCTCATCTTCCTTACGCACTCTGACCACGGGATCGGTGTTTAAATATCCCTGTTCCAGTTCATGATACGGATATTCATTTAAGCTTGCGGGAAGTTCTTTTACCAGAAATTTCCGTTCGATTTCTTTGCCCATAGATTCTCCTGTTAAAAGAGGGAAGTACTGAAGTATCTTTCTGCGCGGTCGGGTAAAACGGTGGCAATGATTTTGTCCTTGCCGTATTTTTCTGCCATCTTTTTGGCAGCCCAGATGTTTGCACCGGAAGAGGTTCCGACTAACAGACCGTGCTGTTTTGCAAGTTCTCTTGCGGTATGGATGGCTTCATCATCGCTTACGGTGACAATGTCCGTGATGATGGAAGTATCGAGTACATCGGGAATAAAGCCGTCGCCGATGCCCTGGATCTGATGAAGACCGGGCTCGTCGCCTAAAAGTGCGGAAACGCCTTTGGGCTCAACGGCTACAATCTTACAGTCCGGATTGTTGTGATCCAAGATATATCTTGCAATTCCCTGCAACGTTCCGCCGGAACCGATGCCGGAAACGAAAATATCGATTTTTTTGCCGAGCTGTTCGCAAAGTTCCGGAGCCGTTCCGTTATAATGAGCAGCGGGATTCGCGGGATTTGTGAACTGCTGGGGAACAAAGTAGTTATCACCGGAAGAAGCGATGCGTTCCGCTTCCTTTACGGCACCGTCTACGGAAAGTTCCGCGGGAGTCAGTACCAGTTTTGCACCGAAGGCACGGATGACTTTTTTGCGTTCCTCACTCATGTTTTCCGGCATAACGATGATGACTTCATAACCTTTTCTGACACCATAGAATGCAAGACCGATTCCGGTGTTTCCGCTGGTGGGTTCCACAATGGTCATGCCGGGCTTTAAGGTGCCGTCTTTCTCTGCCTGGTCAATCATGTTTTTGGCGATGCGGTCCTTGATGCTGCCGCCGGGATTTAAGAATTCTGCTTTCGCAAAAATCGGGCAGCCGCAGGTCTTCTCCAGACAAACCAGGGGAGTATTACCAATCAGATCAATTACATTTTCGATATACATTTCATAATCCTTCTTCTATATAAATAGTAGGTTTGTTTTGCATATGGTAATCGTATACAAAACACATCTTTTGCATTATACCATAAATCGTTTCACAAAAAAACAGTTCCGGATATCCCCGGAACTGTTTTTTGTATGAATTGTGTAAAATGATTATCCTAAAGTAACAACTACGTTGTACTCGGTCTTTCCAGCTACGTAGGGAATTACGCAGCCATCAACTGCTGCACCGTCAACTTCGAGAGAAGCAACACCCTTGCAAACGTGGTTCGGGTTCTTAACGGTGATGTTGTAGGTAGCACCACGGAACTGACGGGTAGCGGTGAATCCGTCCCACTCGTGAGGAATGGAAGGATTGATTGCAAGTCCGTCGAAGTCAGGCTGTACACCTAAGATGTACTGGGAGATGGCAACCATGTTCCATGCAGCGGTACCGGTCAGCCAGGAGTTTTTGCCCTGACCGAAGTTGTCTCCGGTTCTGCCGATATCGGAACCTGCATCCTTACCACCGATCATCTGACCGTATACATAAGGCTCGGTCTTGTGGATATCGGAAGTATCTTCGGTGAATGCGGGTGCGATTTCGGAATAGTATTTGAATGCCTGATCGCCCTGTCCTGCATAAGCAGCGGCACAGATAATCCATGCATTGTTGTGCGTGAAGATACCTGCGTTCTCTTTATATCCGCCGGGATAGGTGGAGATTTCACCGTACTGGATGTAGTACTTGGTGAATGCAGGGTTGTTCAGTACGAGACCGAACTTGGTGTTAAGTCTTTCATCGATAGCAGCGAGGGTCTTCATATCAGCGCCCTGATCCTTACCGATTTCGGACATGATGGCGAATCCCTGAGGCTCGATGAAGATCTGGCCTTCTTCGCATTCCTTGGAGCCCATCTTCTCGCCGTTTGCATCGTAAGCACGAAGGAACCAGTCGCCGTCCCATGCGGATGCCATAACGTTTGCTTTCATCTTATCGATTTCTGCCTGAGCAGCAGCAGCCTCGTCGTCCTTGCCGAGATGTTTCAAAATGGAAACATAGTTCGGTCCGGTGTAGGTGAAGAGGGTAGCTACCATTACGGATTCAGCAACCTTGGAGTAGCCGCCTTCTGCAGCAAACTTCGGGTTGGTATAGGTCTGGAAGCTTTCGCCCGGTGTATCGGAGTAGCAGGAAAGGTTGATACAATCGTTCCAGTCTGCACGCATTGCGAGCGGAAGTCCGTGAGGTCCTAAATTGTTTACGATGTGATAGAAGGATACCTTAAGGTGATCAAGCATCGGCTGAGCCTTGGATGCATCATTGTCATAAGGAACCATTTCATCGAGGATGCCCCAGTCACCGGTTTCCTTGATGTATGCGGAAACGGAGAGGATTAACCATAACGGGTCATCGGAGAAGTCGCCGCCGATATCGGAGTTGCCCTTCTTGGTAAGAGGCTGGTACTGATGATAGCATCCGCCGTCCTCAAACTGGGTGGAAGCGATATCGATGATTCTTTCTCTAGCGCGGTCCGGAATCTGATGTACGAAACCGAGAACGTCCTGGTTGGAATCTCTGAAGCCCATACCACGGCCGATACCGGATTCGAAATAGGAAGCGGAACGGGAAAGGTTGAAGGTAACCATACACTGATACTGGTTCCAGATGTTTACCATACGGTCAACCTTGTCTTCCGGAGTGTTAACGCTTAAGATGCCAAGGAGTTTGTCCCAGGATGCCTTAAGATCTGCAAGACCTGCAGCAACCTTCTCGGGAGTATCAAACTTCTCGATCATAGCTTTTGCTTTTACCTTATTAATGGTCTTTCCGTCAGCTTCGAACTTCTGATCAACGGGCATTTCAACATAACCGAGAATGAAGATGAGAGTTTTGCTCTCGCCCGGAGCCAAAGTAATCTCTTTATAATGAGAAGCAATGGGAGACCAGCCGTCTGCGAAGGAATCGGTTGCCTTGCCGGCAAGAACAGCCTTCGGATTGTGGAATCCGTTGTAAAGACCGATGAAGGAATCACGATCGGTATCATATCCGTCGATTGCATCGTTTACGGAATAGAATGCATAGTGATCACGTCTGTCTCTGTATTCGGTCTTGTGATAGATAACGGATCCGTCAACTTCTACACGGCCGGTAGAGAAGTTTCTCTGGAAGTTTGTGCAGTCATCCTGTGCGTCCCAAAGACACCACTCTGCAAAAGAGAAGAACTTGAATGTTTTTCCGGTGCTGCCTTCGTTGGTCAGTACAACCTGCTGAACTTCTCCGTCGTAATCATTCGGTACAAAGAAAGTAACTTCTGCCTGAAGATTGTTCTTTTTACCTTTAATAATGGTATATCCCATACCGTGACGGCATTCGTAAGAATCAAGGTCAGCCTTTACGGGAGACCAGCCGGGGTTCCAAATGTTTCCATTATCATTTACATAGAAATAGCGGCCGCCCATATCAATGGGAACGTTATTATAGCGATAACGTGTAATACGTCTTAAGCGAGCATCCTTATAGAAGCAGTAGCCGCCTGCTGTATTTGAAATGAGTGAGAAGAATCCCTGGGTTCCGAGGTAGTTGATCCAAGGATAGGGAGTCTTCGGAGTTGTGATGACATATTCTTTGTTCGCATCATCGAAATAGCCAAATTTCATACCTGTTTCTCCTTTATATTATAGTTTTTGCTTACGGGGTTTCGTTTGGCGGCCCGTATTATTCGGAAAACCTTGCAAAAACCTCGTATACGTTGAATTATACAATATATTTCCCGCCTTTCGCAATGGGATAGAATTCTTTTTCTTTTAATTTTCTGTTAAGTCCTTTAAATGGGATAAATTTTGTTCATAATAAAAACGTTTCAAGAACAAATTATGAACAATAAGTATCGAAAATATGAACAAAAAATGAACGAAAAATTGGAAAGTCTATACAAAGTTGATACTTTTGAACATTTTTCACACTTTTTCTCTTGTCATTATGGATAAATTGATATATAATGACCTTGCTGATGAAGATAGGGCATAACCTATTTCTCGGAAGCAGAAACCTATTCACTACACTATAATAATAGAGGAGGAAAACTAAAAGTGAAAAAGAAATTATTAAGTGTATTGTTATCCACTGCTATGGTAGCTGCATTACTTGCAGGCTGCAACAAGAAAGCTGAAGAAAGCACTCAGCCTTCTGAGACCGGTTCTATCGTTCCTGGAGATGCTGGAAACGTTGTTGACGTTGAAACTCTTGAGGATACCGGTGACACCCTTACCATCTATGTATGGAATGATGAATGGAAAGACTTCTTCTGGCAGTATATGCCCGGTGTAGATTACACCAAGGTTACTGACGAAGATGGAAACGAGAAGTTCCCTCTTGAAGGAAAACTTGGCGACCTCAAGGTTGTTTTCAAGCAGACTCCTTCTACCGACGGTGCTTATCAGAAATCTCTTGATGATGCAATCAAGAATGGCGATGACATGGACCTTTTCTTAGTTGAAGCTGACTACGCTAAGAAGTACACCATCGACGGTGTTGCACTTCCTCTTGGCGAGCTTGGTATTACCAACGAAGAACTTGCTGATCAGTTCGCTTACACTCAGCAGGTTGTTACCTCCGATGGTGTTCTTTACGGATCTTCTTGGCAGACCTGCGGTGCTGGTATGATCTACAACCGCGAAATCGCTAAGGAAGTTCTTGGTTCCGATGATCCTGATACCGTACAGGCAGCTGTATCTGATTGGGATAAGTTCGAAGAAGTTGCTGGCAAGATGAAAGACGCTGGTTACTTGATGACTCCGCGTGCATCAACAACTTATCGTGTATTCTCCAACAACGTATCTACTCCTTGGGTAGTTGACAACAAGATCAACCTCGATGAGAGCATCAAGAAGTGGATCGACATGTCCAAGAGAATGGTTGATGCTAAGCAGACCAAGACCGGTGACCTTTGGAACACTGAAGATGCATTCAACAAGAACACTACATTCTGCGTATTCGGACCCGCTTGGTACTTCAACTTCTGCATGGGTTATGATGAGAGCGACGATGTAGAGTCCATCGCTGAAAAAGGTGGTTGGGGACTTTGCCAGGGACCTCAGGCTCATTACTGGGGCGGTACCTGGATCTGTGTAGGTGCTAACACTGATAACATCAAGACTTGCTCCGACGTTGTTAAGACCATGACTCTTGACAAGGACGTTCTTAAGAAACTCGTTGAAGAGCAGAGCCAGGACTGCAACAGCAAGGAACTTGCAGCTCAGTATGCTAACGATCCTAACTTTGGTAACAAGATTCTTGGTGGCCAGAACCCTTACGCTATCTTCAGCAAGTGCATCGATCAGATCGATGTATCCGTAATGACCGAGAACGATCAGTACTTTAACGAGCAGATTCAGCTTGCTATGGATGAGTACTTCGATGGAAAACTTTCCTATGATGACGCTTATGCACAGTTCGAGCAGAAAGTTAAAGAAAAAGTTCCTGGATTACAGTAATTTTTCACTTGAAGAATTAGGTTAAAAAGGACCGTGTGCCTGTCCCGAAAGGGGCAGGCACACACAACTTTTTTTATTTAAGCAATGCAAAAACAATGAAACGGAGGGTGCGCATTATATGAGTCAAGTAAAGAAAGGGAAAGTGGTCAGCTTTAATAAATGGGGCTACATTTTCCTTATTCCTTTTTTTGTCACCTATTTATTCTTTCAGTTAGTTCCCCTTGTAACTACATTCTATTACGGATTTTTTGAATATTATGAAAAGGGTATCAAAGATTACGGTCCCTATTTCTATGGCATAAAAAACTACATTGCCCTGTTCTCGGGTAAATTATTACTTAAATATAGTTTGAATACTTTGATTATGTGGATTATCGGTTTCATTCCGCAAATTGCTGTATCACTCTTACTCGGTGCTTGGTTCTCCGATGCAAGACTTCGTCTGAAAGCAGCAGCGGTTTACAAGGTAATCATCTACCTGCCGAACCTGATCATGGCATCCGCATTCTCAATGTTGTTCTTCACCTTGTTTGATGACAACGGTCCTGTAAACGGATTATTAATGGCTCTTAATATCGTTCCCGAAGGTGAGCCGTTCCGTTTCTTCCGTTACACATTATCCAGCCGTTCGCTGGTTGGTTTCATGAACTTCCTTATGTGGTTCGGTAACACAACCATCCTGTTGATGGCCGGTATGTTGGGTATTGACCAATCACTGTACGAAGCTGCTGAAGTTGACGGTGCTACACCGACCCAGGTATTCTGGAGAATCACACTTCCGCTTCTTCGTCCGATTCTCGTATACGTAGTAATCACTTCCTTAATCGGTGGTTTGCAGATGTTCGATGTTCCTCAGATTTTGACGAACGGTGCCGGTACTCCTGCAGATAGTACAACCACTCTGATTATGTTCTTGAATAATAATATTTCCGGTAACGTTAACTACGGTGTCGGCGGTGCACTTTCCGTTGTTCTGTTCATCATTACCGGTGTTCTGAGTATGATCGTTTACAAGGTATCTACTCAGAAGGAAGATTAAGGAGGAGAATAGACTATGGGAAAAGATAATGCTATGCAACTCCAGATGGACAAAGAGAAAGTAACCGGAGGTATCCGCGCAAGAAGAGTTGTTGCAAACATCGTTCTTGTTCTGATCTGCTTACTTTGCTTAATTTGGTTCTATCTGTTGTTTATCAACGCAAGTAGATCACGTGCAGACCTTTCAATGGGATCTTTCCGAGTCCTGCCCGGAAACTACTTCTTTAAGAACTTTTACAACTTGATGCACAACTCCAGTTTGACAATCTGGAGAGGTATGCTGAACTCCATCATTATTTCCGGTGGTACAGCAGTACTTTGTACATACTTCTCAACTTTGTCAGCTTATGCAATCCATGCATATGATTTCAAACTTAAGGGAGTCCTCTTTACATTTATCCTGTTGATCATGACCATTCCTACACAGGTAAGTGCACTTGGTTTCATTAAGTTAATGAGAGTTGTTCATCTTACTGATACTTTTGTACCTTTGATTTTACCTTCCATTGCTGCACCGGTAACATTCTTCTATATGAAGCAGTACATGGATTCCACCTTACCTATTCAGATCGTGGAAGCAGCTCGTATCGATGGTTCCGGAGAATTCAGAACCTTCAATACCATCGTACTTCCGATGATGAAACCTGCTATCGCAGTTCAGGCAATCTTCACTTTCGTAGGAAGCTGGAACAATTACTTTACTCCGGCCCTCATTTTGAAGTCCGAAGAGAACAAAACCTTACCTATCTTGATTGCAAAATTAAGATCTGCAGACTTCTTAAAGTTTGATATGGGTCAGGTTTACATGATGATTTTGTTATCCATCTTCCCGGTTATCGTGGTTTACCTTGCACTTTCCAAATTCATCGTTGGTGGTGTAGCCCTCGGTTCCGTTAAGGGATAATGATTACGCGCATCTGAATTTCATAAGATTAACAAAAGGTCGCAAACATGTTTTGCGACCTTTTTTATTTCCCGAAAATGCTGGAAAAAACAAGGCAAAAAAGGTAAAATAGGAGCATGGAGCTTATGAGATTGATTGCCCCCTGCCATTTCGGTCTGGAGGCTGTATTAAAAAGAGAAATAATTGATTTGGGTTACGAAATCGATCAGGTTTCGGACGGCAGAGTGACTTTCCTCGGCGATGCGCAGGCAATTTGCTATGGGAATATTTTCCTGCGCACGGCAGAGAGAGTTCTGCTTGAAGTAGGCTCATTTCATGCCGAGACTTTTGAAGATTTGTTTCAGGGCACCAGAAGTCTTCCCTGGGAAACCTTTATCCCGAAGGACGGGAAGTTCTGGGTAACCAAAGCAGCAAGTGTAAAAAGCAAATTGTTTTCTCCTTCCGACATTCAGTCCATCATGAAAAAAGCGATGGTGGAAAGACTGAAATCCCATTACGGAATCGAATGGTTTTCCGAGACTGGCGAAGAATTTCCTGTAAGAGTATTTCTCAAAAATGATGAAGTGACGGTTGCACTCGATACCACAGGTGTATCGTTACATAAACGCGGTTACCGGAAACTGACGGCAAAAGCACCGATTGCAGAGAACCTGGCTGCAGCTCTTATTATGCTGACACCCTGGAAGAAGGATAGAATTCTGGTGGATCCCTTCTGCGGAAGCGGAACCATTCCGATTGAAGCTGCGATGATGGCAGCAAATATTGCTCCGGGACTCGACAGATCTTTTACAGCAGAGAATTGGAAGCATATTATTCCGTCGAAATTCTGGTATGACTGTGTGGAAGATGCAAATGACCGGATAGACAGGACGCTCTCTGCGGAGTTTTTGGATATTCAGGGCTATGATTTGGACCCTGAGATGGTTCGTATCGCAAGAGAGAACGCGAAATTAGCCGGCGTAGATCAATATATTCATTTCCAGACGAGAGATGTAGCGAAACTATCCCATCCCAAGAAGTATGGATTCATTATCACGAACCCTCCTTACGGCGAACGTCTGGAAGAAAAACAGGCCCTTCCAAAACTCTATCAGACAATCGGAGAGCGGTATAAAAATCTCGATTCCTGGTCAATGTTCCTGATTACATCGTATGAAAATGCCGAACATGACCTTGGAAGAAAGGCTGATAAGAACCGGAAAATCTATAACGGTATGATGAAGACGTATTTTTTGCAATACAACGGACCGAAACCGCCGAGGAGAGAAAAAGACGCAAATGAAAAGTCCGCAAATTGAGTCACAGTAAGCGATAGCGACTATAATGACCGGAAAAGTCAAGAACTATCAGATAATTATATCAGGACTTAATTTTCGATATATGGTATAGTTAACATAATGAAGTTTACATAATTCAAAGGCTAAACCTTGACATTTTTTGCAACAAGAGAAATGCAACAAATGAATATTGGTTTACATAATCTTCTTAATATAAACTCGTAATTCGGAGGCCTTTTTTGACATGAAAAGAATAATAGTTGCAACGGGTAACATGGGAAAGATTCGTGAGATCAAATCCATTATGAATGATGATGACATTGAAATCTTATCCATGAAGGAAGCCGGACTGGAAACCGACGTCGAAGAGAACGGAACCACTTTTGAAGAAAATGCACTGCTGAAAGCGAGAGCAATTCATGAAAAGTGTAAAGAACTGGTTCTGGCTGACGACTCCGGTCTGGAAGTGGATGCTCTGAATAAAGAACCTGGTATCTATTCCGCACGTTATCTGGGCGAAGATACGCCGTATTCCATCAAAAATGCCGCAATCATCGAACGGCTCGATGGTGTACCGAAGGAAGAGCGTACGGGGCGTTTTGTATGTGCCGTAGCTGCAGTTTTGCCGGACGGTAAGGAAATTGTAGTCAGAGAGACCATGGAAGGCTATATCGGATACGAGGAACGCGGAACGAACGGATTCGGCTATGATCCTATTTTTCGTCCCGAAGGATATGAAGTAAGTTCCGGAGAACTCCCGATGGAAGAGAAGAATCAGATTTCTCATCGTGGAAAGGCTTTCCGGAAAATGTGGGAGATTCTTTCAAAAGAGGAGAATAACGGATAAATGAAGATACTTGTGGTCAGCGATACGCATGGAAACGACCGGAAATTCTTTCAACTGTATAAGGCGGTAAAACCTGTGGATATGGTAATTCACTGTGGAGACATCCAGGGAAGCGAGGATGTTTTTTCACAGTATGTGGATTGTGCCTTTGCCGCGGTAGCCGGTAACAATGATTTCTTCTCGCAACTTCCGAAAGAAAGGGAGTTTAAGTATGGCGGAAAGAAGTTTTTTGTCACGCACGGACACTATTACAGTGTTTCATCGGGCTATCATCGCATCGTTGATGAGGCAAAAAGCAGAGGCTGCGATTTTGCGCTTTTCGGACATACTCATATGCCGTTCTATCAGGTTATCGACGGGATCCATGTCGTAAATCCGGGCAGTATCGGTTATCCGCGCCAGTACGGCCACAAATCCAGCTATGCCATGATTGATGTGGACTCGTCCGGGGATGTCTTGGTGGAACTGAAAGAAATCGATGAGAATATCGGATTCTGATGCTGTTCGAAACCGCATGTGAAAAGTCCGGCAAAAAGAATGCCGGAAATGTGGAAAATGAAGTCATTTATGGTATAATAAATATGTTGTGCGAGAGGAATAATTGGGGACTTTGGCACAAGTAGTTATGAGGGTACAGCCCGTAAAGGGCAAAAAACAATAAAGGGGGTTTCTATGTTCTACGAAAATCAAATCTGGTTCGCCAAATCAGGCGATGAAAAAGTCAGTATTTTACCCAAAATGGCCAATCGTCACGGTATGATTGCCGGTGCAACCGGTACCGGTAAGACGGTTACATTAAAAGTTCTGGCCGAGTCTTTCTCCGATCGCGGAGTTCCCGTATTTTTGGCCGATGTCAAAGGCGACCTTGCGGGTATGTGCAATCCCGGTATTGAAACAGAAGATATGAAAGGCAGAATCGAACGTTTCGGTCTTGCCGAGGCAGGATTCAACTTCAAATCGTATCCTACCGTATTCTGGGATGTATACGGTGAAAAAGGTCTCCCTCTTCGTACCACCATCAGCGAAATGGGACCGATTCTTTTATCCAGAATCTTAGGCTTAAACGAAATCCAGTCCGCAATTCTCAGTGTAATCTTTAAAATCGCAGACGACGAAGGACTGCTTTTGATTGATACGAAGGACCTTCGTTCGATGTTAACCTATGTAGGCGAGCATGCTAAGGATTTCAGCTTAACATACGGCAATATGTCTTCACAGAGCCTCGGCTCCATCATCCGTTCCGTCATCGCTCTTGAATCCGAAGGCGGAGATCTCTTCTTCGGAGAGCCGGCACTGGATATTCGTGACTGGATGTCACGCGATTATAACGGAAAAGGAAACATCAATGTTCTGGACTGCCAGAAGCTTGTAAACAATCCTACGATGTATTCCACCTTCCTTCTCTGGATGCTTTCCGAGTTATACGAAACCCTTCCCGAAGCCGGCGATTTGGATGCACCGAAGATCGTATTCTTCTTCGATGAAGCTCATATGCTTTTTGATTCCGCATCCAAGGCACTTCTTGATAAGATTGAGCAGATTGTGAAGTTAATCCGTTCCAAGGGTGTTGGTGTATTTTTCATTACCCAGAATCCCAAGGACATTCCGAACGGCGTATTAAGTCAGCTCGGAACCAAGATTCAGCATGCACTTCGTGCATATACTCCCGCAGAATTAAAGTCGGCCAAAGCCGCAGCGGAGTCCTTCAGAGAGAACCCTGATTTCGATACGTTTACGACCCTTACGGAACTCGGAATCGGTGAAGCGCTTGTATCCGTACTTGATGAGAAGGGTGTTCCTTCCATCGTGCAAAAATGCAACATTCTTCCTCCGCAGTCTCAGATGGGTGCCATCGACAATGCAATCAGAGATTCCAAGATCAAATCTGAGATGCTTTATGTGAAATACGTGGAAACCGTTGATCGTGATTCCGCATATGAATTCTTAAATCGTAAGGCAATCTCCGATGCGGAAGAAGCAAAAAGAGCCAAAGAAGTTGCCGAACTGGAGAAACAGCGTGCGGCCGAAGAAGCTGCTGCATTGAAAGAAGCACAGCGTCAGGCCGAGGCGGAAAGAAAAGCTGCCGAGAGAGCGGAAATAGCTGCTCAGAAAGAAGCAGAGCGTCAGGCAATCGCGGAACAGAAGGCTGCAGAGAAGGCAGCACTTGCAGAACAGAAAGCTGCCGAAAAAGCCGCACTCGCTGCACAGAAAGAAGAAGAGAAAAAGAAAGCTGCCCAGCAGCGTGCGGTTAAGAGTGCAGGTAAATCTGTTGCCAATTCCGTAGCCGGAACCCTTGGTCGTGAAGCCGGAAAGAGCCTTGGAAAATCCGTCGGCGGATCCTTCGGAAAAACCCTTGGCGGAAATGTCGGAGCATCGTTGGGACGCGGCATTATCGGCACATTGTTCAGCATTAAGAAGTAAGAAAAGCGACATAAACATACGCGTAAAAAGTCAATCGAAAAATCGGTTGACTTTTTATTTTGCCGCTCGTATAATACAAACACATCTATAGATTTCGGGAATCATTTTCCCATCCATGGGCGACTCGCCCGTATTTTTCCGGAAAAGAATTTTCCATAAGTTCAGCCTGTTTCAGGCATCGTTTCACAGTTGGTTATTTATGTTTTTTGACAAAGGAGAAGTTAATGTATGAAAAGTAAAAGAACCCGTTTTGGACGGTGTCTTGCGATGGCACTGTCCTTGTTTTCCATTGTTTTTACCTTCCTGCTGTCGCCGTTTTGCGCGTTAAAAAGTTTGGCGGCGGAAGTAAACCGAGGGGATAATATTCCCTATAACCGGTACCTGCCGGGAGCAACCTATTCGACGCATTATTATACGGTCGACGGAAGGGCGGCATACTGCATTGAATCGGAGAAACAGGCGGTTCCGAGCGGTAGTTACGGCGGCGGAACACAGCTTGATTATGCAACCGCACCGATGCTGGTTCTCTGCCTTCACTATGGTTACGGCGGCGACGGAGCGTGGCAGATGAAGAAGTTCTTCAAGGAACGTTTTGACATTGATTTAAGTGATGAGCAACAGTATCTGTATACGCACATCGTGGCAAATTATGCGTTTGTAGGTGCCAATATGTCCTCGACACCGGGACAGTACTACAAGGGCCTTTCCAACGAAATAGCTGAAGCAAGCGGAATCAACGAATGGATCCGTTTCCTTGGCAGAGTGCTTGCCGGAAACCCGGATTACACCGGCAAAAATGTCCGCACGGGTTATCTTACAACCTATGAGACCGGTACGCAGAAGATTGCCGTTGTAGGCGGAATCGAGTATTACAATCCGGTTACACCCGAACCGGAAGTCCCGGAACCGGAGCCTGAACCCGAACCGATTGAGGTAAAGGGCGTTCTTTCCATCCTCAAGAAAGGCGAGAGTTTATCTGCATTTGAAGAAGGACAATTCGTGTTTCAAAAGCGTTCCCTTCAGGGCGCGGAGTTTGATGTGTTTACAAAAGACGATGAACTTGTAACGCATCTTACAACCGATAAAAACGGAAATGCATCCGTGGAAGATCTGTCGGAAGGAGAGTATTACTTTGTGGAAACCAAAGCACCTTACGGAATGATTATGGATGATACCAGACATGATTTTTCAATTGCCTATGTCGATAACGATACGCCGGTTGTAATGCATGAAGAGAGCCTTGTAAACAAACGGGAAAAGACACATCTGACGGTTACAAAAATTGATACGGATACGAAAGAACCGCTCTCCGGAGGCGAGTTTACACTGTATGCAGGAGAGGATATAGTAAACTATCTCGGCGAAGTGATTGTGGAAAAAGACACCGCAATTGCAACGGCGCAGGCGGAAGAGGGCGTGATTGATTTCGGCATCGATCTGCCGCATGGATTGTACTACATTTGTGAGACAATTGCGGTGGAAGGCTATCAAAAAGATGATACCAGATACGAGATTGATTTAAGTTACGGACAGGATGTAAGCGGTGTGGAGTGCATCATTGAAAACAAAGAAATCCCGCCTGTTCCTCCAACACCGCCGACTCCTCCGACGCCTGAACCGACGGAACCGGAAGGAAAAGTTCTGGGAGTAAAGAAAACCAATTACGTCACGGAGGATAACGACAAGGGAACGATGTCTGTTTTGATAGATCTTTCAAAGTATGTAAAGACCGGAAGGTAAATGAGGAAAGCGTATGAGAAAATCATTTTTTAACAGACAGAAAGACCTTCATCGCCTGATCTTTATCATTATCATTGCGTGCCTGGCACTGGGAGCGGGGTTTGTCGTGAAAAAGCATCTGACTTCCGTGAAGGAAGAGGTGCATAACGAAAGTTCGGAAGAATTATTATACGACGGAACGTCGGAAGCCTTTACGAATGAAACGAGCGAAGAAGTGGCAGAAGAGTATTATGAAGAACCTAGCGACGATCCGGTTTCAATCGAACCGAACGAAGAAGTTATAAAAGCAATGGAAAGCGGTGATCCGGAGAAAATCGATGCTGCCGTACTTTCGCAATATCGGGAATTAAATCCGGATACAAAAGCGTTAATTCGTATCGACGGAACCGTACTCAATCATCCTCTGATGCAGTCGGAATCCAACGAAGGTTTCTATTTAAACCATGATGTTTTGAAGAATAAAAATGCGAACGGAACCCCTTTTATGTCGCTTACCTCTGAACTCTTAAAGGGCGGTTGTAATGCTGTGATTTACGGGCATAATATCCATACCGCGAGGAAAGATGTTTTTGAACCGCTGGCCGGCTATGAGAGTCTTTCGTATTACAAAGATCATCCGACTATCCGGATCGTAACCGATCAGGGAGCATCGGACTATCTGGTAATAGCCTACTATCTGGTGGATACCGCGGATGAGGATGCTTTTGTCTACTGGGAGCAGACGTCCTGGAAAGAGGAGAAGGATTTCGAGAGTTATATGAGTGAGGTCGAAAAGAGAAACTGGCTTAAAACAGGGATTCCGTACGACATCCATGACAGCTTTATAACGCTTTCTTCCTGCAGTCTGGAACTTGCGCATTCCGGGACAAACCGCATGGTTGTAATGGCAAGATTAATACGGGCGACGGAGAAGGAGGAAGTCATATCCGCATATCTTGAAAATGCGGAGTCAAATCCCGCTCCGTTCCTACCCCAAAAACTGCGAACAGATGGTGAAAATTAAAGAAAATTACTGTTCATTTTTCCCATAATTTGTTATTATAAAAAAGGAATTGTTGTTGTATTTCCGAATGGTTTCGGAAATCGAAACTCCCCTAAGGGGAACAGGAGGTTACGTTATGGGAAAATTTGTTTTATCGCAGGCAAAGACGGGTTACAAGTTTAATCTTGTTGCAGGCAACGGCGAAGTGATCGCTTCCAGCCAGGTTTACAAGACCGAAGCTACCGCAAAGAAGGGCATCGCAAGCGTTTCCGCTAATGCGGCTGTTGCAAAGATTGAGAACCAGACCGAGAAGGATTTTGCACCGGTTACCAATCCGAAGTTCGAAGTTTACAAGGATAAGAAGGGCGAGTTCCGTTTCCGCTTAAAAGCAAAGAACGGACAGATCATCGCTACCGGCGAAGGCTATTCCAAGCTTGACGGATGCTTAAAGGGAATCGCTTCCGTTCAGAAGAATGCAAAAGATGCCAAGATTGTAGAGAAATAAATCAGAATTGTATTACAGTTGTAAAACAGTGGGCCTGTCCTTGCGGCAGGCCCAATTTACTAATCAGTGAATATTAAAGTTCGTTTAAGGTTTCTGTGATAAGGTACTTACAAGAAATACGAAAAGGAGAGTGCCATGCGATTATTACTTGCCGAAGATGAAGTCGAATTAAACGAAGCTCTTGCAGCGGTTTTAAAACATAACAATTATTCCGTGGACTGTGTGTACGACGGAGAAGAAGCTTTGGATTATCTTCGCGGAGCGGAGTATGACGGAGTCATTCTGGATATTATGATGCCGAAGATGAGCGGACTGGATGTACTTCGTACCATTCGAAAAGAGAAAAACCAGGTCCCGGTTCTCATGCTGACCGCAAAGTCACAGATTGACGATCGCGTGGAAGGACTTGATGCCGGAGCGGACGACTATCTGGCAAAACCTTTTGTGATGAAAGAACTCCTGGCACGAATCCGTGCCATCACAAGACGTCAGAGTACCTTGACGGATAACGTGCTGACGGTTGGAAATATCATACTGAATCGAAGCACTTTTGAAATGAGTATTACCGCCTCCGACGGAGCGGAAAACAAAGTCCGCCTCGCCAACAAAGACTTCCAGATGATGGAAATGCTGATGGCAAACAGTGGACAAGTAATATCCACGGATCGCTTCATGGAGAAAATCTGGGGCTATGATTCCGATACGGAAATCAACGTGGTGTGGGTCTATGTTTCCAACCTTCGTAAGAAACTGGCAGCACTCGGAGCGGATATGGAAATCAAAGCAGTCCGGAATCAGGGTTATTCACTGGAGAAAAAAGCATGATCAAGAAACTGCGCAGAAAATTCATTGTGGTGACAATGCTGTCCACATTTGCGGTCCTTCTGATTATCATCGGCGCACTGAATATTGCCAACTATGTCAGACTGTACCGAAACAATGACTCGATTTTGTCTCTTCTTCTGGAAAATGAAGGAGCGTTTCCGGGGATTTTTTTGCGTGGGAATTTCGATGAGAACAAAGAGAAAAACCGTGAGAATCCGCCCGAAAAACCGGACGGGGAAGAGATTCTGCCTGACTTTGGAAAGCCGGGAGAGAACGAATTTCCGCCCTTTATGAAACAGGATAAAGATTTCCGGGTGGAGAGTGACGGGCAGAAATTTTTGCGTGAGACTGCGTATGAGACCAGGTTTTTCACGGTCGGTTTCAACGCAAACGGAACCATAATTAATGAGAACACCGGAAACGTATCTGCGATTCCGGAAGAGGATGTCGAAAATTATGCGCTTCGTGCATTTGAAAAATATAACAAAAAGAACATATCCAAGGGAACCATCGACGGATACCGCTGGGGAATGAAGCAGACCCCGTATGGATCCATGGTTGTTTTTATTGATATTTCCAGTGATCTGTTTGCGGCAAAGAATGTCCTTCTTTTCAGCATTCTTCTTTCCTGTGTCGGACTATTCTGCGTCTTTGTCCTGGTTGCATTCTTTTCGAAGAAAATCTTCAAACCCGTGGAAGAAAGTTATATCAAGCAAAAAAGATTCATTACCGATGCCAGCCATGAGTTGAAGACACCGCTTACCATCATTTCCGCCAACGTGGAAGTGCTCGAAATGGAAAGCGAAGAGAATACCTGGAGTAAGAGCATCAAGAATCAGGTGGGACGTATGACCGGCCTTGTGGAGGATATGGTCAGTCTTGCGAGAATGGATGAGGAAAGAGCACTTGAGAAGACGGTATTTTCCTTAAGCGATGCGGTAAGAGAAACGGCGGATCTGTATAAGCCGTTTGCAATCAGTCATAATCAGAATCTGACCATAGATATCAAAGAGGGCATTTCTTATGAGGGCGACGAGAAGAAGATTCGTCAGATGGTCGGACTGCTGCTTGATAACAGTGTGAAATATGCATCCGCGGAAGGCGGAAATACACCGGAAATCATGATTTCCTTAAAACAAAAAGGAAAGAAAGCTCAGATTATCGTCTTTAATACCACGGATCAGGTGAGTGCCGGAAACCAGGAAGTGCTTTTTGAGAGATTCTATCGTCCGGACTCTTCCAGAAACTCGAAAAAGGGCGGTTCCGGAATCGGTCTGTCCATTGTAAAAAGCATAGTGGAAGCGCACAAAGGAAAGATTACGGCGATCAGCAAAGACGGAAAATCCATTCAATTTGAAATTGTCCTTTAATTGAAGAAAAAATGATTGACAAAAACTGCGTCAATGCATATAATCATACTTGCGTCATGCAAAAGTGACTGCGCTAAAGCCCCTGC
This sequence comes from Lachnospiraceae bacterium, assembly GCA_017518735.1. Classification (GTDB taxonomy): domain Bacteria; phylum Bacillota; class Clostridia; order Lachnospirales; family Lachnospiraceae; genus UBA3766. Next base: position 116,622 of record JAFWTY010000028.1, on the reverse strand, counting down.
GGGGTGTGGCTCAGCTTGGCTAGAGCACCTGGTTTGGGACCAGGGGGTCGCAGGTTCGAATCCTGTCACCCCGACGAAAATTTCATATACATGCAGGTGTGGTTCAATGGTAGAACATCAGCCTTCCAAGCTGAATACGTGGGTTCGATTCCCATCACCTGCTCGCAAAGAAAGACCTCCGAATTAATCGGAGGTCTTTTTTGCGAGCGAGGCAAGACCTTGAACCCAGTGGGTTCGGTCTCGCCTCCGGCTCGGTCGGCTCGCATACAACGGTCCCCCGGACCGTGCTCGCCCCATCACCTGCTTCCGATAGGAACGAAGGGCCTATGAGTGCGCATCGCTTGTTTCGATGCTTTTTAACTTGTTTTTTGGTCCAAAGCATGCATTAATTGAAATCCATGAATAAAACTGCGCAAAAGAAAACGGGCTATTTCGTTATGAAATAGCCCGTATAAGTTATAGTTTGGGATTTTTCGGTTCTTCCATCTTCTTCTGGCCTTCTGCTTTTTTCGGTGCCATGTTTTTCTCTTTGGAATCCAACTGTGCTTTTTTCTGAGTCAAAAGTCTCGGGAATTCAGGCAATTTCGATTCCGATACCATTTTCAGCGATTCCGCTATATCCCCTGCTTCGAATTTTTCGAAAAATTTCGTGTAATCCTTATTGTAATTCTCTTTCTGGGAATAAAGCTTATCCAGTTCCTCTCCGGGAACCTCCAGCTTAAATTTACTTACATCCGTAGTGTCGAGGTTACTATTCCATGCTTTGCCTATCAGAATCAGATACTCGCCGATCAGAAGTTTTCCCTGTTCGACCAGCTGCTTTTTCATTTCCGTGTATTGCGCACTGACTTTTCCCGGTTTATTTCTTTCCGGATTCTCTGCATCCAGTTCCTTTAAATCCTTCTCATTCTTAATTACCGCTTTAAGATCTTTGGCAAGCGTTTTGGCTTCCGCCTGAAGACGCTCCAGATTCGAACCAATCAGGTTTTCCTCCAAAATGGATTTCGTAAACTCTTTGTCTTCTTCCCATTCTTTCTGTTGTACTTCTATTGCCCCGGGTTCCAGCATATTATTCGATATACGGTCCTGCATATCCTCGATTGCCTCGGCTTCCATGCGCTTCTGGTTTTCTACTACTTCGTCAAAATGATCTCTTAAGAACTGCAGCATGTCTCCGCCGTGTCCTTTTAATAACAACCCGGTCGCGACGGTGTTTTTGCCGAAGGAATCCTTGAAATAATCATTACGTGATAACTTTGTGCTTTCATAGCACAACGTGTCCTTCTCGAAGCAGGGAATCTTTTTATCCAGAGTCTTCGCCTTACCGATTTCCGCCCTGGACAGATTACGAAGAACAACGATTTCCGCTGCCGCTTCTTCAGGTAAGTTTTTCTCGTTTTTTGCTTTATTCTGAAGAATCTCTATACGTTCTTTTACGGTAGGCATATACCGCTCGTTTATTCTGGTGTTGTGAAGATCTCTGGCAGGAAGGTTCTTTACATATTCCTTGTAAATATCATCCAGTTTACCGCCATGTCCGGATTTGGAAGATGCAGCCTTGATTAACTTGTTATAGAGATTCCGATCTAACTTAACATCATTAAGGAACTGTTTGAACATCGGGTCATTTTTCATTTCATCTACCCGCATTTCCACTTCGTCCCCGGTAAATACGGCTTTTTTCAGTTTTGCGCTGCTTCCTCTGTCGGAATCGGCAAGCTGACGCGCGGCCATAATACGGAGAACATTATCTATATGCTTGTCTATTTCCTGGGATGAATAGTCCTCCGCGGCATTTTTAAACTGATTATCCCGAATATCCTCAATATAATTGATGGCAACTTCCAGCGACTGCTTTACATAGGTGTCCTCCGGCTTGACATTTGCAAGTCTCTTCGGCTTGGCATTACCAAGTTCCTCTACTTTGTCGGCTTTCGGATCCTCCATTTTGACAATGTCATCGTCTTCCAGCTGAATATCTTCTTGTTGAAGCTCCACACCGAGTTCAAGAATTCCGCAAACACTTTTAAAACGACGAATTTTCTCGGGTGTGTCCATGTACTTCATGAAAATATCGTAATTCGAACGCATTCCTTCTTGCGGTTCACGCTCAATGAAACCCTTAAAATCGTTCAAATATCTAAGGTACAGACCGGAAAGTAAATCATTGCTGTTCGAGTTTACAATCCCCTGAAAGGCATTTTTATACTCCGAAAATTCCTCGTGAATATACGGATATTCCTCTTTAATATCATTTTCAAATCCTTCCAAATCCTGCAGGAACGCATTAATTTCCGCCATCTGCTCAGGATGTTCTTTCTTGATTTTGTTTAATTTTTCTAAATTAATAACCGGCATAGTTTACACTCCTTTTTGTGTTGCTGTTTGTAATCCGATTACTTGACAGGATTCTTTGGTTTCTCTTGGCCTTTAACTACACTTACATTTTAACACAGAATTTGACTTATTTAAAAGCAATTTATCTCAGCTGCGGTTTTAAGGAGTTTGAGTTGTTTCCGCTTTAACCGAAAATGGTTAAAGGCTTGTAAAAGAGTTTTGAAGCTTAACGGAACGATATGGATTAGTGGAACATTCCATAATATTTATTCTGTTGGTATGGCTTTGGAACAAGAAGGATACAAAATCATTAATAATATTACGTGGCAAAAAACAAACCCACCACCGAATCTTGCTTGTAGGTGTTTTACAAACAGTACAGAAACGGTTCTTTGGGCAAAGAAAAATAACAAAAAAGCTGTACACTATTTCAACTATCCTCTTATGAAGGAGATGTTATTTTAGACCCGTTCTGTGGTTCTTCTACTACGGGTGTAGTAGCTACACGTTATGGAAGAAAATATATAGGTATTGATAACTGCCAAGAATATATAGATTTAAGCATAAGAAGATTAAATAAGGAGTGCAATAATGCGTGATTTTGAAACGTGGTTAAATAAATTTAGAGAAAGTATGGTGCGGGGTGGGTATCAGCAAGAAGAAATTTAAAAGAAACATTTGATTCAATGGATTATATTTTCAATATAAATGATTTGGAGAATGGAATTATTTATTGCGGAATCTTCTCTCCCTGCAGTTCAGGCAACGGTCGTTGAATTCATTATACTAAAAATCCCATTCCACGCTTCTTCCACTTCCGTACATACAGATGAAAGCATCTCCGTTTTCAATTCTCTTCGGCGGGCCCTCATAGCCTTGGGAGCTTAGTTCCTCAAATTCCGAAACTCTTAATTCTTCATCCGTGGTGGTTGCATAAATTTTTACTGTTTCACAATTTGTTATCAGAAGTGTATCCGGATCGACGAGATTAAAATCAATCATATAATAGAAATCCGGTTCCGAGGTATGATAATCCATTTCCTTTACGCAAATATCCCGAAGCTGTCTTAACAGTTCTTCCAGTTCGGCGATTTGCTCTTCGGTCACATCCTTGTCCATATAGACCTGTAACCCTCTTCCCGAATAGTACAGATTATCCCCCGTACAACCATGACAATAACAATAAGAAAATATATGAGAATTAACCGCCTTTTCATATTCTTTCTGCCAGAAATAATGAACCGCAAGGGAATAATCCGTGGTTAAAAAATAGCCACTCGCAGTCTGGGCAAAGGATCCGTCCAGCGAAGCCGTATTGGGATTATATTCCACGCCAAATTCCAAATCGCGGTCCAATGATCTGTATCTGTAAAGCACCGGGTCCGCTCTTTCAATGTTTTCCCCGCAGACCGTATCCTCGGCGAATTGATCCATTTCTGCCTCCGTTGGATAATTAGGGGTATTATTTACACCCGAATGATTCGAGAACAAATTACATCCGGAAAGTAAAAACAGCGACAGTATGCAAACAGTTATTCCGACAATTTGCTTTCTCATTATGATAATCCCTCCAATGTCTCAAGCATTGAACTTCTCCTTCCTCTTTTTCATATTCATTTATTACTTTTTGCAAGGTGGTAATCCGTCCACCTCGACTAACATTTTTAATATATCATTAGGTTTATAAAAAATAAATGTACACCTAATCACGTTATTTGAAGTAGCTGTTTTTCAATTATACCATCTACCTCTAATAATGAATTCCTTTTTCATTTTATCATAAAAATGAGTTCATCAACAATCCAGATGAAAGGTAAAGAAAGACTATGACTAATACTAATAGTAGAGAGAAATAGAGAGTAATGATTTGTATTTGGTTTTTTTAGATTACAGAGTGATATAATGTAATTATTAACAAAAGCTAGGTAAATAGAATGGGATTAGTTAAGGCATAGTAGTTATATTTGATAATTTTGATTTTCTTTACTAATGATGCTTTATTTTGATGGGAGAAGGATATATAAATGAATTCAAAAAATACGGTTATGGGAATACTTTTTATCATCGTTGGTCTGGCATTTGCAGGCCTCGGTATTTGGGTTCAGTTTATCAGAATCTCAGGATATGTTCCTGTTGAGGCTGAAATAACTAAGATTGAGAAAATATCGAATTCTACGCATAATTGGGGTAAGCAAAGAACAAGTGCGAACTATGTTGCATATGTACAATATGAAGTCGATGGCAAAACATACGCCGGCCCGAGCGATGTATGGGAGTCCGGCATGAGTACAGGTCAGACAGTTACAATCTTTTACAATCCCGATAATCCTGCTGAGATGGGCGGACATTCGAAATGGCTCGGTTGGTTTATAATTGGCATCGGTGGGATTGCAGTACTTGCCGGGGGTGCTATGATGATTCCAGGCAAGATACATTAGGGAAAATGTTTATAGCGATGGGTAATTTGTGAAAAATACGCTTGACAGGTTAGCAATGGCTAACTATACTTGGTTTTGGTTAGTAATTGCTAACCTAATTCTTTGAATGATGGTTAGACAAAGCTAACCATAGGGCGGTTATTTTCAAATATCGATTGGAAAATGTGAGTAAGAGGGAAAACAAAAAATGCCGGGAACCGTAATTGTGATAATCCTGCTGCTTGCTGTTATAGGATTTGCCGTATACGGCACGATAAAAAGAATCCGGTATGGATCGGAATGTTGCGGCAGCAGGGATCCGAATCCGTCGAGGATAAAAGTAAAGGATAAAGATAAAAAGCATTATCCGTATGTATATCGGATTAAAGTGGATGGCATGCACTGTAGCGGGTGCGTAAGGAAACTTGAAAATGCATTCCACAAAAAAGAAGGACTATGGGCAGTGGTGAATCTTGAAAACAAAGAAGTAATGCTTCGGTCAAAGAAAGAACTTGAGAGGAAAGAAGCTGGTCAGATTATAGCGAGTTCGGGATTTACCATGTTGTCATTCGATAAATCATGATTCGCTTTTAATAGGGAATGTATTAAGGGGATCGGTATGTTGATTTGGTAAACGATTATGCTAAAAAAAATCCATCTTCTTCAAGACGGCAGATCCAGGTCTGTTGAGATGCTCGCCGATGAGCTGGGTACTTCAACGGATCTGGTGAAGCGCGATCTGGAATACTTAGAACACATGGGAATCATCAGGCGTACAGGATACGGGGCAGCAGGAGAACATGACTGCAGTTTCTGCGGCGGCTGCAAGGATGGCAGTAAATGCAAAAGCTGCGCACCTGAGGGTGGTTTTAAAAACATGGGCACCATGTGGGAAGTCGTTAAACCCTTTCAATAAAGTCTAGACATACTCAGTCAAAAATCGGGAATTCCACGTCCCGATTTTTGACGTTGAGAATGAACACATAGGAGGGCCGGCGATACAATTTTAATGTCAAAGGCGATGAACAGAGGATGAAAATGAAAGAAAAGCCCTTTGTTTCAAGGCATGCGAGAAAGACACTCCATGCTTTCATTGAAAAAGAATACGGTGCGGATACAGATGCTGTCTGGAAGAAAACGATTAAGCAGTACAAGCGCTTTAAGAAAATCGCGCCTGATTATGGTGGCAGGAAAATCCATGCGGGACTTATCAGAGAGGGTACCTGCTATACTACAGACCATTGCGATTATTGTATCGTAAGCGAAGATAATCCGCTTATGCACCGATATGAGCTGGAGAGAAACGAGGACGGCCTGTTGATCAGCAGGGAAAAGGTTAACGGGTCATAGGAGCGGCCATGTGGAAGTTTGGGAAAAATACGGCATAATTTCAGAAAGTTACCGTTATAAAATTGACAGAAACACATCGAGTATGTTATAACTAACTCGAGTAAATCATAACTAACTCCTTCCTGCTTGAGAGATTTTTCTCTTGATGGTGGGAGGGAGTATTTTTCATAACACCATTCGAAAGGAGATATAAAATGGCTTACTTGGAAATTGAGAAAGTTGTCGGTCGCGAGATTCTTGATTCTCGCGGGAACCCCACCGTAGAGGCGGAAGTAACTTTGTTTGACGGTACCGTTGCAAGAGGCACGGCCCCGAGCGGTGCATCTACGGGAGAATTTGAAGCACTTGAACTTCGAGACGGAGACAAGAGCAGATATCTTGGAAAAGGAGTGACTAAAGCTGTTGAGAATATCAATACCACCATCAGCAGCCTTCTTGTCGGAATGGATGCTTCCGATACCTATGCAATTGATAAAGCAATGATTGAGGCAGACGGAACCAAGGACAAGTCAAATCTCGGAGCAAATGCAATTCTTGCCGTTTCCATCGCAACGGCACGTGCTGCGGCAACAGCATTGGATATTCCTCTCTACCGCTTCCTTGGCGGGGTATCGGGAAATGTTCTCCCTGTGCCAATGATGAATATTTTAAACGGAGGTGCGCATGCAGACAGCGCAGTAGATACTCAGGAGTTTATGATTATGCCGGTGGGAGCGCCCTCTTTTAAAGAAGCTCTTCGCTGGTGTGCAGAAGTTTTCCATTCATTAAAGAAACTGATTAAAGAAATGGGAGATGTCACTGCGGTAGGAGATGAAGGCGGTTTTGCACCGAATCAGTTAAAGAGTGACGAAGAGGCTATTGAGAAAATTTTAGAGGCAATCAAGGCAGCCGGATTTGAACCGGGAAAAGATTTTATGATTGCAATGGATGCAGCATCTTCCGAGTGGAAGAGCGAGAAAGGAATTGGCTTCTATAAGCAGCCGAAGTCCGGCAAGGAGTTTACTTCTGATGAATTGATTGCTCATTGGGAGAGTCTTGTGGACAAATATCCGATTATTTCCATCGAAGACGGTTTGGATGAAGAAGACTGGGATGGATGGAAGAAGATGACCGAAAAGATCGGACACAAGGTACAGCTTGTGGGTGATGATTTATTTGTCACAAATACCGAAAGACTGTCAAAGGGAATTGCAAACGGAGCAGCAAACTCAATTTTGATTAAGCTGAATCAAATCGGAACCGTATCAGAAACTCTTGAGGCAATTAAAATGGCACATAATGCGGGCTATACGGCAATTTCTTCCCATCGTTCAGGAGAGACGGCAGATACCACGATTGCCGACCTTGCGGTTGCACTGAACACCTGCCAGATCAAGACTGGAGCGCCCAGCAGAAGCGAGCGTGTTGCCAAATACAATCAGCTGCTTCGTATTGAGGAAGAACTTGGAACTGCAGCGATTTATCCGGGAATGAATGCATTTCATGTAAAGAAATAATCGGCAAAACAATAATCGCCATAAATAAGTAAAAGGGTATATTAATAAGGGCGGAGGGATGTAAATCCCTTCGCTCAAGGCATATAAAGCAGAGGAGGTTTTTGGAAATGAAGTGGAAATCATTGGGACTTGTAGGATTGGGCTTTTTGCTCGGTACGGTAGGAATGAGAATACTGATGAGCAAGGATGCCAAAAAGGTATATCCACATGTTGTGGCTGCCGGGCTCAGAGGCAAAGACTATGTGATGAAAACGGCAACAAATGTTAAAGAAGAATGCTCTGACATCCTTGCCGAAGCGAAAGAGATTAACGAACGTCGTAAACAGAATGAGCCGGAGGATATCATTCCCGATGCAAATGAGGGAGATTGTGCCGAAGCGGCGGAAGAGACGGAACTGATTCAGACAGAAGAGAACTGAGGGATTAAAAATACTACGGATAAAAGACAGGGAGTCTGATTATGAAATGTCGTATTCTGCATGAGACGAGTCTGCGGATTCGTGTGCATATGCTGATTCCGGAAATAACGGGACATCAGGCAGATGCAATGGAAGAATATATCAAACAGTTTGGCTTCATTCAAAGAGTGCGTGTAGACGAAAGAACGGGAAATGTCATCATGGAATTCCTGCCCGGAGAAAGATCGAATGTTATTCGGATGCTTTCTGCCGTGAAAACGGAAGATGTATTTGCCAAAGCACCAAAGCCTGATGCCGGTGCCAAAACAGCGAGAGAGATACAAAGACAGTATGAGGATAAATTGTTCTATCATATTGCGGGAAAAGTATTCAACTGGCTGTTCCTTCCGGCAGGCATTAGAAGAGTAATAAGTGTGATTAAAGCACTTCCGTACGCCGCCGAAGGAATGAAAGAGCTTTTGAGGGGGCGTCTTACGGTTCCTGTTTTGGATGCAACGAGTATATGGTCTTCCGTTCTGCAAGGAGATTTCAATACTGCAGATAATGTGATTTTCCTCCTGAAATTAGGCGACATTATCGAGGAATGGACGCACAAAAAGTCAGTAGATAACCTGGCAAGAAGTATGTCTGTTACCATGGACAAGGTTTGGGTTAAAGACGAAACGGACCGGGAGGTTTTGCTTCCCATCGGCGAAGTGAAAGAAGGAGACAGAGTGGTCGTTCGCGCCGGAAACGCTATTCCGCTTGACGGAGTTGTAATCGAAGGAGAAGGAGAGGTACAGCAGGCATCCATGACCGGAGAACCGCTTCCCGTACACAGATGCGATGGCGGATATGTTTATGCGGGCACTGTATTGGAGCAGGGAGAATTGCTGATTGAGGTAAAGCATACAGCCGGAAGCGGCCGATACGATCGTATTGTAGCCATGATTGAGCAGTCGGAATCATTGCGTTCGGATACCGAGATTAAGGCGAGAATTCTTGCGGATCGCCTTGTGCCGTATTCACTTGGAGCTGCACTGTTAACCTACCTGCTGACCCGGAACATGACCAGAGCCACATCCATCTTGATGGTGGATTTTTGCTGCGCATTAAAGCTTTCCATGCCGATTGCCACTCTTTCGGCAATGAGACAGGCGTCGGAAACAGGCGCAATTGTTAAAGGCGGAAAATATCTCGAGTATCTGGCCAAGGCAGACACGATTGTTTTTGATAAGACAGGCACGCTTACCGAATCGATTCCGAAATATAAGGGGATGTTAATCTTTGGAGAGGAAGAGGAGAATGAACTGTTAAGACTTGCAGCCTGCCTTGAGGAACATTTCCCGCATTCGGTGGCAAATGCGATAGTGGAAGAGGCAGAGCAAAGAGGCCTGGTTCATGAAGAAAAGCACTCCAAAGTCGAATACGTTGTCGCTCATGGTATTGTAAGCAAAATTGACGATAAAAGAGTGTTGATCGGAAGCCGGCATTTTGTTCTTGAAGATGAAAAATGTGAACTGCCGGAGGATTTTGAAAAGAGAACGGAAATTGCCGATGCCTCCAACAGCCGTCTATATATGGCGTTGGACGGTAAAGTGGTCGCGGTCATTTTTATCGAAGATCCGATAAAAGAAGGGGCCGCCCAAACTGTTGATGCTTTACGAAAGGCCGGTTTCGCCAAAATCGTCATGATGACCGGAGACAGTGAAAAGACTGCAGCATACGTTGCCGACCGGATCGGACTGGATGATTACTGTTCGGAGGTCCTCCCGGAAGATAAAGCGGAACAGATCAGAAAGCTGAAGGAAGAGGGGCATACGGTGATTATGGTCGGAGACGGCATGAATGATGCCTGTGCCTTATCGGAGGCCGATACGGGAATAGCTATTGTGGAGGGCGCAGCGATAGCCAGGGAAATTGCGGATATTTGTATTCACTCTTCGGATTTGGACAAACTGATTGAACTGAGACGGATTGCAAATGCCTTGACGGAAAGGATGAAAAAGAACTACCGGGTTATCGTGGGCTTTAACTCATCGCTTATCCTGCTTGGCCTTCTGGGCATTCTAAGCCCCACATCCACAGCACTCCTTCATAACGTATCAACCATAGCGATAGGACTGAAGTGCTTAACCAATCTGTCGGTTGAACAACAGGAAAGAGAGTTATAAGTCAGCACTTATAAGATAATGGGCATTTATAAAAATAGTATTTGATGAGGCGAGGGATGCACAATGGGTTTATATAAGAAATTTGTCAGCCAGACCAGAAAGCCGGAAGGCTTCCTGGGTAAGATGATGGTTAATGGCATGAACAGCGGTCATGCAAAGATGGCCGACTGGGGACTGTCACATATTTCATCGTCAGTTCCTGAAGAAATAGTGGAACTCGGATGCGGGGGAGGCAGGAATGCAGCTGAGCTTCTCAAGAGGTATCCTGTTGCGAAAGTGACAGCGATTGACTATTCCGATGTTTCGGTGCAGGCGGCAACCGACTATAACAAAGCCATGATAGATGCCGGCAGATGTGAAGTGCAACAGGGAGATGTTTCGGCGCTGGATCTTCCTAAGGAGCGGTATGACCTTGCAACGGCATTTGAAACAATTTATTTCTGGCCGGGCCTTGAGAAGTGTTTTAAGCAGGTAGAGAAGGTATTAAAACCAGGCGGACTGTTTTTGATTGTATGCGAATCGGACGGAACAGATGAAGCCGGTCTTAAATATGAAAAGATTATAGACGGGATGAAGTGTCATACGGTACCTGAAATTGAAGCGGCTTTAAAAAACGCGGGCTTTTCATCTGTGAAATCAGACCATCATGAAACGAAACCGTGGATTGCAGTAACCGCAAGGAAATAGGAAAAAATGATTGGTCCGGCGTGCTTTGATGATGTCCATATCACACAGGTTTATGATTAGATTTTGTGACAGCTTCGTAAATATGCAAATTATTAAAATAGTATTTAAGTCGCCTGATGATTATAGTTTGGGTGAGTGAAAAATGACATTTCATGAGTTTGGAAAACAGAATAGAAAAACAATAATACTGATTCATCCATCCATTGTAATCTGGGATTATTTCGAATATGTAATCCCCCTTCTGGATAAAGATTATCACGTGGTTGTACCTTCCCTTCCGGGATACGACCCTGACAGGAGGGACGATTTTACGAGTGTCGAAGAAATTGCCACAGAAACGGAAAAGTGGATTAAAAGCCGCGGAATAACCGAAGTTGAGTGTGTTTACGGGTGCTCCATGGGTGGAAGCATTGTAATCCGCCTTCTGGCGAATGTGAGAATTGCCATCAGGCATGCCGTTATCGACGGAGGAATCACTCCGTACAGATTGCCGTGGATTATAACAAGACTGATTGCTGTGAAAGACTTTCTCCTGATTTCAATGGGAAAGCTTGGCGGAATCAAACTTCTTGAAAAAGCATTTTCGACGGACAATCTTTCCGGGGAAGATGTCAAATACGCAGCAAAAGTTTTGAAGATGATAAGTTACAAAACAATCTGGCGGACGTTTGAATCCTGTAATAATTATTCCATGCCATCGGTTATAAAAGATAACTGTCCATGCGTTGAATATTGGGTTGCTGAGGCAGAAGTTAAGGACAGAAAAGCGGATATTCAATATGTGAAATCGGCTTTTCCGAACACAAAGTTTCGTCTGATTAAGAATGTCGGGCACGGAGGATTGGCACCGTTTCAGCCTGAAAAGTTTGTAAGGGGAATAAGGGCAGTTTGCAAACAATGAATAGAAGCGGTAAGAAAAATGTGCGAATTAATAAATGAAAGCGTACACGGCAATTTTTGAATGGAGAAGCCATGCAGAAGAGTGTTGAGAAAAGAAGAAAACTGATAATCATAGGAATATGCGGTTTTATAGGAACACTTTCGGAGGAGGATTAAGATGAGTTCGAATGAGCTATCATCTGAAATAGACTGGAATCGGATAAAGCATTTGTTGAAGTTAGGTATTTTTGCAGCTCTTATGGTTTTTGCTGCCGACATGATTCTGGGATGGGGAACATTTTACTATGATGCAGATGGTCTCCCGCCTATGTTTGCGAGATTCCTGCTCGTATCAGATGGCCGTATCGTTGCCTCGGCTTTGCTGGGGCTTGTTGGTATACCGCTTGAATGTCTTTGCTGGTTTGCCGTGTACAGGTTGATAAAGCCGTATTCCGAAAAAGATGCGCATGCTTACAGAGCGGGTATCATAGGCTGCCTTGCATTTGGCGGGTGCGGAGTTCATGTGCCGTGTTGTATCGCCGCATATCTTCTAAAGCGCTTTTACGAGAATGATTCTGCAACTGTCGTAACTGAGGTAGGCGGATTCTTAAAATGGTTTCTGCTACCTGCAACGATTATATTTCTTGTTTTCTTTTTTGTAGCAGCCATTGTCCAGATCAATGCATTTGCAAAAGGATATACACCGCTTCCGAGATGGTGCTGTATATTTAATATCCTGTTTGGAGTCTTATGGATAATTATCATGAAACTAATCGGAGATTACGAGGTAACAAATGCCCTGGCTGCTGCGTGGATCAGCGCCGGAAATCTCTGGATGATGGGAGGATTGTTAGCGATATGTTCAAAAAAACATTAAAGGATGCTGGAATGCTGAACGTTATGTTTGAATCACATATTCCATATGTGATTGGGAAAAAGGCTCCGGATGCGAAGAAACCCTTGGGAAGGGGGTAGATATAATGTGGAACAAAGCATATCCGAAATCATGGGGGAGACTGTTTGAAAAATACTGCGATAAGTATCTTCCCGACAGGAAGGAAGAAATCTGCCTGCGTGCTGATAATGAATATAAAAGACTCTTGAACGAAATGCCGGATCTTGGAGGAAAAGAAAACGGCATGGCAAAAAATATGGGTACATGGTTTTCTATTCTGGCTTTTTATGAGGCAAGTGACCATGTGATCGACGGAAAGGCGTTTCAGATCATTCACGGTTGGCATGTTGACAGACTACGGTTTCTTGGAAAGATAGTTGATGCAAATAAAAACAAGTGGCCATATAAGCTGTTTGAGCGGATTTATGAAAAGTACGAAAGACAGGTAAGAGAGCATCAGGCAAAGGGGGAATGGATTGATACATGGGGAATAGAGATCAATCCCGATAACAGAACCGAGGGGTATAGTTTTCATCTGATAGGATGTCCGATTGCAAAGCATGCAAAAGCGCATGGTTATGAGGAATTGCTGCCTTATCTATGCAAGACCGATCATTCTCTGGCTCATGTGCTTCATGCAAAACTGATCCGCACGCAGATAGAGATTCTAGGCGGCGATTTTTGTGACTACTGGTATGTGGGAGATAAAAGCGAAGCGGCTAAAGCCTATAGTAATCTGGAGGAGATATAGTAGTTTGAAGTATTTACCAGACCGAAGAACCGTTAATGTTAGAGGTAAGGAAGGAAGTATGGAAGATGAAGTATAGTGGTATGCCGGCGGGAATGTGGTTTTTATACAGAAAGCATTTTCAAAGGGCGCTTATAAATGATTTGAATATAAAATCCGAAGAGGCCGGGCGAATCATGGCAAAAGCAAAACCGAAATACAGGGAGATTATCGGGAGACTTCCGGAATTTGAAAAAGGTGACAGATTCAAAGCCAATATCGTAAATTGTGCCATTTTGACATCGGTATTTCTCAATATGGACAGTAAGCCAACTGTCGAAGAAGCTACGGTATTTTATGAACACGCCATGACAAATGCTGTTACTAAGATTTTTTGCCGGAAAGCCGCGAAAAAGAAATTCACGGCTAAGGACCTGGAAAGTCAGAAAAAAACTGCCGCCTTGAAAGCAGCTGACAGAAATCCGTATTCATGGAACATGGATTATCTGCCGTATGAAGACGAAAGCGGATATGAAGCGCGATTTACGAAATGCGGAATCTGTACATTGATGAAGGAATACGGTCTGTATGATCTTGTTCCGGCGATGTGTCACCTGGACTACACGATGAGTGAGATGGGTGGGGCGTCTTTTTTTGTAAGGGAGTATACGCTTGCATCAGGCGGCCCGTACTGCGACTGCGGATACAAAAAGAAAAAGATTTGAGGAGAGCGAAGAAATGCTTTTAACTGTTTTTCTGGCACTGATATTCTGTGTGGCGATTACTTTAATGATGTTTGCCGCGGTTGCCCTTGTGCAGGATAAAAAACTGTTTTCATCCGCGCCGAAGGAAGCGCAGGATGCCGTTATTCCGAGAACGGAAGAACTGTTCTACGGGGCGAAAATAATCGGCTGGACCTTAATCATCATGAGTTTTCTGATGATTCTCGGTGTCGGTGTAATTTCCGTATGGGACGGCTTCAGAAGCGGATTTACCTTTTGGCAGTTTTTCTTAAGATTTATCCTGATCTTCGAAATCTACAAAATGTATGACATGATCTGCTTCGATTATTTTCTTCTGATGAAGTTTCATTTCTTTCAGTTCTATTTTCCGGAACTTAAGACTGTTTATTCCGGCAGGAAGTATGGATACAACATCAAAAGTCAGCTTTTAAAAGCACTGTTGATCTTCCCTGCAGCCTGTGCTCTGGCGGCTTGGATTTGTACAGTTATTCAAAGTCAACTTGCATAAAAAACGTATCTTCCGGATTGACAAAAACCTCTTGATACGTTATTATTTTCCATGTGGTTAGAGATAACTAACCAAAGTAAGATAAAACTAACAAAGAGGCGAAGAGTTGTCGGATTATACGATTATTGAAAATTGTTCCCCCACGTTGGCGGGGTTGAAAACAGGGAGTCTGTTCTCCTGCGATTATGAATCGAGGGAAGAAGTCTTTAGACAGATCAGAAGGCTGAATCAAAAACTCAGAAGAAAAGGTCTGCATATCATTCCAGTAGTTTTCTATGAAACGAGGGTGGTGATTTATCTCTACCGGCCGGATCTTTTATCGAAAGATTTAAACAACGAGACGGCGGCGGGGCTTTTGAAAGACCTTGGTTATCATCTTGAGAATACGGAAGGATGCGTGGCATTTTTACGACGAAAGATGATGAAGCGTGAAGAAAACTGGCAGTTTCCGCACGAAGTCGGCTTTTTCCTGGGTTACCCGCCGGAAGATGTTGTCGGGTTCATGGAAAACAAGGCCAGGGATTTTAAGTGCGTGGGCTGATGGAAAGTGTATGGCGATGTCGACAAGGCGAGAGAGAGATTTCGTGCTTTTCGAGAATGCACAAGGTGTTATGCGAAACGCTTTTGTATGGGGGCAAAACTGGAGGAATTGGTTGTGGAAACACCCGCATAAGCGGTTGGTTCAAAATAAATTACAAAGAGCCTGAAGGCTTGGAAAGGATACATTTATGAAAACAGCAGTTGTTTATTGGAGCGGTACCGGAAACACGGAAACCATGGCGAAAGCAGTAGGCGCAGCGGCAGAAGCGAAAGGGGCGGAAGTCAGTTATTTTACCGCTTCGGAGTTTAATGCTGATGTGATGGTGGGATTTGATGCAGTAGCATTCGGTTGTCCTGCAATGGGAGCGGAAGTATTGGAAGAGGATGAATTTGAACCTATGTTTTCTGCTTTGGAAGGCTCTCTTTCCGGGAAAAAGATCGGACTGTTCGGCTCCTACGGCTGGGGTGACGGCCAGTGGATGAGAGACTGGCAGGATCGTGCCAAAAATGCCGGAGCAGAGCTTGTAATGGACGGCATTATGGCGAACAACGAGCCGGACGATGCCGCATTAAGTGAATGTAAAGCGCTTGGGGAAGCGCTTGCATAATAAGTTCTGTAGGCTGATACGGGACGGGAATTTGGGATGTAGCAAACCGGGTGCAACTGCGCCCGGTTTATGCATTGAAAGAGAGGAGACCGGTAGATGAAAAAAAGAGGATTGTTGTCCTGGGTACTTGAATTCGCGGGACGAAAGAAGGCCTATTTCGGAGGAAGTGTGGTGCTTGCCATGCTCGGGGTTGCGGCTTCTTTTGTGCCGTATCTGATTATCGCTAAAATTGTCGGGGAGCTGCTTTCCGGAAACCGGCAGTGGAGTGATTACTTAAAACTTGTACTTCTGATGGCATTGTTTTGGACAATCAGAATGACGCTGCATTCTTTTTCGACAACGTTATCGCATGTTGCAACGTTTACCGTTCTCGGAGGAATTCGAAAACAGCTTTGCGAAAAACTGTCTAAGATTCCGCTTGGGTCGGTACTGGATGATAACAGCGGAAGTTATAAAAACATCATCGTGGAACGAGTGGATTCCATGGAAACCACGCTGGCACATATTGTACCGGAGTTTACTTCAAACCTGCTTTTGCCGATCATAATGTTTATTTATATTCTGACCATTGACTGGCGACTTGGACTGGCTAATCTGGTCGGAGCATTTATCGGTCTGATTTGTATGGCCATCATGATGAAGAAGAGTCAGGGAGGATATGAACTTTCTGTCGAGAAGACAAAGAAACTGAACGATACCGCAGTAGAATATATCAACGGAATTGAAGTTATCAAGGCATTCGGCAAGACCGGAAGTTCTTATGAAAAATTCGTCATTGCGGCGAGAGAGGGCGCGGATGTATTCATCGACTGGATGCGCAGATGTATTTGGCCGCAGTCCGGAACGATGTCATTTCTTCCGGCAACGTTTCTGGGAGTTCTTCCCGTCGGACTTCTTTTGGTGAAAAACGGATTGATTACACCTGAAAATTTTATCACCGGAATTATACTTTCCACGGGACTGATAACCCCGCTGGTTGTTGCGTTTTCATATACGGATGATTTGTTAAAAATGAAAACCATCTTTGGAGAAGTTACTGAAATTCTGGAACGTGACGATATGGAAAGACCTTCCGAAATTACAAAGAAGCCGGAGGGCACGGATATTGTATTGTCGGATGTGAGATTTGGATATAAAGAAAAAGAAGTTCTTCACGGCATTAACATGGAAATCAAACAGGGAGAGGTTTGCGCCATTGTCGGACCTTCCGGTTCCGGAAAGAGTACGATTGCAAGACTAATCGATTCTTTATGGGATGTCTCATCGGGAACCATTACCTATGGTGGTGTCAACATTCAGGACTTACCGCTTGAATATTACATGGGACAGATTGCATATGTGGCGCAGGATAATTACCTCTTTGACATGACGGTAAAAGAAAACATCCGCTTAGGAAAAGCAGGAGCCACGGATGAAGATGTGATAAATGCAGCCAAAGCCACGGGATGTCATGATTTTATTTTGAGTTTGGAAAACGGATACGATACCGTGGTCGGCGGCGCAGGAGGACATTTATCCGGAGGTGAGAGACAGAGAATCTGTATCGCAAGAGCAATGCTAAAAGATGCGCCCGTAGTTATTTTGGACGAGGCTACAGCATATACGGACCCTGAAAACGAAGCGCTCGTACAGTCGAGTGTGGCGAAACTCGTTCAGGGCAGAACTCTGATTGTAATTGCGCATCGTCTTTCCACAATAACGGATGCAGATCGGATTTATGTAATTAACAACGGTAATGTCGAGGCATGCGGAACACAGGAACAACTCCTTGAAAACTGTGAACTGTACCGGAAAATGTGGGAAGCACACAGCATGGCGAAGGATGAGGATACGGATGGTATTGTCCTTTCCCGAAAGGAGGCAGCATATGTTTAAAATGGTCAGCAAGTTCTTTGCATTCTGCAACAAAAAGAACAGAAACAAATTCTATAAATCTGCCGCGCTCGGTGTTGTGGAAGCAATCTTTACGGCAATGAAAATTCCTGCGGCATTCTTTGCAATTAAAGCGATATTGGAAAAGCAGATTGATACAAAATCGATTCTGATTGTCGTTGGACTGATGCTGGTAAGTACTCTTGGAAAAATGATCGTCAGCCGGTTCTCCTCCATGTTGCAGACGGAAGCAGGATATGACACCTGTGCGCTGAAGCGAATTGAAATCGGAGAACATTTACGTTATCTGCCGATGGGATATTTTAATGATACGAGTCTCGGACATATTACATCCGTTACGACAAATACCATGGAGCAGACAGGAGATATTGCAACGCGTGCCATTATGATGGTATTGCAGGGTAGTATTACTACAGTTGTAGTTGCATTATTTATGTTTGCTTTTGATTACCGGATCGGGATTATTGCACTAATCGGAATCGGTATTTTCCTCCTGGTAAATCAGTGGACGAATCGGAGTGTTGCCAGAGTTGCGGATGAAAAACTTGATTCCGACAGGGATATGGTAGGAGCAATTCTGGAGTATATCCAGGGAATTGCGGAAATAAGAAACTACAACATCATAAGCCAGAATCAATCCAGAGTACATAAAGCAATTGAGCGAAAGAAAAAAGCAGACATTGCAGCTGAAGTTGCGGCCATTCCTGCAGTGGGAGTGCAAAATTTAATCTGCAAACTTATCGGAGTCGCAATAGCAGGAGCTTCGCTTTGGTTTTATTTAAACGGAACAATGAAAACGGAATACACCATCACTATGCTGCTTTGTTCCTTTATGATATTCGAATCCCTTGACCTTGCGGGTACATATACGGCACTTCTTAAGGTTATCGGCAAGGGTGTTGACCTGGCAAATGGAATATTAAATATTGAGCAGATGGATATTGACGGAGAGGAGATTGAACCTGCAAATCGGGACATTCATCTCGAACATGTCGAATTTGCATATGAAAATCGTAAAATCATAGATGACATTACACTTGATATTAAGGAAAATACCACTACGGCAATTGTAGGACCTTCCGGCGGCGGAAAGACAACCGTTACGTCTTTAATAGCCCGTTTTTGGGATGTACAGAAAGGCGAAGTGACTCTGGGCGGAAGAAATGTTAAGGATTACAGTTTTGATTCTCTGATGGAGAATTTCAGTTTTGTATTCCAGAGAGTATACCTGTTTGAAGATACAATTGCAAATAACATTCGTTTCGGAAAGCCGGAGGCATCTTTGGAAGAAGTAACGGAGGCGGCAAAGAAAGCGGCATGCCACGATTTTATAATGGCGCTTCCGAACGGATACGACACCGTAATCGGAGAGGGCGGAGCCACACTGTCAGGCGGTGAGAAACAAAGGATTGCAATTGCACGAGCTATAATGAAGGATGCGCCGATTATTATCCTGGATGAGGCTACGGCAAATGTGGATCCCGAGAATGAAAAAGAACTTACCCAGGCCATTGAAAATCTGACAAAACAGAAGACCATCATTATGATAGCGCATAGACTGAAGACTGTAAGAAACGCTGATCAGATTATCGTAATCGATAAGGGACAAATTGTTCAGAAGGGCAGACATGAAGAACTGATGGTACAGGATGGCATCTATAAAAACTTTATCAGCGGAAGAAAACAGGCAGTCAGTTGGAAACTGTCATGATATAATAAGCATGAAAAAGAATATCCAGGGGGGGATAATTATGTTTTGGGATAAGGCATCGAATCTTTACGATTTCTTTGAATATGCTTACAATTGCAAAGTTTACAAGGGCACGGGAAAGAAGGTTGCCGAGTTTGTCGACAAAGATGACGTTGTTCTGGAATGTGCCTGCGGAACAGGCGGAATTACGGTGGATGTGGCTGCAAAATGCAGAAGAATGATTGCCAGCGATTATTCCGTCGGAATGCTTCGAAAGGCTTCGAAGAAATGCCGTTATTTCCACAACGTTACGTTTAAGAAAGCGGACATTACCTGTTTAAAATGCAGAGACAATCGTTTTGACAAGGTGATTGCAGGCAATGTGATTCATCTGTTGCCGGAACCCGAAAAAGCGATGGAAGAGTTGAGACGCGTGACAAAGCCCGGCGGAAAGATTATTATTCCAACTTACATCAATATGATGAATAAATCAAACGGACCCATTGTGAGCGTTGTCGGAAAACTCGGTGCCAACTTTCAGAAGCAGTTTGATTTAAAATCCTATATGGAATTCTTTCGGAAGATGGGATACAGGGATGTTGAATATTATGTGGTGGAAGGGCGTATGCCCTGTGCAATTGCAGTGATAAAGAAACCATAGAATACTTGACAGAAATATAAGATAATCCCTTTAATCGTTTATAACGGAGCATGAATGCTATGCGGTTCAAAATGCGGACGAAGAATTGAAAAAGATAGCAACAGGAATAATCGGATCGAGTGATGAAGACGGTGTAGCGAAATGGCTTGAACACAATCTTGGCTTGTAATACAGTAATTTAGTTAATTGTAGTATATAAAGAAATACGAGGAAAAAATGTTAGAGCAGTTTTCAAGAACGCAAATCTTATTTGGAAAAGAGGCAATGGAGCATTTGTCCGAATGCCGTGTTGCAATATTCGGAATCGGCGGTGTCGGAGGGTATGTATGTGAAGCACTGGCGCGAAGCGGTATCGGCGCATTTGACTTAATCGATGATGACAAAGTCTGCTTAACGAATATTAACAGGCAGATTATAGCAACAAGAAAAACCGTCGGAAAATATAAAACGGATGTTATGAAGGATCGGATTCTTGATATCAATCCGGATGCGGAAGTAAACACGCATCAATGTTTTTTCCTTCCCGAAAACGCATCGGATTTTCCGTTTGATCAGTACGATTATGTAGTGGATGCCATTGACACCGTCACGGCAAAAATTGAACTTGTTATGCAGTGCCAGAAAGCGGGGGTTCCAATCATCAGTTCCATGGGCGCCGGAAATAAGCTGGATCCCACACAGTTTCGAGTTGCGGATATTTACAAAACCCAGATGGATCCTTTGGCGAAAGTGATGCGGCGGGAACTGAAGAAAAGAGGCGTAAAAAAACTTAAAGTTGTTTATTCCGAAGAAAAACCGATAGAGTGTATCAGTCCTCCCGAAACGGAAGAGCCTAACCCGGGCAGAAGATCCATCCCCGGCAGTACGGCTTTTGTACCCTCTGTGGCAGGTCTGATTATAGCCGGTGAAGTAATCAAAGATCTTACGAGTTCCTGTGCCAAGAAAAAGTGAGAGCTTCGAGATATAATAAACATAATGATAAATGAACAAAGCGGAAGGATGGAATCGTGGTAGAAGTTAAAAGAATCAAAGGCGGAACGTCCGGAAAAAGAAGTAAATCCGCTACTATTTATTCTCCAATGCCTGCGTTACTTCCTCCGCGCTGTCGTAAACTCCCAAAAGTGCGGAATTCCCGTTCTCTGCCGTATAAACATAATATTGTCCGTCCATGAGGAAGATGAGAGCATCCTGAACACCGTACTGTCTGGTTTCAAATTCGGTTGTAGCGGGAGCCTCTTCCCAATGCTCCATACTGATTCCGTATATCAACGTTTCAAGATCCACATTTTCCATTCCGTCGGAACCGAGATACATCGGCGCATCCTTGTAGTTTCCTTCACCGCCGTTAACTCTCATAAGTTCGGCTCTTTCCATAACGACCGCCTCGCCGTCTTTAAGAGTGAAATCAAGAGGCACGTTTCCGAATTCCTCATTCAAAAACTCTTTCCAGATTCCCTTTTCATTGAACGTGATGTTTCCGGTATAGATAAAGTATCTGCCTTTGCAGCAAAAGACATAGATTTTTAAGTTTCCGAAGTGTTCCAGATCTGCATCCGTATCAATCTTTTCGCGGATTCCCATAGCGCTTTCCGCATCAAACGTCGTATCAAAAGTTTCTTCATATCTTCCGTTTAAATACAGTCTGTAATTCTTATATCCTGCGTATACCAGAAGATAAAAATCGTTGCCGTCCTCGTACTTTTTGATTCCGTAAAAAGAATCATCCGGATTGTAATCCGCCAGGGAACCGGCTTGTATAACTTCGTCTATGGTTACGATTTTCTGGGAATCAATGTTGGTAAGAGAGGGCGCATTATGATAACCCGCGACGCCACCGCTGACATAGGTCACATCCGCAGTCACGAAAGCAAACTCGCCTTCGGAGAGTTGTAAGTCGGCGGGAATGCCGGAATAGGTGGTTTCCCAGCCCGTCTGACCCGGGGTATTGACCAGACACTGCCTGTCCGTGCAAAAAACATAATAATCCACATTGTCTTTGTAATCGTAGTAAAGTCCGTCGACAATGTATTGATTATTTTGATTGTTGATCTGAGTCTGAATCCTGTTCTTGATGGAATTGCAGCCGCAAAAACCTACAGCGGTCAACAAAGTCATGCACAATACTGCGATTTTTTTACACTTATCCATCTTATTCCCTCCGTTTAAGTCAGTTCTCGCTTCCTATGAAGGATACGAACCGGCCGGTGTGTTTTTATGGATATTTTTATTATAAAAGGAAATCCGAGGGAATTCATTAGAATCCATCGTGTTTGCTTTTGAAAAATATGATATAATATTTATGTTGCATTTTATAAAAGAATAAAAGGGGATTCTTCTATGAAAATTCAATGCGAGTATTGTGGTTCCATGTTTGATGATACCCTGGAAAACTGTCCGGGATGCGGAGCGCCGAACAAAAACGTTCGCCGGAGCACACCGGATCAGCCTACGACTATAGGCGGTTTGCAGGCATGGTATCAGTCCAAGGGGCTTCCTCCTGAGGAAGTCACCCGCTTTTTCATCGGCAAAAACTACACAGAGCCCAGAGCATTCGGTATCTACAAAGATGAGATTACCGGTAATTTCATCGTGTATAAAAACAAAGCCGACGGTACAAGGGCAATTCGTTATGAAGGTACTGACGAGGCCTATGCGGTAAATGAACTGCATACCCGATTAAAGCAGGAAATCCTGCAGCAGAAAGCAAACGGAAACAGGTCCGGCTCTTCTTCCCGCTCCGGCGGCGGAAGAAGGAACAAGAGCAGTAGCATCGCTTCCGGTGTAATTGTCGCTTTGATGACTTTTCTTTTTGCTGTAATGGGTATTACGCGAATGAATGAAGCGCCCTCCAGGCAGGGCTATTACAGTTACAATGAAAAGACCTATTATCATTACGGTTCCGATAAATACGGCTGGGCAGTCTGGGACAAAGAGCTGGGGGACTGGAAGAAAACAGATACCTACGGAATCAGTCCGATTACCACCCGCAAGAAATCGAAGAAATACTATCTTTCCGCAGACTATAACCAAAGTTACGGCGTAACCGACTTTTTAACCAGTCAGGTGAACGCGGATCTGGCATAT
The DNA here is from genome assembly GCA_017518735.1 of Lachnospiraceae bacterium. Lineage (GTDB taxonomy): Bacteria > Bacillota > Clostridia > Lachnospirales > Lachnospiraceae > UBA3766. The sequence continues at coordinate 93,535 of JAFWTY010000028.1, read as the reverse complement.
GGCTTCCAGGTAAACCGCGGTTATTACAACTACGGAAATGATATCTATTATCATATGCATGATGATCAGAATTCGGGCTGGTACATCTTTGACTATGATGATAACGACTGGAGATACACCACCTCGACAAGTGTCCCGAATGAGTTGCAGCACCAGACTTCCGCTCAGGATTTTTGGTACACGCCTACCTGGGATGAATCAACTCAGTATACGGATTTCGAGGAGACCGAAACCTATAAGGAATACGTCCGTGAAGAAGCGGAGCGTGAAAGATATGAGAGTACGCACACTGATTCGGATGATGATTATTCCTGGGATTCCGGAAACGATTCCTGGGATTCCGGCACGACGGACTGGGACAGCGACTGGTAAAGCAATAAAAAAGGGTAAAATGTTACAAAGAAACGGAAAAATCTCCTGATTATTTGGGAGATTTTTCTTTGGAAAAGTGTTATAATATTAACGATTATGTTTTTTAAGTAGGAAAAGGAAAAAGAGGGGAACGAAAGGAGTAAAAATGTTAGGCTTATTACCGATCGCTGCGGGAATGGCAGCTTTTTACGAAACGAGTTTTTATGAGGCAATCTTAAACTGGGATGCGAACATTCTGCTTTTTTTACAGAACAATGTAAGAAACGATGTGCTTGATCCGATCATGAAAGCCATTACGCACAGTGTGGATAAAGGAATTTTTTGGATTGTACTTTCCGTTCTTTTGCTGATTATTCCAAAGACCAGAAAAATGGGCCTTTGCTCGGCAATCTCTTTGGTACTTTCGATTGTAATCTGCAACGGTATTTTGAAAAACGTATTCGACAGAATCCGTCCCTATGAAGTAATCGACGGACTGAAGTGTATCGTAAAACTTGCAGATGATGCATCGTTCCCTTCGGGACATACATCCGCATCTTTTGCATCGGCTGTTGCAATCTTTTTGGCATCTGACAGAAAAATGAAGAAATTCACGGTTTGGGCCATTGTATATGCGTTTATTGTCGGCTTTACGAGACTTTATGTCGGAATTCATTATCCGACCGACGTAATCTGCGCCGCAATCGTTGCAACCGGTATGGCAATTCTTGCATATTTTGTCGGAAGCAAACTCTACGAAGTGCTTGCAAAAGCATTTTCCAAGAAAAAGAAAGCGTAAGCTTTTTCGGGGAGTTTTTTGGGGAATAAAGAATGAATATCGCCGTTGAATATACGGATGAGGAGAAAAAATTATTCGACGAAGCGCAACGTTTGAAGGAGCAGGTGCACATCCTCGAGGATGAAGTATTTCTGCTTGCGAGAGAGCATAAGGAACATGCTCTGGAAAATCATACAAACGGGGTGCCGCCGATGATATATATGGTGGGAGCGATGTTTTTTCTCACCGTATTTATCTGTGACCTGATTGTCGGATTTGAGTTCGGCATGATTCATTTTGCGGCTGCAATTGCGGTGGCATCCACCGCACCTGCACTGACCATTTTCTGTCTTGTGATGTTTTTTATCAGTTATCGCCGGTATTACTATCAGGTGGTACGGACCGAAAAAGGAAAAAGAAGGGCAAAAGAGCTTCATATTGTGAATTATTATGCCGAGGAAGAACGCATAATGGAGCAGTATCGGAAGACAAGGGATCAGCTCGATAAGCTCAAAGCACTCTATCAGGAAAAGCAGGATCTGTGCGATGCGCTGACTGCAAGAAAAGACAGGGAAGCGGATTTAATTACTGCGGAAGCCATTAAACGGCATACCCGCGAACGAATGGAAATAAAGAAAGCGGAAGAAGAATCCGCGATGGAAAAGGAACCGAGTAGCAGTGAAAGTTCGGGAGAAAAAGGAAAAAGAGAAAGCGCCGAAGGTTAAGCTTACCAAAGAGCAGAAGAAGCGCTATCGCAAAATAAAGTTTTTACATAATTTGAAATTAATGCCTTTTTTGGCTCCGAGCCTGATTGGTATTCTTTTGTTCTATCTGGCACCGTTCTGTGTCGTTATTTTCTATGCTTTTGTAGACAACCCGATTTCTCTGGAATTTGTCGGATTCCAGAATATCGTGAATGTGTTCAAAAACGAATCTTTCCGTTTGGCAAGTATGAATACGCTCAAGTTTTCTGCCATGGCAGTACCTTCTGCCGTAGTGATTTCTCTGCTTTTGGCATTGATGCTGAATCACAAGATTCCGTTTGCCAGCCATTTTAGAACTTCGTTCCTAAGCCCGATGGTTGTGCCTGTCGCATCGGTCGTACTGGTATTCCAGGTGCTGTTTGATTATAACGGTGTGGCGAACATGGCAATCCAGTTCTTCGGCGGCGGAAAGATTGAGTGGCTGAAATCGAACTATGCACCGTACGTGGTACTGGTTTTGTTCCTGTGGAAGAACTTAGGTTACAACATGATTCTTTTCTTAGGTGCCCTCGGAAACATTCCGAAGGATGCGATGGAAGTGGCATACCTCGATACCACGTCTTCCTGGAAGATTTTCTGGTACATCAAGGTAAGGTATCTGTCTCCGACAATCCTTTTTGTAACCATTATTTCGCTGATCAACTCGTTTAAAACCTTCCGTGAGGTTTATATGCTTACGGGCAGCTATCCGTACGGAAGTATTTATATCTTACAGCACTACATGAACAACATGTTTGCAAGTATGGATTATCAAAAACTGTCAGCCGCGGCTCTCATCATGACGGTCGTTATGGCAGGTATCATCTTCGGCCTGTTTAAGGCGGAAAATAAATTCGGACGGGACATGGAAGAATGAAAAAAATATCGGAATTGCGTGACGGCCCCGTCGTAAAGAGCAGGGCACCGGTCATTATCAAAAAGTCCATAATCGTTATCGGCGCTACCATCTGTGCAATCTTTTTCCTCTTGCCGACGATTCTTACGTTTACGAACTCCTTTATGTCGGCAACGGAGATTCGCGCGAACTACGGTAAGGTTTTTGAAACCTCGGATTCCGGAGCGAAATCGTACATCGGCGAGATGGTAAAACTGAAGCTGATTCCCGACAGGGTATCGGTGGAACAGTATAAGACAGTACTTTTCAAGAGTCCGGATTACCTGTTCAAATTCTGGAACTCCCTGATTTATTCCGTGCCGATTGCACTGCTGCAGATTTATTTTGCAATGGGTGCGTCCTATGCCTTCGCAAGGATGCGCGGAAAACTGAAAAACGTCCTGTTTTTCGTCTATACGATGATCTGTCTGATGCCGTACCAGGTAACCCTGGTTCCGAACTACCTCGTTTCGGACTGGTTAAATATCATCAATACAAGATGGGCAATCTGGCTGCCCGGTATCGCATCGCCCTTTGCGGTATATCTGCTGACAAAGAGCATTAAGCGTATTCCGAAGGCGTTGTATGAAGCAGCAAAAGTGGACGGCGCAAATGAGTTTACGATGTTTACGAAAATCTGCCTGCCGCTTTGTAAGGGACCGATGTTCTCAGTCGGCATTCTGATTTTCATCGATTACTGGAACATGGTAGAGCAGCCCCTGATCTTATTGCAGGACGACAAACTGCAGCCCTTGAGTATTTTCTTATCGAGAATCAACTCGGGCGAGATCGGACTGGCGTTTGCGGTCGCGGTAATCTATATGATTCCGTGCGTACTGTTATTCCTCTACGGTGAGGACTATCTGGTTGAGGGAATTACGACGCAGGGTGGCGTCAAAGGATAAATAGAAACGTTCAATTTAACAAGGTATGGAGAAGAAAAATGAGCGAAGAAACAACGAAAGTAATCAAAAATGAAGAGGAAGGAAAGAGCAGGAAACGAGAGTGGATCAAAAACATTGCCATCATATTCCTGGCAGTGATGCTGGTCCTTACGTTCTTTTCCAATACAATCATGAATTACAGCCTGCCTCAGGTTTCCACGGAAGCCGTTACAAGCGGAAACATCAAAAATCAGGTCCGCGGAAAAGGTACGATCGAACTGATTGATCCGTATAACGTGACGGTAAACGAAACGAGAACCATCTCCTCCGTACATGTACAGGAAGGAGATCTGGTTGAGGTCGGTGACGTGATCTTTTCCCTGAAAGGTGAAGAGAGCGAAGAGCTGGAAGAAGCCAGAACAGAATTAAAGAATGCGGAAACGGAATACTTAAAGAATATTCTGGCCGGAAACTACACACCGAATGCGGGAACGGATGTTGACCTTGCGTCCATTCAGAAATCGCTTGCTACCCTGGATGCAGCAATCCAGAATGCGGAAAACAACGTAGTTTATCATGAGAATTTAAAGGCAGAATATGAGCGTCAGTTAAAGGCACTTGGAGAGTATAACAACGATACCAGCGAGTTAAGCAAGCAGGTAGCGGCGGCACAGCTTGATGTGGACAATAAACAGACCGCGGTAGATAACTTAAAGACACAATACAAAAATATCTACGGTGGTGATATCGATGAGAAATATATTGCATTAACGGAAGCTTACAATGCAGCGGTTGAGGCCGGGAATACACCCACAGATGAAGAGAAAATGGGCTATGACTATACCAAGGCTTTGGATAATCTGGCAAAGGCAAACAAGACTTTGGCCGAAAAGAAATACAACCTGGAGATTGCAGGATACAATACCGATCCGAATGCAACAAAGAAGAAGGAATTAAACACTGCCATCACAAACGAAGAATATCAGATTCTTATCTGGGAAAAGGCACAGAAGGACGCAGAGGATAACCGATCGGAATATGTCAAAGAAATGACAGGTAAGATCGATGCGGCAGCAGCATCCGAGAAGATTACCGCTCTTCAGGAGAAGATCGCTAAACTCGAGAAAGACGCTCTCGGTTCCGAGATTACTGCTCCTGTTGCTGGAAAGATCGTTTCCGTCAGCAAGGTAGCAGGCGAAAGCACGGAGCCCAAGGAAACCGTTTGCGTAATTCAGATGGAAGGCAAAGGCTATCGTACCACTATCAGCGTGGAATCCAAGCAGGCATCCACGGTTCGTGTAGGCGACGAAGTAACGATAGAAGATTATTTCTATTACGGAGTAACCGCAAATCTGGTTGCAATCCAGCCGGATAAGGAAGATCCGAAGAATAAGAAGACCCTCGTTTTTGATTTGAATGGCGAGGATCTGGTACCCGGCGGACAGATTTCTCTTGCAGTCGGTGATATGAATTCCTACTACAACTTAACGGTTCCGAAGAGTGCTCTTCGCCAGGATAACAAGGGCGATTACATTCTGATTCTGGAATCCAAGTCGGTTCCGTTCGGTACCCGCTATCTTGCAAAACGTGTGGATGTTACACAGATTTATGCAACCGATGATTTCAGCGCGGCAATCGAAGCAAACGTAGAACCCTGGGGTGTTTACGTCATTACGAATGCGACCAGACCTTTGAAGGTCGGAGAACAGGTAAGACTTGCGGAAGAAGCGAAATAAGGAATAGATGGAAGAGAATGCAAAGAAGAAAAAACTGAATATTCCAAGGCTGGTTATGCTGGCTACCGGAGTTCTTCTGGCACTCTTGGTCGGTATTTTTGCCCTTGTTCTGGAAGCCGGAAAGAAATCTCTGACGGACCAGACTCTGGTAAACAGATGGTCGGACGGAAAAGAGTTTGCTCAGATTTCTCTTTTTATCTCGCCCAGCCAATATGTGACCAATGACGAAATAGGTCTGTATCGCCATGAGATTGAAAGCGGATACAAGACGAAGGGTATGGTTGCGGCTTTTGAACCGGAGACCGGAAATCCGAACCTGATGGATGCTTACATGGCAACCACGACGATGGATCTCAAAGGAGAGTACGGAAGCAAAACCTTGGATACCTTCTGTGTCGGTGGAGACTTTTTCCTTTTCCATCCGGTACGCCTGTTGAGCGGAAACTATTTTTCGGAAGATGATCTGATGCACGACTATATTCTTCTGGACGAAGAGGCGGCATGGGATCTGTTCGGCGGTACCGATGTGGCCGGAAAGAAAGTCGAATGGAACGATATGGAACTTGTCGTTGCCGGTATTTACAGAAGAGAGAGCGGTGAGATTGAAACCCTGGCAGCAGGAAACTCCGAGCCGAAGGTATTTGTTTCCTACGATCTTTTCAAATACGATCCGGCGAAACCTGCCATCACCAGCTACGAGCTTTTGGCTCCGAACCCGATTAAAAACTATGCAACCGATGTTGTAAACAGCATCACGGTCTTCAGGATGATGCCGTAAAGACGGTTGAAAATTCTTCAAGATTTTCTTATGCAAACTACTATGAACTGTTGAAAAACCGCAAGGGCAGAATCATGCGTACGGATGATATTCCCTTCCCTTACTGGGAGAATCTGGCACGCTACAAAGAAGGAAAACTTATGTATGTGGCTCTCTGGCAGTGGATTCTGGCAACCGTTCTTTTCGTACTTGTATTTGTGAATCTGATGGTATTCTTGGTACAACATAAACCGACGAAAGAAACCTTTGAGAAACTGATGGATAAGATTCGTGAAAAACGAAGAGCAAAGAAGGAAGGGGTGATTGTTTTTGATGAAGAGTAGAACAGTAATCTGCCTTGCAAACGGTTGTGAAGAAATCGAAGCGCTGACGGTGGCCGATATTTTAAGAAGAGCCGGAGAAGATGTTGCACTGGTTTCCATCAACGAAACTACAGATGTAGTTAGTTCCCATAAAGTGCATATCGTAGCGGATACGATTTTTGCCGATATGGATTTTTCCGAGACCGAAATGCTGGTTCTTCCGGGCGGAATGCCGGGAAGCAACAATCTGCAGGCATATAAACCGCTGGAAGAGATGATCCTGAAATTCAACGAAGAAGGCAAGTTCATTGCGGCAATCTGCGCGGCACCGAAGGTATTCGGAGCACTCGGACTCTTAAAGGGCAAAAATGCATGCTGCCACCCCGGATTTGAAGGGGAACTCATCGGCGCAAATGTGATTATGGATAAACCCGCGGTCAAAGACGGAAACATCATCACAGGACGTTCCATGGGCTGTGCCATTCCGTTTGGTTTAACCATTCTCGGTGCATTAAACGGAGCCGATGCAGCGAATGAAATGGCAAAGAAACTGGTTTATATGCCGGTTGAAACAATTACCGAATAAGGGAGACTGTATGATACATCATTCTTGTCTGACGAACGAGACGAAGAACAATCATATGGAACAATTGGCGGAGTACAGGGAGAATACGTTACGTAAGAATCCGGAGCTTCGCTCTTTGTTTATAGAGATGACCGGAAAGTGCAACGAACACTGCAGACACTGCGGAAGCAACTGTGGTGACTTCGTGGAAGAAAACCCGCTTTCCGCGCAGGAAATCATGGATTTCCTGGATCAGATCAAACGTGATTTTGACATCTCCAAACTGCGTCTTTGCGTAACCGGCGGGGAACCGCTTCTTCGGAAGGATTTCTTTGAAATCATGAACTATGCAAACCGGCTTGGATTTACATGGGGAATGACATCCAACGGAACACTGATTGACGAAGATGTGGCAGTGAAACTGTTTCAGGCCGGTATGCGAACGATTTCCATCAGCCTGGATGGTTTAAAAGAATATCATGAGTGGTTTAGACAGTCCGAAGGAAGCTATGATAAAACCGTAAACGGAATCAAGGCACTGGTGGAACATGGCGGCTTTTTACATGTACAGATCACAACGGTGGTAACCCACAAAAACATCGGTGATCTGGAGAAGATGTATGAGGAATTTTCGAGGATCGGAGTCCGCTCCTGGAGAGTCATCAACATCGAACCGATCGGTCGTGCCAAGGACCAGCCGGAACTGATTCTGACAAAGGAAGAATATAAAAAGCTTTTTGATTTTATAAACGAACACCGCTTCAAGGGAGAGATGGAAGTGGTATACGGCTGCAGTCATTTTCTGGGTGTCGATTACGAAAGAGAAGTGCGTAAGTGGTATTTCCTTTGCAATGCAGGCGTTTATACCGCATCCGTCATGTACAACGGAGACGTGACATCCTGTCTGGATGTCGAAAGACGACCGGAACTTGTGGAGGGCAATATCCGCAAGGATTGTTTCAAGGAAATCTGGGAGAACAAATTTAAGATTTACCGGACGGATTATCGTAAGACGGGGAAGTGTGCGGAATGCGAATATTATCGTTTTTGCGCAGGCGATTCGTATCACTCCTGGAATTTCGATAAGATGGAGCCGAATCTCTGCTTAAAGGGCATTTTATTCTAGTCTCTGATGCGATTTTCGAGGGGTGTTTTCGTGGTTTTCAACGAATAATCAGAGGGAATTTTGGACTACTTTCACAAAAAAAATCCTTTGCACGAGATAAGGAAAAATATTATGGAAAATAGTAACAAAATTTAGTATAATTGTAGTGCTTTTATTAGTAAAAGTGGAAAAGAATCTGGATCATTTAGGAGAAGGTTATGGAAATTTCAGAACTCAAAAAAATGTGCCTCAACTGTATGCACATGACGAAAGAGGATGAATTCTGCCCGATTTGCGGCAAACCGAAACGCGGTGTGAAAAGCTATGGGGAAGCTTTGGAACCCGGTACAATCTTAAACGGTAAAATCCTAATCGGTAATATTCTCGGTATGGGTAATTTCGGTATTACCTACATCGGTTTTGATATGCTTCTCGAGTATCGTGTGGCTGTCAAAGAGTTTTTCCCGTCTGACATGGTAGAACGTGCGGAAGACGGTTCTCTTCGCGTTACAGACGATTCTTCCGTAGAAGAATATGATGAAGAACTGAAATCTTATCTGCGTGAGGCAAGAGTACTGGCGCAGTTCTCCAAATATCCCGGTATTGTTTCCATTAAGGAACTTTTCTACGCAAACAACTGCGGTTATATGATCATGGAATTCCTGGAGGGTGGTACGCTTCGCCGATTCATCGACAACAACGGCGGACGACTTCCTGCGGAACAGGCTCTTTCTTTGATGGAGCCGGTTATCCACTCCATGGAGGAAATTCATAAGAGCGGTCTGATTCACCGCGACATTTCACCTGAAAACATCATGCTGGATTCGGACGGTTCCATTAAGGTTATCGACTTTGGTGCCACGAAGAAGCTGAACAATAAGACCGGTCAGATTTACTTCGGTAAATTCGGTTATGCACCTCTGGAGCAGATGCTCGGCGAAGGCCAGGGACCCTGGACCGACGTTTACGGAATCTGCGCAACCTTGTATTGCATGATTACCGGCGATATTCCGACCGATGCTTATCAGAGAAGCCAGGGCGAGCCTTTGATTCCGATTGAAGAGTTCGGTATTCCGATGGATCAGAGAATCATTGATGCGATTACCAAGGGTCTTTCCATGGATCCCAAGGATCGTCAGCAGGATATGGGCCAGCTGGCAAGAAGTCTCTATGGCGTGAAAGTAAAAGCAGAAGACGGAACCGAGACCGGAGAAGTTATCTTCCCGACCTTCGACAGTTCCATGCTGTATGACAGAAAGAACCAGAGAATCTGGTTCGGTCACTATCCGATGAACGAAGTGGTCGGCGCTCAGCTTACCACGGATATTATCTATGCAAACTATGACTTACAGGACTGCACAACGGTCGGCGAAAACAAATACAAACGTTTCCGCCCGATTGACGGTCTGATGAGCAAGGAATACAAGAACAAGAACCTTGCAAAATTGAAAGAAGACAGCCGCAAATACCGTGTATTCGAATTTTCCGAGATTCCCTGGGTGATTCTGCATCACAGCGGAAACAAGATGATCATTCAGTCGGAATACGTACTGGATTATCAGATGTTCGATGAACACGACTACATTGATATGTCGGAACGTGAAGTTTTGAAAACCAGAACCGGCATCACCTGGGAAACCAGCAGAATCAGAGAGTGGTTGAATCGTGATTTCCTGCACACCGCATTTACGGAATCCGAGCAGAAGAGAATCATGATTCGCGAGGTAATCACCCCGATTTCATCCTTTACGGACGAAGTAACCTACGACCGCGTTTTCCTTCCCTCCGTGGACGAAGTAAACAGCGGTTTCGGTAATAAAACGGTTAGAGGAGGAAACGGTCTTAAGGTCAATGATAAGTCCGGCCCCAACATGATCAGCCAGTATGCGGCTGCACAGAAGATTGATGAATCGCTTCCGATGGGTTACGGTTTACGTACCAGAGGATCCTTGAATCAGTCGAGAGGCACCTTCGCATACGGTGAAAGCTGCGACGGTCAGTGCATTCAGAACGGTAATCTGAAGAACTGGCGTGTGGACCAGCCTATGGGAATCCGGCCGATTATCCAGGTAGATGTCAATGAGATCATGGAAATAGAATAGAGGGACATGTATGAGCACATATGTAATGAGTGATATACACGGACAATACAAATCCTTCTTGAAAATGCTGGACCTCATTCGATTCGGGAAAGATGATACCCTGTACGTACTGGGTGATGTGATTGACAGAGGACCGGAGGGAATCAAGCTCCTTCAGCATTTGATGAAAATGAGCAATGCACAGATGTTTATGGGAAACCATGAACTTCTCATGCTTGACGCCTTAAAGAACGAGTTCGAAATTCAGAATAAAAACCGTATGGATACGGATGATATTGATATCTGGCTGGATCCCTGTAACGGCGGACTTCCGACCTACAATGCATTCAAATCCCTTCCTGCTTCCAAGAAGCAGAAAATTCTGGAGTATTTAAAAGGAACCTGGGTGGCAAAGAAGGTTACCGTAGGAAAGAAAAAATACTATCTGGCACATGCATACTGCACCAAGATGAAATTCGAGGACGGTATTCATTTCATGGATATGCCTTACAACGAAACCTACCGTGTGGTATGGACCAGTATTTATGATTTCCGTTATCAGGATATGGTCGGAGAGAAACTTTTCCCGAACAAGAAACTGACCTACATCCACGGCCACACGTTCACGCAACGTCTGGATTGTGTCGACAAATACGGAAGAGGACTGATTTACAACAACAACGATTTCATGGGCTACCGCATCTATAATATCGACTGCGGTATGGCACTTCGAAATAAAGCAAGCCAGTTGGGCTGCTTAAGACTGGATGACGAAAGAAAGTTCTATGTATATTTAGAGGACGATCTGACGGACTGAAATAACAAATAAAAGCTTCTGCAATCTGCAGAAGCTTTTTTATTGTGTGTGATAATTATGGATTCGTTTCAAGCAGTTTTTCGGTTTACTGCCATGCTCCGTCGAAGGAAATAACCTGTCCGGTTAAGTATTCGGAAGCGGTAACAATCTTATAAACCATCTCGGCAACTTCATCACTCGTTCCCGGTCTTCCTGCCGGAATATCCTCAAAAATGCTCTTTCTCTCTTTGGAAGTTAAATTGTGATTCATCTGCGTATCGATGAAACCACAGGCAATCGCATTGACCGAAATACCGCTTGGGGCAACTTCCTTCGCCAGTGCCTTTGTAAACGCGTTTACGCCGCCTTTGGAGGCCGAATACGCAACTTCCGTGGATGCACCCACCTTACCCCAGACGGAAGAAATATTGACGATTCTGCCCTCGTGTCTGGCAATCATCTGAGGCAGTACCGCACGTGAGGTAAAGAAACAGGAGGAGAGGTTGGTACCGATGACCTGATTCCATTCCTCGTCCGTCATATCCTGGATCAGTCCGATATGGGAGATTCCCGCATTGTTAATCAGAATATCAATGGAGATTCCTTCCTCCGCCAAAGACTTGAACAAAGCATTCACGGCGGAAGAATCCGAAACGTCGCAGGCATAGCATTTTGCGGTAATATTGTATTTTTCGGAAATGATTTTTCCGATTTCCTGTAGTTGTTCGATGGAGCTTTTGCAGACTAAGACTAGGTTATAGCCCTTTTTTGCGAAACAGTTTACGATACTTTTTCCGATTCCTCTCGAAGCACCCGAGATAAATACGGTTTTTGCCATAGAAACACCCCCAGACATTTCAAGCTAACCCAATACACTTTTATTATAGCTTGAATGATGGGGGTAGTACATTAAATTTTTATAAATAATTTTAGTATTCCAGTCCGCAGATTTTGAATCCGTTTGCGGTTCGAATGCAGTAGAAACGACACTCGGTGTCGATTTTCTTTTCTTCGGTTCCGCGAACAAGAAGAACCTGATGGATGTCCATCTGGCAGTAGAAGTGATCCGCATCATAAGGATTGAATTCTACGATTTCCGCTTCCTCGCTCTGAATTCTGTGCCAGGGATAATACTTTCTGGTTTCGCCGTATTCCACCATCTGCAGATAGTTTGTACCGGGCATAAAATAGACGCTGGTCTGACCGATGGAAGCATCGTTTGCAACATAGTGTGTATAGGTAAATGCTGCATTTTCCATAAAGGTGAGCATTTCTTCTTCACATTCCTCGTTGACTCTGAACGGAACTTCGTACATGCCGGCGAGAGGATTCATCTTCGGCTCAATTAAGGTTCCGTCCGCGGAAGTGGCGGTAACGGTTGCCTCTTCGTATAAGCCGTCTACATAGAAGGTGCGGATATTCGGAAGCGTAATGGTGTCTCCGAAATATTCGCCGCCCTTGGCACGATCATTTTTGTAGCAGTAGGAGGAAGGAACCTCGATGCCGTTGATCATGAGTTTGCAGTTATCCGGGCAGGATACGCGGACCGTATGCTGCGCATCGGTATAGAATTCAAAAAACTCGGTTTCCCAGACCGGAAGCTTATATTTGCGGGTTTCGGTCGTGGATTTTTTCAGTTTTAATTTGGCAATGATGTAGCGATCGGCTGTGATGAAATATTCCGGATTCTCATTCGTGAACTCATTGGTCTTGGCATAGGAAATCTCCTTGTCCATGGTAAGTTCACTCATGTAACGATAGAGATTCTCTTCGGTTTCAAACTCCGAGATTTCCGGTTTGTTGGTCTGAAGATCGTTGATGTAGACCATATCGTTTTCCTGAAATTTGGCAACGATGGCCTCTGCATTATGAAAGGGCAGAGAAGCCTGGTATTCGGCTTCGTAAGCAACCAGATACTGACGGAATTTGCCTAAGAAAAGAACGATTGCAAGAATTAAGAAACTAAACCAGATTCCGATAAACAGAGCAAAAGGATGACTCTTTTTGATGGTGGAGTCTTCGGAAAGAGGAACGATTTTCGGAGAACGGTACTCATTGTTAGCCATGGATCAGTCCCTCCGCTCTACGATGAATGCCGTAGGGATTTTACGATTACGCATGGTACAACTGGATACGATTTCTTCTCCGTTATATACCATGGAAGAGGACATTCCTCCGTCGAGGTTTGCCGCATTGACGGCTCCGTATTCTTCCATGATGGTAACCAAATCTGCCATGGAAGCTCCGAGAGAAGTAGTCTGTCTTCCTTCGATTACAAGCAAAAGAACAGCTCCGTCGGCACGCTGACCGATAGCGGTTCTGGGATTTAAGCCGGAACCTGAGCCGGCCATTTTTGCACTTTTTCCGTTTACGATAAGAGCAGGTCCGAATGTTACAGCATCGCGGACACCGATAGACTGTGCATAAGCAGCGGTCATGTAACCGCAAACCAAAACATTGTCATTGGTGAATCCGTATACGCCGTAGGTACTTCCGGGATCACCCATGCGAAGTTTGCCTTCGGAAAAAACAATTCCCTCGGGCATACCGCCGGTACCGATGCCGGCTTCATCATCATATTTACCGCCGTTGATTCCCGCAACGGCATCATACATTTCCACAAATTCCGGAAGGGTTTTTCCGGGGGTGCTGAGTCCGTAGTGGTCGATGGTAGCGACTTTTACGCGGGACGGATCAAAAACAACCATCATCTTGCCACGGTAGGTCGGTCCATGAACATCATATACGGTGATTCCGTCTCCGTCGGGATCTTCGGGATTATCGGAAACGGTAGGGCTTCCGGTGTCGGTTTCCAAAGAAGTATCAATCTGTACCAGGGAAGTATCCGTAATCTCCGTAAATTCCTGTGTCTTGTTCTGCGCGAGGATCTTATCAACTTCCTCGGGACTTAAGTATAAGTCCACCAAAACACCGCCGACACTGGACTCTTTGGCGGATGCCACAAAAAGATCACGGAATCTCGGAGAAGGTCCCTTGTGAATGAGGTAAAGCATCACAAAAAAACCTGCCAGAATTAGTACAATAGTACCAAAAAACCAAAGGGCAAAGCAGGAGATTCCGGTTGCTATTTTATTGCGTTTCTTCTTTTTCTCATTCATCCCATACTATTTTTACCATATTTAGTGGTTATATACAAGAAAAATACGAAAAAACCACAAGAAATTTGAAAATAAGGGGGTTCTTTCCCTGTCAAAATAGTGACAAACGGCTTTTCTTATTGTAAAATAGGTCTATGCAAGGATTTTAAGGAATCCTCGGGGGGATAAGATGTCAAATCTGAAACATTATCTTGATGGTATCAAAAACGGAAAAGAATACTTTAATGAAGCATTCAAGTTAAATGTTATATTAAATGCAATCTGTGTAATCAACGCGGCAATGTCCATTCTGCTGTTTGCGTTCGGATTCATGTATCTGGGTATTCTGTGTGGCGTGATCGCTGCATTCTATCAGGTTCTCAGGGTTTTTGTTCCAAGAGAAATTTATCGTACCATTCTGCTGATCGGATTTGTGGAAGTCTGGTTGTATGCCGGTGCGTTTGAAATCATGCTTGGACGTGAGTGCGGTTTTTCCATGCTGATTATCGCAACAATCCCCGCGGTTTTCTATTTTGCATTGTCCTGGAATATATACGACAACAAGGAATTGATCAGCTTTCTGTTTTCCGTAGTGGCAATGGCGGAATACGTATGCCTGTATATTTACGACATTATTCATCCGGGTTCCGTATTTGAAACGAAAGATTATATGGAAATCACCTTTACCGCGGTGAACTACGCATTGTTCTTTTTGGCAACGATCGGGTTCCTGATGCTGCTTCACTGGGATATGGCGCAGAAGACCACTACGCTTTCCCATAAGAACGTAGCATTGAATGCGGAGGCAACGAAAGATCCGCTGACCGGTCTTTACAACCGTCGTTTCATGAACCAGAAGCTGGAAGAAAAGATGGTTGCCCTTCAGGAAGAAGGACGTATCTTCGGCCTGATTATTTGCGATATTGATAACTTTAAGAAAGTAAACGATACATTCGGACATGAGTCCGGTGATGATGTTCTTGTAAACTGTGCCCGCGTGCTGATGAGTTCCCTTCGTGAGAACGACGTTGTCTGCCGTTGGGGCGGCGAGGAATTCCTGATTGCCATTGAAGGTAACAAGAGAATCACACACGATGTTGCGGAACGTATCCGCGTTATGATTGAGGACATGGTTGTGGTATCCCACGGCTACAGTATTAAGATTACAATGACCTTCGGTGTATGCGAGTCCATACCGGGTCTTTCCATTGATAAGCTTGTTGAAATTGCGGACGAAAGACTGTATCACGGCAAGCAGAACGGAAAGAACCAGGTAGTGACGGAGTAATTGCCGGAAGTGGAATTGATAGATTTTTGGATGGATTGATTTAGGGATTGGTGGTTTTGTATGAAGAGTGGTGAAAGTTTGAGTCTCAAAAAACGCGCAAAACAGACGCTCGCTTTGTTTTTAAGCGGGCTTATGGTATTGGGCGTTCTTTCTTTGCCAATTAATGTTAATGCGACGGATTATTCCGTGGCAGCAACCCCTCCCATTGGGATTGAACCCGGAACCATGTATGCCGGCGGAGATACGCTCTATGTCGGCAACAATGCATCTAATCCGGGCAGCGTATATTACAGTTATCGTGTGAATTACGCGCTTTATGAATCCGGTGATGTTTTCTACGAGGATATCATCTCCGAAAATGATTCCAAACCGTTCTACGGAGTGGCGGTCGGGGATGAAGGAGTATACTATGTTGACGGAACTTTCCATTTTTCCAATGTGGTTCCGAATAACGAGGATACACCGGAATCCATAAAGACGATGGCACAGAACTACCTCAGCCTTTATTCCTATCAGGGAGCCAGCAGCAGAAAGGAAGCTTACTATGGAGACGATGAAAGAAACATCTCGGCATATGATCTGTATTTCAACCTGTATTACGGTTTCCGTGTTGCATTCGAAGGAATGGAAGGCGATGAAGCTACGCAGTATGCATATTACAGATTCGGTCCCGGTTTTGTTTTGGATGATTATCCGGCCGTAACACCGGAAGCAGGTCCCGTATCCGAAGGATTCGGTTCCCTGATCGGTTGGTCGAATAGTAGGAATTACATTGACAGCACTTCGGACGGAATCTTTGTGGAACTCGGAGAACCGGTTCCGATGGACGGAATGCAGTCCTATCTGGATGCAAGCAAGACGCTTACTATGTACCCGGTTTTTGAGCTGACCGCCCTTGCGGATGATGCGGTAACCATCGAACTTGGAGATGAGTACGGAAATTATCCTGCGGCAAAAGCTTCCACTTTGACGCCTGCAATTACCGGACTCGATGGCAGAACCTATACCATTCAGTACTATAAACAAACGTATAACGAAATAAGCGGAGAGTATGAGTATACCTATTATTCCGATACGGTTCCCGATGTAATCGGATCATATCGGATCATCGTTACGGCAGCTGCGACGGAAACGCAGTATGACGACGACGGAAATATTTCGAAAAGAGGATTCATCCAGCAGACCTTTACGAAGGATATTACCTGTACGTCTTCAGCTCAGGAAAATGTCGTATTTGACTGCCCGGACGGAATTTATGTAAGTCAGTATACGTTTGATCCGGCGGATTACATTACCGGTTTAAAGGAAGATCCGGTAATCCACTATCAGTTATATGATACCAAGACCAGTGATTATATGGCGCTTGACCAGGTTCCGGACAAGGCTTATGACTCCATGTACATCAAAATCTCTGCTGAAAGCACGGAGCATTATACCGCCTATCAGAGTGCAAAAGAAGACTTTACGGTTAAGGTCTCCTGGGGTCCTATGCCGGCGAGCAGGTGTACGATCGAAGGAGAGCGTGTGACCGGGGAAACGGTAGAGGGAATGCCCGTATACAAAGGACCTGTCACGATTACTGCTCCGGAAGGATATTTATTCTATAGAGATTATTACTATTTCAGAACCGACAATGATTCTTTTGTGGATACCATGACGTTTGAAGATGAAGGCTTTAACGATCTGACCGGTTACTTCCGCAGAATCTCCGACGGTGCGGTAACCGAGAGAACATCACTTGTAAGCGGAATGGACTCTTTCTGGATTGATACAGAGGATCCGAAGACCATGAATGTGAAAGTGGACGGCACCGAAGCGGATCTTGCCTTTGGCAATAACATGACCGTAACGGCAAAAACGCTGGAGTTTGACGTTTATGATTATGTGGAAATCAGAGAAATCCCCGATTCGGACGATTATTATTACGACTATTGTGACGGCCTGAAGAGCGTAACCGTAGACGGCGTGGCAGTTTCTTTTGCGGAAGACAATGATGAGGCGGTTGCAACCGTTACATTGAAAAACGATCTTCCCGGAGACAAAACTTTCCAGGTGAAGGCTGTGGACAAAGCCGGTCATGAGGTTACCTGGAATATTACACTGCAGTATCCGACGGATGAGACTCCCGAACCTCCTTATACCATAAGCGGTACAAGCGGAGACGCGGACTTCTATACCACCGATGTGGTAGTGGAACCTGCGGAAGGTTATTCCTTTGCGGATGATATGACAAAGGATCCGTCCGGATTCTTAACCTCCATGACATTTGAGGAGACCAGCGAAGAAATCACGGTCCGCCTTTATAACAAAGAAAAGGAATTATTCACGGAAGAGATTACGATTCCGGGATTTAAAATCGATAAACTCGATCCGGTAATTGCATCTGTCGGAAAAGACCAGGACGGTGCCGAAGTTACGATTACCGAAGGCGGATTACTTCATGTAAAGACTGTCACTTTTGAAGTGTCGGACGCAAACTTATCTATGGTTACCGTGAACGGAGATTCCATTCCGGTATCGAGCGGAAAGGCTACCATTACCTTATCCGCAGAATCTGAGGAGAAGGAATACGAAGTTTCGGCAAAAGACCTTGCGGGCCGTGTGACAACCGTTACCTTTAAGATCGAAGTATATGGTATTGCATCCGGAACCGTGACCGCCAAAACCGGTCTTGTCTATACGGGAGAGGAACAGACTCTTGTAACACCCGGAACCGCAACAAACGGATCCTTCGTTTATTGTGAGGAGCAGGAGGGCGATTATCTGGAAGCAATCCCGGCCGGAAAAGATGCCGGAACCTATACTGTATGGTATAAGGTGGTGGGAGACGAGTATTATCTGGATTCCGAACCGGCCATGCTTACGATTACCATTGCAAAAGCAGATGTCGTAATTACCGGCATGAGCCATCCGAATTTGAATTATACCGGTGAATTGCAGACGCTTGTCAGTGTAACGTCCGTAACAGGCGGAACCCTTTCCTTTAAGGTGGACGGAGAAGCTGCATATTCCACGGAATTCCCTGCAAGAAAAGATGCGGGAACCTATACAATCCAATATAAGGTTGACGGCGATGATAATTATAATCCGGTAGAAGGTTCCTTCAATGTAACCATCGCAAAGAAACTGGTCGGAATTACCTGGAGCAATACGGAATTTGAATATGATGGAGAAGAGCATTGTCCGACTGCTGTTCTGACAGACGTATTTGCTTCCGATACCTGTACATTTACGGTTACCGGAGCAGCCAAGGAAGCCGGAAATCATGCTGCAACCGTAACAAGTCTTTCCAATGCCAATTATGTCCTTCCCGAGAATCCTTCCACAGCCTTTGTGATCAAGGAACCGGAAAAGAAGGAAGAACCCAAGAAGGAAGAGCCGAAGAAAGCGGGAACGGTAACCATTTCCATGGCAGGCTTCTACTATGGCGGAACACCGACTTCTCCTTCCATCGGATCCACGACCAATGATGTTTCCAAGGCGTCGGTTCTTTACAGAAATGCGGCAGGTCAGTACTTTACGACTGTGCCTACCGAAGTCGGAACCTATACCGTAAGCGTTACCTTACCTGCAACCGGAAACTATCTGGAATGCAGTGCAAGTGCGGGATTTACTGTTTCCTATCTTCCTGTTCCCGACGATGCATATACGCTGGAAGGAACAAAGGGCGACGGAGACTGGTATACATCTTATATCGAAGTGGTTCCCGGAAACGGTTATGAAATCTCTCTTGGTTCGAGAGATGCATTCTCCACCAAGCCAATCCGTTTTGAAGAAGGAACTGCCGGTGGCACGATTTATATTCGAAAGTCATCAACCGGTGAACAGACAGGCGGCGTTTTGATTTCCAATCTGATGATCGATGCAACGGCACCCGTAATCAATGATCTGGAAAAAGGCAGCATCTACTATGCCGATGAAGAAGGAAAACTTCTTGCATATGTTACTGACAAAAACATCGATAAGGTAGTAGTCGACGGAAAAGATGTCACCGTTGTTGCGGCTGACGGAACGAATGCGTTTGAACTCCCGATCGGTAAGAAGAAACAGCTCGTTCAGATTACGGTCAGCGATAAGGCCGGAAATAAGACTACGATTGATATTATTACTGCTCCGACTTGGATGAAGGACGGTATTGTAGGAGAAGGTGAGTATTATCTGGAAGTCGGCACAGGATATAAGACTTCCGCGGACGGATCCATGACACTGGACGGAGATTCCACTGTCTACAGTCCGAATATCACATTCTATGCAAAAAGAGAAGGAGATCACACCTTCCACAAACATTGATCGGAAAAGATGAATGGATGTGTAACGATACGATAAAGGGGATACTTTATGAGCAGTAAAAAAAGAGGCCTTCTGATCGGAGGAATTGTAGGAGGGCTGGTAATCATTGCCGGCGTCATTTTTGCAATTCTCTTCTTTCGGAAAAAACCGGAAACATTCCGTGTGATTAAGGTTTTAAAAGCAGAAGGTCATTGTTTGATCACAAGAGGTGACATCAGCGATCTGGAAGCCTATGAAGGCATGGCACTTCAAAGCGGAGACTCCGTTCATGTAGACGGAAACAGTTCCATGGTGCTGATGATGGATGAAGACAAGATTGCTTATGTGGAACAGAATACCGATTTTAACTTACTGGCGGAAGGCTCCGGAAAGGACAGCCGAACCAGAATCGAACTGACCAAGGGTGCCTTAACCTGTGAAATCCAAAAAGACCTGGATACCGGTTCTACCTATGAAGTTAACACACCGAACTCCACCATGGCAGTCAGAGGTACCTCCTTCCGTGTAGAAGTAACCGATGTCGATACCATCAAGAAAGTGCTGGAGTGCAGTGCGGTTCAGCCGTCTATGCTCTTCATGGCAAAGACACTGGAAGGCTCCGGTGTGGAAGGTATGAATACAATCACCAGACTTACGGTTACCGACGGAAAAGTTGCGGTACAGCTGCATGACGAGAATGGTAATAAAGTCGGCGATGAGATTACCTTCGACGTGAATACGGACGTCTTGATCGGCGGTAATGATGTAGACAGTTGTATCATTGAAGAAATAACAGGAATTGATCCTTCCACCTTCCCGGCAATCACGATTGAATTCTTTATCGATATTGCGACGGGTAGCGGAAAGATGGTGATTACCCTGGATGACTTAAAAAAACAGGGCGACGATAATAAGGGACCTCACATGGTAACCTTCATGTACGGATCCACCGTATTTGCAACGCAGACCGTCGACTATGAAATGACGGCAACGGAACCACAGCTTATGCCAACGTCTTCCGGCAGATGGGACGTGGATTTCTCACTCCCGGTAACGACGGATACTCTGGTATACTGGATTTCCAACTAAGAGACAGTGAAATAAAGGGAGTTTTTGTTCCTTGAAAAACACCTTGCAAACAACAAAACAAATGATTATCGCAGGAGTCCTTGCAGTTTTATGCTGCATAGGACTCCTTCTTGTGTCATCGTTCATTCCGCAAAAAAGCATTGAAAAGAATGCAAAACAATCTTCGGATTATTTCCTGGCAAATCCTCTGTTTGAATCTTTGACGAAAAATCAGTCTTCGACCAAACGTGATAACTATGCCGACTGTATTTCAGCCGATATCGCATGGCAGCTTGGAAACGGTACCACCGACTCCAATGTTTTCGAAAGAGTTCTGGAAGCAAGGTATACGCAGGAAGCGTGGGAAAACGTTAACTCCGGCTTTCACAGAGCGGTTTATGAGGGCGCTGAGGCCAATAGGGCGTATTCACGTTACTGGCACGGAAATGCGGCCGTAATCCGTCTTCTTTATCCGGTTCTGAATGTGACACAGATGCGCATTGTATTTATGGTTCTGGGAATTGTGCTGACGCTTGCATGGACGGCCTATCTGGTTGCGAAAAAAGAATATGTTCTTGCAATTCCCTATCTGCTCGGTGCTTTTGCCATCAAGGTGGTGTTTTCCTATCTTTGCTTTGAATATGCCTTTGTAAGCCTTCTGGTGCCTGTTTTTTCGTTCCTCGCATACAGGGTGGCTACGAATATCAGAAACAGGAAAGAAGGTCGCCTCCTGCGACCTGTAACGTTGTTTTTCCTTGCAGGGATTCTGACCTGCTTCTTTGATTTCCTGACGGCGGAAACATTGACGTTTACCATTCCCGCCTTTGTTTTCTTTTTCTGTCTCGAAAAGAAGGAAGAAAAGCCCTTTGTGATTACAACGGATTCCTCCAAAGAAGGCAGTGAGAAATCTCCGTTCAAGATGTTTCTATCCATCGGATTTGGCTGGATGGCAGGATATGCCGGAATGTTTTTGTTAAAGTGGCTTTTGACCTTAATTGTTTTCGGCAAAGAAGAGTTTGTGCTGTCTTTACAGGTGGCTGCAGAAAGAAGTGTCGGAGCGGTTCATGAAACGCAGAATCTGGCTTCACCGACGGTTGGTTTTGCAGAACGTGTTTTACGCATTATATCCCGTAATTTCGCCTGCCTGTTCGGACTGTCCGATAATATGAGCATGACGGCAGTCTGGGTGGTTTTAGGCGGTATAGTGGCCGCTGTTGTCCTTTTGTGGTTCTTCCTTCGAAAGAGTTCGAAAGAGAAACAAAAAGGGAAGAAGGCGACTTCCTTCTTCCCTGTATACCTGATTCTGATGCTCCTTCCGATCGGACGTTTCCTTGTGCTTTCCAATCATGCGTATATGCACTATTTCTTTACCTATCGTGCCCTCATGATTACCGTAAGTGCCGGAGCGTATCTTTTTATCAAAACGACTGTCGTTTCGAATCTTTTTACTCGTCAGAATCCTCCTCGTCGGGGTTCGCGGGCAGGACGCTGACAACGCGGTTTCTTCCGTGCTCTTTTGCATAGTAGAGTTTTGCATCAACGGCTTCTACGTTTTCTTCCGTCGTAAGTTCGGGATTGATTTAACCGACACCGAAACTCATCGTAATCTTGATGTCCGTTCCCTCAAAAGTAATTACACTTTCTTCAATCTGTCTGCGAAGTCTTTCCGCAAGTTCCACAGCTTCCTCTGTATTGCTGTGGGGGAGAAGAAGGATGAATTCCTCACCGCCCCAGCGGAAGGCACCGTCATCGATGCGGATGCTGTTCTGCAGTAAGTTTGCAACATATTTTAAAACTTCGTCACCGGCGTTGTGGCCGTAAGTATCGTTGACATGTTTGAAATGGTCAATGTCACACATGATGATGGCAGCTTTTTCATAGATGCGAAGCGTAGCGATTCTGCGCTCATAATGTGCATGAAGACCACGGCGGTTGCGAAGACCGGTCAGGGGATCTTCCATTGCCTCGTTGTGAAGCATGAAGGACTCTAAACTTCTTCCGCAGAAAGCGGTGGCAAGAGAGAGTCTCTTTGCATCCTCATCGGTGAATTCACCATCGGTACCGTCAACATTGATTTTATTGACTGCCTGATAAGCTCCGATTACCTTGCCTTCGGAGTTGGTAACGGGCATGGTCAGAATGGACTTGGTAAAATAGCCGGAAGCCTTGTCCACTTCGGGATTGAATCTCGGATCTTTGTACGGATCGTTGATGATCAGGATTTCATTTGCTTCCATAGCCGCTCCGACAAGTCCGGTTTTTTCGGGAACGGAAATGGTATCGATTCCGAGTGCTGCCAGGGTCCAGCAGGTATGCTTTCTTTTATCCCAGAACCAGAAACTTGCACGGTCGGAGTTGACAAGCGCTTTGCCAAGATCCGTTAAAAGAAAAAGGGTGGTGGATAACTCTTTTTCCTCGAAGAGTCTGGACATGTAATAGAATATTTTCTCTAACAGTTCGTCACTTGATAAGTACTTTTCGCTCATAGATTTACCTCTTTACACAATTTCGGTTAAACACAACACAAATATTATAGCAAAGATTCGTGAATATGACAAACGACAGATTGTCGGAATTTGCTGTTATACGGAAGGAATAATGGGTTTTCAAAAAGACATATTTTTGGTAACATATTAGTTGGATGCGGCGTGGAAAAGCCGGATTTCAAAAGGGGAATAATCATATGAAACAGAATGCAAAAAACAGAAAAACATGGCTTACTTTACTGGAAGCTTTGATTATCGGTGCTCTGGCCTTTGTTTTCTGTTATCAGGATGTTTTCTATGCTCTCGATTCTTTGTACCGCGACAACGTTTACCAGCGTTCCCGCGGCGTCAATCAGTCTTTTAAGATCATCGCCATTGATGAAAAAACCCTTCAAAAATACGGCCCGTTCGGAACCTGGGACAGAAGTGTTTATGCGGACGTTTTGGATACACTGGGTGATTATCCGGCCGTAGTCGGTTTCGATATCATGTTCATGGGTGAAATGACGAAGGAAGGAGATGAAGCTTTCTTAGCGGTAATCAAAAAACGCAACAATGTCGTACTTGCTTCGCACATCGATTTTGATACGGCCGTGGTTGTGGATGAAAACGGAAAAATGGCTGTGGATCCGAACCATATCGGTTCCGTTGAAATGCCGTTTTCCGGTGATGAAGTTCCGGTCGGTTATCCGAACGTATCCACCGATTCCGACGGCGTTGTAAGACGTGTTCATCCGATTATAAAAGATAAAGAAACGAACGAAGAATATACTTCGTTTTCCTATGAAATCTATTTGAAATACTGTGAGAAAAACGGAATTGTTCCGGTGACACCCGATACCGATGCAACCGGTTCGCAGTGGATATATTATGCGGGAAAACCGTTCGAGTATGAAGCGATTTCCATGGCGGATTTGCTGGACGGAAAAGTGGATCCGAGAGTCTTCTCCGGATGCGTGGTTTTGGTTGGTGCCTATGCGACCGGCTTACAGGATCAGTTCTCGGTGCCGAACAGTTCGAATCAGATGTTCGGAGTCGAAATCAATGCGAACATTCTTCAAAGCTATCTGGATGAAGCCTTTCCGCTTCCCATGAACCGTCTGCTGGTTTCTCTTACGCTGGCACTTACGGTCATGCTGGTATTTTTGATCTTTGCACATATGAAGTTGCGCTGGGGAACTCTGGTTTTCATTCTTCTGGAAGTCGCGGTGGTGTTTGCCGGAATTCAGCTTTTTACAAAGGGAAATATCATCCTGCCCGGTGTATACTTCCTGGTATTTTTCTTCCTGGACTATCTGGTAGCACTGATTGGAAACTATCTGGCAGAGTGGCTTTCCAAGAGAAAAATGGCATCGGCTTTCCGTAAATACGTTGCACCTCAGGTTGTGGATGAGATCATGAAGTCCGGACAGTATCAGATTAAGCTCGGCGGTGAGACACGTGATATTGCGGTGCTTTTTGTCGATATTCGCGGATTTACGCCGCTTTCCGAAAGCTTACAGCCGGAACAGGTAGTCGATATTTTAAACGAGTATCTGAACTTAACGACACAGTCGATTTTCAAAAACAACGGAACATTGGATAAATTCATCGGTGATGCGACCATGGCGGTCTTCAATGCACCATTTGATCTGGAAGACTATGAGATGTGTGCCCTTCGTACCGCAAGGGATATCGTGGCGGGAGCAAAGGCTCTCGAAGCATCCTGTGAGGAGCGTTACGGAAAGAAGGTTTCCTTCGGCGTCGGTGTAAATTGCGGCGATGCGGTCGTAGGAAACATCGGTTGTGATTTCCGTATGGATTATACCGCCATCGGTGATACCGTAAATACGGCTGCAAGACTGGAGTCCAATGCAAAACCCGGACAGGTTTTGATCAGCGAAAAGATCTATGAAAGAGTAAAAGACAAGGATATCGAAGCAGAACCGATCGGAGAGATTCCTTTGAAAGGAAAATCCAAGGGTCTGTTTGTATATCGTTTGATGAAGGTAGACGGAGTGGAAGTCGGTGATGTGAATGATGCTTCCGGCATCAAGGTCGTGGAAAAGAGAGCGGAAAGCGCACCGGCGGAGGAAGACAAAGAAGGAAAGGCAGAATAATGTCAAAGTATTTCATCATACCGAACAAGGATCAGATTGACGAAACGCTTACTCTTTGCAAAGAGTACGGACTGGGTGTGGAATTCAATGATTTTTTCACACCGAAGATGCTGTTAAATGAGCCTGCCTGCAAGGAGAGGATCGCTTTCTATCAGGGCTTGGAACTGCCCGACATGCGTACCTCTCACGGAGACTTTTTTGATGTGATTTTGTTTAGTGAAGATGAGGAAATCGCAGCCATCTCGAAGGCGAGAATTCGAAAGAGTATGGAAATCGGAGAAGAGCTCGGAGTGCAGGGTGTGATTTTTCATACCAATACAGAGCCTTTTTTAACCGCAGATTATTATCGCAAAAACTGGCATGACCGGAATGAGGCATTTTTCCGTGAGATCTGCAAAGACTTTCCGAAGGTAAATGTCTATCTGGAAAACATGTTTGACCAGAATCCTGCGGATTTAAAGAATTTGGCCGAATCCATGAAGGATGTGGAAAACTTCGGAGTTTGTCTGGACTATGCGCATGCATCCATTTCGAAGACGCCTGTGGAGGTCTGGGTAAAAGAACTGGCACCCTTCATTCGCCACGTCCACATCAATGATAATGACGGAATGAACGACCTACATCTGTCGGTCGGTGACGGAATTACAAACTGGGAGAATTTCTTATCGTTTCAGAAAGAGTATTTCCCCGATGCCACGGTCTTGATTGAAACAACACCGCTTGAGAATCAGAAAAAGTCCCTTATATTCATGAAAGAACATGGATTCTTTGGAGAATAGAATGAATTATATTTGCGAACATTTTTCTTCGATTGATTCCACAAACGAAGAAGCGAAGAGAAGATATGCAGGCGGAGATATCAGGGAACAACTATTGTCCGCGGATTTCCAGTCCGCCGGAAAAGGAAGAAACGGAAGGTCTTTCTATTCACCGGAAAATACGGGGATTTATTTTTCCTATCTTTATCCGAATCCGGAAAATGAACCGATCGGAAATCTGATCTTTGTAACGACGGTGGCAGCGGTTCTTGTATGCGATGCCATCCGGAAGGTAACAAAGGCGGATGCCGGAATCAAATGGGTAAATGATGTCTACGTAAACGACAAGAAGGTCTGCGGAATATTGGCGGAAGTAGCCTACCAAGATTCGGTACCCGGAATTATAGTCGGCATCGGAATCAACTTATCTACGACGGATTTTCCGGAAGAGATTCAAGGCATCGCGTCTTCCGTCGGTACTTTTACGGACGAAGAACTGAGGAAAATCAAAAAAGAAATCATAGGCTCAGTCGGCGACGGCCTGTGGCAGTTTTTTAGAAACAGCGGGAATGCGGCTTATAAAGAATGCATTCTTTCTTCCTACCGGGAGATGTCACTGGTGATCGGAAGAGAAGTGTCATTCGGCACCGAAAATGAGACTGAAATGACCGGAATTGCCACCGGAATCGAAGAGGACGGCAGTTTGTCCGTAAAGCTGCAAAACGGCGAAATTCGAACGCTAAACAGCGGAGAAATCCATTTAAAGTTATTGAGATAATGGAATAAAAAAGAATGAAAAAACACCCGGCTTGATGAAAGCCGGGTGCTTTGTTATGTGTTTGTTATGATTTAGTGGAAATCAAGATCTTCCCAAACATCTCCGGGAATTAAGGAGATATAGGTCTTACCGGTGTTTAACATCAGCTCGTCGCCTTTTTCGACATCATAATACTTGGTAAGTCCGGTCTCGGATTCTTTCTTCCAACGGATGCAGATTGCTTTTCCCTTGGTGAAGTAGTAACCGACGTTTTCGTTTACTACGTCGTAAATCATGTATCCGTTCGGATCAGGAACACCGTCGGAATAACGGCAAGGCATGAAGCCTGTATCCTGAAGGATTACGTTGTCGAAGGATAATACCTTGTTGTCATCCAAAGGATCCACATGCCACTTACCATATTCTTTGTATTCATATTCCTTGGTTTCGGCATTGTAGTGAAGCTCGGATTTGTTGTGAGGATGAGGAAGAATGATTTCGGTTGCTACTGCAGCACCTGCATGATCTTCTCCGAGATCCTTGGTTGCACCGTTGAATAAGAAGTGCTTACCCTGATAGTGGGAGTTGTATTCTTCCGTAAATCCGGCATCTTTGATTCTTTCGTTCAGGCCCTTGAAAGTTCCTTTAGGACCGGTATAAGTATCGGAGGTTACATATTCGGTAAATTCGGTTGCTTTTCCGTTTGCGAATCTTGCAAAACCACCGCTTAAGTTGTTGCTGTAAGGTTTTGCGAGGTATTCGTTAATGTAGAACGGACCGCCGTCGTGAATAAGAATAGCATTGTATTCGCCTGCGAGAATGATGTTGGTCGGACGTGTGCTTCGAATGGAACCGAACTGCTCTAAGTTTTTCCAGTCCTTTACGATGCACATAAGACGTGTAACACGTCCGTTTGCGGTAGAGTTCATTAATTCATAAACGATGTCTGCCTGATTGAGTCCGTAGTGATCAAGTGCGGTCACTTCGTTATCGACCATGACAGCGATGGGACGCTGGTTCTCGAGGTTCCTATCAATATACATATTGGTAAGCTCACTACGATAGCAGTCTTCAACGGAAAGACCATCGGGAAGCTCGTTGTCTTCCTCGGTAGGATCCAGAACAACAACCTGTTCTCCACCTTCACCACCTTGGGAACCTTCTTCACCGGGACGAACATTTAAATCGATAAAAGACTGTTCGGAACCCTTCTCCTCACTTTTGTTGCAACCGCCCGCAAAAACCATGGCAGAAGCAAGAACACCGAGTAATACACCGGTTAACAATTTTTGCTTTTTCATATTGCCTCCTGTATAAATCTGCAATTGTGGCTGGTTTCCAAAGAAATCCAAATAACATTATACTAGAAAAAATCCATAGCGAAAAGCCTTTTTTTCTATATAATGAAAAAAAGTGGGTAAAACTACACAAAATATGGTATGATGGACACGGAAAGAACGAAAATGAGAG
The DNA here is from genome assembly GCA_017518735.1 of Lachnospiraceae bacterium. Lineage (GTDB taxonomy): Bacteria > Bacillota > Clostridia > Lachnospirales > Lachnospiraceae > UBA3766. The sequence continues at coordinate 65,228 of JAFWTY010000028.1, read as the reverse complement.
GTTGATTTATGAACTTGATTTTTATCCGCCATGCGGAACCGGACTATACGATTGATTCCCTTACGGAAAAAGGATTCCGGGAGGCTAAGCTTTTAGCGGAACGTACAAAAGACTGGAAGGTAGACGAAGTTTACCTTTCGCCGCTTGGAAGAGCACAGGATACGGCATCTTTTTCCCTTGCAAACTGGGATCTTACGCCGACCACCTACGAATGGCTGCAGGAGTTTTATTATCGCGTAGAGGACCCGGTTACCGGACAACCCAGAATCGCATGGGATTTTTACCCGGAGTATTTTACAAAGCAGGATGATCTGCACGACAAAAATCGCTGGGCAGAGACAAAAGTCATGAAATCCGGTGATCTCGGCGGACATTACAAAGAGGTAACGGACGGACTCGACGAACTTTTGAGCCGCCATGGCTACAAAGCTTTGGGAAACGGATTGTTTGAAGTGGAGAAGCACAGCGACGAGAATATCGTCTTTTTCTGCCACCTGGGGGTATCGTTTGCAATGATCGGATACTTGACTCAGATTGCACCGCCTGCACTGTGGCAGGGATTTTTTGTTCCGCCTACCGGTGTTATGATCCTTTCTTCCGAGGAAAGAGTTCCGGGAAAGGCAGTATTCAGAATGCAAAATTTCGGGGATACCAGGCATTTGACAACCAAAGGGGAACCGATTTCACCTTCCGGATACTTTGCTGAGATCTTCCAGCAGTAGGATATATATATTGGTTTACATAAACTATGTTTGGTTAACATAAAACTAATTTGACCAATATCGATTGAGATAAGGAGACAAAGAATGAATCCAGCAATGCTGTTTACAATGAAAAAGAAATATGAAGATTTCCAGCAAAGACATCCCAAATTTGCGATGTTTATTCAGGATGTCATGAAAAGCGGTGTCGGAGAGGGAAGTGTCATCGATATCTCCATAACCCTTCCGGACGGCCAGATCCTTCGCTCCAACATGAAAGTGACGGCGGAAGACGTGGAACTGATCAAAGATTTGGGAAGTATGGGTAAATAAGGAAAAATGCCGGAAAAGAGTTTGGGTAAAGATAATAAAAAGAAAGATTGGCCGATATATGCGATATTCGGCTTATTTTTCATTTTGATTTTATTTCAGTTTCTGCAAGTGGGAATCTATTATGATGATTACGGATATTATTGTCTGAATTATTGTGTTCCCACTGTACATTATGGTCATCTTTATTCTTTTGCCGAATTGTTTTCTTTTCTTAGGGAGCATTATTTTGCTGTAAGCGGAAGGTTGCCGTATTTCTTTTTATGGCTTTCTCTGTATAAAATCGGTGGATTGCTGCTTGTACGGATTATTTGCGCTGTCATTGTGACGGGGATTATGTTTTTTCTTTACCGGATCTCTGCAAAAGATAAGCCGCTTTGGCAGAAAATTGTTGCTGCCCTCTTGGTTATTCTTTCTTTCGGATTGATTTCCCAAAGACTCCATCAGCATGGAACATACTGGAATGTAGCATTCTTTCTGTACTATACTCCGATTCTTTTTTTGCTTGTTTTTTCTTTGTTATTTAAACAATTGCAGAAAAAGGATAATTCGGGGAAGGCAGCAGCTTGGAAAATCGTTTTTGCCGGAATTTGTATTTTCTTAAGCTCGTGGGCATTTGAATCATGGACAGTTGCCGTAAGCGCTATCTGTATGGTTTTGTTTTGTGTGGGATGTATAAAAAAGCGTGGTTTTGCTTTCCGGGAGTTCTTGTTTTTGCTATTAGCAGTGGCGGGAACGGTAATTCTATTCTGTTCTCCTGGAATTATGGAACGGGCCCGGACAACGAACGGGGATGTAGGGCCTTTCCTCAGAATCCGGAGCAGTATTGCTTTGGCGTTTTCTATTTTGTATGCGGATTATATGAGGTTAATTCTGATTGCGGTATTTGGATCTTCTGCAATGCTTGTGTTTGCAGGCCTGAAACGGAAGAAAAATATTATAGATATTCTATGTGCGTTAATTCTTCTTCCTGCACTGGCTCTGGAAATCATCAGTTCGTCTCTTCTCGGGAGAATAACGCTCGGAAGCGTTCCGGGTCTTGTTTTCGGAGGATTGGTCGCAATGGCAGCATTGATTCCTCCTTTACGTTTTTTTCTGACAGAGAAGAAGACAGAAGCAATTATTCCTGTTTTAACAGGCACTTTTTCTGTTTTAGCATTGGCGGGAGTGGCAAGTTTTCCTGAAAGAGTGATTATTCCGTTCGTAATCTGTGCGTTTGTTATTATTCCCGAAGGGGTTAATGAGTTTTCCGGAGTTTTGTCGGAAAAAAATAAGAAGACAGGAGTGATATTTGCATTTCTTCTTGTTGTAATACTTTCGGTTCCGTCATTGTGGAATGCTGCTCATATTTTCAACGGATACAGAGTAAATCATAAGGTGAATACCATAAATGAAAAAATCCTGGAGACCTCGGCAGAAGAAATTCAAAACGGCAAAAATATAGAAAGAATTTATCTTATGAAATATGAGGAATCCAAGGAACAGTATGCTTCCACTATGTTATATCAACAGGAAAGCACTTGGTTTAAAAATATGATAACCGGGTATTACGGAATTCCGGATGAGGTAGAGATTATATACAAATAAAACATCGGTACATCGTTTTAAGATTATTCTACAAAAAAATGACCGCTGTTGCGGTCATTTTTTTATGCAGGAGAAGGGACTTGAACCCTCATGAGATTGCTCTCACACGGACCTGAACCGTGCGCGTCTGCCATTCCGCCACTCCTGCGCCTTTGTTGATAAAACCCGAAAATCAAAAGATTTTCGGGTTATCAGTGCGGGAAAAGGGACTTGAACCCTCACGTCGTTGCCAACACTAGATCCTTAGTCTAGCCTGTCTGCCAATTCCAGCATCCCCGCATTTGTCTGTGCGACTTTCATATTTTAGCAAGGGAAATCTAAAATGTCAACTCAAAAAAATAGGAAAAATTTACGTTTTTTGCGAAAAAAATGAAAAAGAAAAAAGGAAAATGTCCAAAAAAAGAGAATATTAACTATGTGGGTTTTTTTCGAAGGGGGAAACTATGAATATCCGCGAACGTTTGGAATTGGAAGAAAAAGAGCTTTTAAGCCCTTATGCGTCCTTCAGTATGGACTCGAAGGGAAGGCTGAAAGAAGAGGAACAGTGCGATATTCGTCCGGTATTTCAAAGAGATCGTGACAGAATTCTGCATTGTAAGTCATTTCGCCGCTTAAAAGACAAGACGCAGGTCTTCTTAACACCGGAAGGTGATCATTACAGAACCAGACTTACGCATACGCTGGAAGTATCACAGAACGCCCGTACAATCGCAAAAGCCCTTCGTTTGAACGAAGATCTGGTGGAAGCAATTGCACTCGGCCATGATCTGGGCCATACACCGTTCGGTCATGCCGGAGAAAGAGCGTTAAACAGCATCTGCCCGCTTGGATTCGAACACAACGTACAGAGCTTAAGAACCGTGGATGTTCTGGAAAAAGAAGGAATCGGATTAAATCTTACCATGGAAACGAGAGATGGTATTTTAAACCATCAGACGTCTTCCATGCCGTATACCCTCGAGGGCAAAATCGTCCGTCTTTCCGATAAAATAGCATATTTTCATCATGACATGGATGATGCGGTTCGCGGCGGAATCTTAAAAGAGTCCGATCTGCCGAAGTCCATCGGCGAAGTCATCGGCTTCACCGCTGCCCAGAGACTGGATCACTTCATCCACGATATCATTACGTTTTCCAAAGACAAGAATGAAATCGGCATGTCACCCGAGACAGAAACTGCCATGAAGGAGCTTCGTGCCTTCATGTTTGAACATGTATACAACAATCCTTTGGCAAAAAGCGAAGAAGGAAAAGCGGAAAACCTCGTAATCACGCTGTACCAGTACTATATGGATCATTTTGACCTGATTCCGTTGGAACTGATCAAACTACAGGACAGAGGTGATCCGAAGGAACAGATTGTTTGCGATTACATCTCAGCCATGACGGACCGTTTTGCAATCGCCAAATACGAAGAAATCTACATTCCGAAATGCTGGCACGGCTGATGGGGGAATAACATGTATTATCCGGACGAACTGGTGGAAGAGATTCGGTCCAAAAGCGACATCGTTTCCGTTCTCTCGACCTTTTTAAGCCTCCAAAAAAAGGGTTCCAACTACACCTGCTGTTGCCCCTTTCATAATGAGAAAACCCCGTCGTTTTCGGTAAATCCGGCCAGACAGATATATAAATGCTTCGGTTGCGGTGCAGGCGGTAATGTTTTTACCTTCCTGCAAAAATATGAGAACATGACCTTTCCGGAAGCGGTGGAATATTTGGCCCCTCTTGCCGGCGTGGCTTTGCCCGAAAGGGATACTTCAGAAGAAGCAAAGAAGCGAACTGGCCGAAGGATGCGGCTTTTTGACTGCAACAAAGATGCGGCCAACTATTTTTACAAGGTTTTGTGGGATGAAAAGCGTGGCGCTCCGGGCATGAGGTATTTAAAGAAGCGAGGCTTAAGCGACGAAACGATTAAGCGCTTTGCTCTGGGCTATGCTCCGATGGATGGAAATGAAGTGGTTCGCTACTTAAAAAGCAAGGGCTATACCGACCAGGAACTGATAGATAGCGGAATCGCCTCGTTTTCCGAAAGGCACGGACTGAGTTGTAAGTTCTGGAATCGCGTGATGTTCCCGATCATAGACGATAAGAACAAAGTCATGGGATTCGGCGGTCGTGTCATGGGAGACGGCGAACCGAAGTACCTAAACTCCCAGGAAAGCGACATCTTCAATAAACGACGCAATCTTTACGGATTCGGTTTCGCAAAAAGTTCCAGAAAGAACCGTTTCATCCTTTGCGAAGGATATATGGATGTCATCTCCCTGCATCAGGCAGGTTTTGATGAAGCCGTGGCTTCGCTCGGAACAGCCTTCACGATGGAACAGGCTTCTTTACTGAAAAGGTATTCACCGGACGTGTATCTGTCCTATGACAGTGACGGCGCAGGCGTTAAGGCGGCCATGCGTGCGATTGAAATTCTTCGAAAGTACAATGTGACCGGTCGCGTCATCAATATGAAGCCATATAAGGATCCGGACGAATTCATCAAAAATCTCGGCGCCGAGGAATTCGAAAAGCGCATGGAGAATGCGGAAGACTCCCTGCTGTTCCAGGTTCATACGGCACAGAATGAATATGATTTGAAGGACTACGCCGAAAAGACGAAGTTTTATCATAAAATCGCCGAGTTTTTGGCGACAATGGACGATCCGCTTATGCGGGACAATTATCTGGATGCGGTTTCGCTGGAATACGGAATCAACAAAGAGCATTTAAGAGAAGCAGTCGGAAAAGCGGCCCTGTCATTAGCCGACAAAGCGGAGCGGGAAGAACTTCGAAGCGCGGGCCCGAGGAATGCGACGAAAGAAGATTACGCAATGCAAAACGAGCAGATCTTTCTTACGTACCTTCTGGAGGAACCTAAGCTTTATCCGCAGATTCGGGATAAGATTTCCGAAGACGATTTTTCCACGGAACTTTATAAGGATGTTGCAAAACGTTTCTTAGAAGAGTTGGGAGAAGGAAAAACACCGAATCCCGCCGCTATCATAAGCCGGTACGAAGATGCGGACGAGCAGAGCAAAGTAAGTGCTTTGTTTACCACAAAGATTGAAAACCTCGCCGACAAGGAAGAAAAGGAAAGAGCAATCAGCGAAGTTTTTTATAAATTGAAAAAGAGTACTTACGAACGACACGAAGCATCGCGAACAAGCGATATGGAAGGAATCAAACAGGGCATCGCCGAAAAGAAGGCTCTGGAAGAAATAAAGAAGAATAATATTCATTTGTAAAAGGATAGATGGACAAGAAAGGGGTACAAAATCTTGGCAGTTAAGAAAACAACAAAAACCGTAACAAAAGAGGCAACAAAGACCGCAAAGGCAGCAGAAAAGAATACGAAAGCTGCTTCCAAAACCAAGGAAACAAAGGTAAAAGAGACAAAGGCAAAAGAAAAAGAGACGAAGAAAACGTCCAAGAAAGCCAAAGAAGTAATAGAAGAGGTCGCAGAAGCACCCAAGAAGCGCACGAAAAAGGCGAAAGAGGTTGTCGAGGAGGTAGTGGAAGAAACCCCTAAGAAACGCTCGAAAAAAGCCAGGGAAGTTGTGGAAGAGGTAGTGGAAGAAGCACCCAAGAAACGCTCCAAAAAGGCAAAGGAAGTTGAAGAAGAGGTGGTGGAAGAGGCGCCCAAGAAACGTTCCAGAAAGGCCAAAGAAGTTGTGGAAGAGGTGGAAGAAGAGGTAGTGGAAAAAGCACCTAAGAAACGCTCCAAGAAAGCCAAAGAGGAAGAAGAGGAGTTAGAGGAACTCGAAGAAGAAATTGAAGAGTTTTTTGAACTTCCGAAGAAGAAAAGCAGAAAATCCAAGGCAAAAGAAGAAGAGTTAGACGATTCCGAAGACAAAGAAGAAGTCAGCATCAAACTGGAAGAGAGATTAAAAGAGCTTCTTGATTTTGCAAAGAAGAAGAAAAACATCCTCGATGAAGGCGAAGTTACGCTTTACATGGCGGACTTAAACCTGGATGAGGAACAGTATGACAGAGTTACGGATTTCTTAGAGCAGAACAACGTGGACATCTTCCCCATCAGCGAAGGAGATGATCTGGAACCCGATGATGATGCACTTCTTGCTTCCGAAGAGGAAGACAAGGAAGATCTCGATGTCGATATGGACAATATCGATATGTCCATTCCGGAAGGTGTGAACATCGAAGATCCGGTACGTATGTACTTAAAGGAAATCGGTAAGGTTCCCCTTCTTTCCGCAGAAGAAGAAATCGATCTTGCAAGACGTATGGAAAAAGGCGATGAAAGTGCAAAGAAGCGCCTTGCCGAAGCAAACTTACGTCTCGTTGTCAGCATCGCAAAAAGATATGTCGGCCGCGGACTTTTGTTCCTTGATCTGATTCAGGAAGGAAACTTAGGTCTGATTAAGGCTGTGGAAAAATTTGATTACAGAAAGGGATACAAGTTCTCCACCTATGCAACATGGTGGATTCGTCAGGCAATCACCCGTGCCATTGCAGACCAGGCAAGAACGATTCGTATTCCCGTACATATGGTGGAAACCATCAACAAGCTCATCCGTGTTTCCAGACAGCTTTTACAGGAACTCGGCAGAGAGCCGTCTCCCGAAGAAATCGCGGAAGCACTGAAGATGCCGGAAGACAGAGTAAGAGAAATCTTAAAAATCTCCCAGGAGCCTGTTTCTTTGGAAACTCCGATCGGTGAAGAGGAAGATTCCCACCTCGGTGATTTCATTCAGGACGACAACGTTCCCGTGCCTGCGGATGCTGCTGCGGCAACCCTGCTTCGTGAACAGCTGGACGAGGTGCTTTCCACTCTGACCGAGAGAGAGCAGAAGGTTCTGCGTTTGCGTTTCGGTTTGGACGACGGACGTCAGCGTACTTTGGAAGAGGTTGGACGTGAATTTAACGTAACCCGTGAGCGTATCCGTCAGATCGAGGCGAAGGCTCTTCGTAAACTTCGTCATCCTTCCAGAAGCCGTAAACTCAGAGATTATCTCGATTAAGGTATTGCCATGCTGGAACTTGGAATTCGATTAAGTGCTGTCGGGGAACTGGTGAAACCCGGGAATGTGATTGCCGATATCGGCTGTGATCACGGATATTTAAGCATCGCCCTGGTACAGAATCATAAAGCAAAGCGGATGATAGCCTGCGACATTAACAAAGGACCTCTTGCGGCAGCAGAGAAAAACATCCGTACCTGTAATCTGAGTGAACAGATAGAACTACGCCTGTCGGACGGCTTTGAAAAAGTGCAGGTCGGCGAATGCGACGGGGCGATTCTTGCGGGAATGGGCGGACCGCTCGGACTTCGGATTCTGTACGACGGAAAGAGTGTAATGAAAGGCTGGAAGCAGATTATACTGCAGCTTCAGTCCAAAATTCCTCTTGTACGGTTTGTCTTAAAGGAATGGGGCTTTGTCACGGAAGAAGAGAATATGGTAATGGAGGACGGAAAGTTTTATCCGATGATGCGTCTTTCCTTGCCGAAGAATAACGACTTCTTCGAATGCGATATTCCGGATTTTGAGGCATATTTGAAAGATGCGGAAGAAAGACTTCAAAAACAATCTTCCGACGAAGTATGTGAATGTACTTACGGAAAAAGCTTGCTGGAGAATCATTCTCCCGTACTCTATGCTTTTCTGGAGAAGGAAGAACAACGACTTCTATCCATTGTCGAGAACTTTGATCCGGACGAGAATACCGAACCGGAACGGGCTCTTGCAAGGGTAAATGCGGAAATGGATATTTTAATGCTGGCAAAATGGAAACTGCAGGGGGCATAGGACTCCGGCAGCAGACGAAAGGAGAAAACTATGATTTGTAAAGAGATTCTCGACAAATTGGATCAGCTTTCCCCTTCCTCCTTTGCTATGGATTGGGACAATTCAGGGTTTCTTGTGGGGGACGGGAATTCGGAAGTTTCAAGAGTTTTGATTGCGGTGGATGCCACTCTGGATGTGGTAAACGAAGCAGTCGAGAAGAAGGTGAATCTTCTGTTAACACATCATCCGATGATTTTTGATCCGATCAAAAGGGTCGTTGCGGACGATGTCATCGGAAAGAAGATTTTGACTCTTGCAAAAAACAATATCTGCTATGCCTGCATGCATACCAATTTTGATGTAATGGGTATGGCCGATGCTGTAGCGGACGAACTCTCCTTAAAAAGAAAAAGCGTTCTGGATGTCACCTATGAAGATGATATTTCCAAAGAAGGTCTGGGTCGTATCGGTCTGCTTCCGAGAGAAGTCAGCTTAAAGGAACTTGCGGAAATCGTAAAACTGAAATTCCATATTCCGAACGTGATTCTTTACGGAGAAGGAGACCGGATTGTGGAGAAGGTTGCAATCTGCGGAGGCAGCGGCGGATTTGCAATCCCGCACGCGATGAAAGGCGGAGCACAGGTGCTGATTACCGGCGATATCACCTATCACAAAGCACTGGATGCAATGGAGCAGGGATTGTCCATTATAGATGCAGGCCACTTCGGAATTGAAAAGATTTTCATTCCGTATATGAAGGACTTTTTTGAAAAAGAATTGAGACAGATCACCGTTTTTTGTTCCGAACAGGAAGAGATCGGGAATGTACTATAAATGTAGTTAGATCATTTGATGGGATGGGAATTACAAATGGCAAACGAAGAAACAATTAATCTGATTATCAATAACGAAACAAAAGAATATCCTGCAAACATCACCTATGCGGAAATCGCAAAGGAGTATGAAAAAGATGCCAGGGGAGGCATTGCCGTTGCCTGCCACGATGAGAGTATCCGGGAACTCTTTCTGGAGGTAGGCCGTAGCGGAAAAGTGGATTTTATGGATTTTTCCACACCGGCAGGACATGCCACCTACATGCGTACCGCAGTACTTTTATTTGTTAAAGCGGTATACGATGTGGTCGGAATGAACCGGATCGGAAAACTGAAACTGGAATTTTCCATGAACACCGGTTACTATTTTTCCTTTGAAGCAAACGAATCCGTAACGGAAGAACTGATTGAGAAAATATCCGCGAGAATGCAGGAAATGGTCGATGCAAAAACCGTCATTCACAAAGATAATTTCCCGTTATCCGAGGCGATGAAGATTTTTGAATCTCAGAATATGCCGGATAAGATCAAAACCTGCAGATTCCGTAAAGGCCGTGATATCAACCTTTACGAAATCGACGGATATTTCGATTATTTCTACGGAAGCATGCTTCCCGATATGGGCATGGTGAAGTGGTTTGAAGTATTGAAGTTTAAGAGCGGTTTTATTTTAAATATACCGACCGCAAAAGAACCTACCGTACTTCCGAAGTTTGTACCGCTTCCGAAGATCTACAGTACCATGATGGCGGCAACCACGTTAAGTGACACCATCGGAATCGGTGTAGTCGGTGATCTGAACGAAAACCTTTGCAACGGGGACTATGAAGATATGATCCTGGTTTCCGAGGCAATGCAGGAAAGAAGAATCGCCAATATTGCGGTGGACATTGCAAAACGTACGGGTGTAAAATTCATCATGATTGCCGGCCCGTCCTCTTCCGGAAAGACTTCGTTTTCGCACAGACTTTCCATTCAGTTGAAATCGCTTGGCTTCAAGCCACATCCGATCGGTGTGGACGATTATTTTGTAAATCGTGAGGATACACCGCGTGATGCAAACGGCGATTATGATTTTGAGTGTCTGGAAGCAATCGACGTAAAACTCTTCAATCATGATATGGAACTGCTCTTACAGGGAGAAGAAGTGGAACTTCCCACCTTCAACTTTAAGACAGGTCAGAGAGAATACCGCGGAAATAAACTTCAGCTTGGTCCGGACGATATTCTTGTCATCGAAGGAATTCATGCCCTGAATGATAAGATGAGTGAACTTCTTCCGACCGAAAGCAAATACAAAATCTATATCAGTGCGCTGACTACATTAAACATTGATGAACACAATCGTATACCCACCACGGATGCGAGACTTCTTCGCAGAATGGTCAGAGATTTCAGAACCCGAGGAAATTCCGCAACCAGAACCATTCAGATGTGGGCAAATGTGCGTAAAGGTGAAGTGGAAAACATTTTCCCCTTCCAGGAAAGTGCGGATGCCATCTTTAATTCGGCACTGCTTTATGAAATCGCAGCGTTAAAATCCTTTGCGGAACCTCTGTTATACAGCGTTCCGGAAGGCACTCCCGAATATCTCGAAGCAAGAAGATTATTGAAATTCTTAGAGTATTTCCTCTGCATGGATACTTCCAGAATCCCGACCAATTCGATTGCCAGAGAATTTGTGGGCGGAAGTATTTTTAACGTATAAAATATAAACTACGCTTGTAGTACAAAAGTGAATTACGAGTGGGATGAATGATCGCTGCCGCATTTTGCGGGAGAGGAAAGTCCGGGCTTCGCAGGGCAGGATGCCGGATAACGTCCGGTGGAGGTGACTCCAAGGATAGTGCAACAGAAAAGAAACCGCCGCGCAAGCGGTAAGGGTGGAATGGCAGTGTAAGAGACTACCGCTCATCTGGTAACAGGTGAGGCTGTGTAAACCCCATCCGAAGCAAGACCAAGCAGAAAGCTATGAACCGGCCCGGTTCGCTTTCAGGTAGGTTGCTTGAGGGATATGGCAACATATCTCCTAGATAGATGATCATTCACGACAGAACCCGGCTTACAGTCCCACTCGATTTATAAAAGAACCATTATTGAAAGGAAGGTAATATACGTGGAGAAGAAAATCATGCTTGGCAATGAAGCAATTGCCAGAGGCGCATGGGAAGCGGGAGTAAAGGTTTCCGCAGCGTATCCCGGAACGCCCAGCACGGAGATCAGCGAAAATATCGTAAAGTATGACGGTATTTATGCAGAGTGGTCCCCAAACGAAAAAGTAGCAATGGAGGTGGCCATCGGTGCATCCATGAGCGGTGTCAGAGCCCTGGCATCCATGAAGATGGTCGGTGTCAATGTGGCATCTGACCCTTTATATACCGTATCTTACATTGGTGTAAACGGCGGACTGGTGCTGGTCGCAGCAGACGATCCGGGCCTTTATTCTTCTCAGAATGAGCAGGATTCCAGATGTGTTGCAAGAGTGGCACAGGTGCCCGTACTTGAGCCTTCGGATTCTCAGGAAGCTAAGGACTTTACCAAGATTGCATTTGAATTATCCGAAAAATATGACTGTCCCATTATGATTCGTACCACCACACGTTTGGCTCACAGCCAGGGTGTTGTGGAACTCTGCGACAGAGTGGAAGTGGAAGACAAGCCTTATGAGCGTTCCGTTCCCAAGAACGTAATGATGCCTGCCATGGCAAAGGGCCGTCACGTTTTTGTGGAAAAGAGATTAAACGATATGTCCGAGGATGCCAATACCGCATCCTACAACCGTGTGGAAATGAATGATACCAAGATCGGTGTCATCACTTCCGGTATTCCTTATCAGTATGTAAAAGAAGCGCTTCCGAACGCAAGCGTATTAAAACTCGGTCTGGTTCATCCCCTTCCGAAGAAACTGATCGCAGACTTCGCCTCCAAGGTGGAGACCTTATATATCATCGAGGAACTTGAGCCGCTCATCGAAGAGCAGGTAAAGGCAATGGGTATTGCCTGCCACGGAAAAGACATCCTGACCATTCAGGGTGAGTACTCCGCAAACATGCTTCGCAAAGCAATTCTCGGAGAAGAAGTGAAGACCGAAGAACCCGCAAAGGTTCCCGCACGTCCTCCGATTCTCTGCCCGGGTTGCCCGCACAGAAGCACCTTTACCGTTTTGAACGAATTGAAGATTCACGGTGCCGGAGACATCGGCTGCTACACCTTGGGTGCAGTAGCTCCGCTTAACGTAATCGATACCACGGTCTGCATGGGATCCAGTATCTCCACCCTCCATGGTATGGAAAAAGCAAAAGGCAAAGAATACATCAAGAACTGGGTTGCTTTGATTGGCGATTCCACCTTCTTACATACCGGTATCAATTCCCTGCTGAACATGGTTTACAACAAGTCCACCGGAACCGTTATCATTATGGATAACTCCACAACCGGTATGACCGGACATCAGGACCATGCGGCAACCGGAAAAACCTTATCCGGAGATCCTACTTATGCAGTGGATCTGGTTGACTTATGCCACGCACTCGGTGTGGAATATGTCACCGTGGTAAATGCATTTGATACCGAGAAATTAAAAGCAGTCATCAAAGAGGAAGTTGCCCGCGATGCGGTTTCCGTCATCATTTCCCAGGCACCCTGTGCACTGTTGAAATCCAACGTATCTCACAAGAAATGCTATGCACTTTCCGACAAATGCAAGAAGTGCGGTATGTGCTTAAAGCCCGGATGTCCCGCAATTACCAAGAATCCGGACGGAACCATTCGCATCGATGAAACCATGTGTAACGGATGCGGCTTATGCGAAAGCCGTTGCAAGTTCGGTGCCATCGAGACAAGGGAGGTGTAGAAATGGAAACAAAGAGTATTATGATTGTCGGCGTGGGCGGACAGGGAACCCTGCTTACCAGCCGTATCTTAGGCGGTATCATTACTCATGCCGGATATGATGTAAAATTATCGGAAGTTCACGGAATGGCTCAGCGTGGAGGTTCCGTAGTAACCTTCGTTCGCTACGGTGACAAGGTTTGCGAACCGATTGTGGAAGAGGGTTGTGCGGATGTGCTGATTGCTTTTGAAAGATTGGAAGCACTTCGCTATGCACACTTCTTAAAACCCGACGGAGTATTGATCGTAAACGATCAGCGTATCGACCCGATGACGGTCGTAACCGGTGCTGCCGAGTATCCCGAAGGAATCATCGAGGATCTTTCCAAGAAGTATAAAGTGATTTCCCTCGATGCCATGGAAGAAGCTAAGAAGCTCGGAAACACCAGGGTATTCAATACCATTATTGTCGGTGTTGCGGCAAAGCATATGGATTTTGCAAAAGAAGACTGGCTTGAGGTAATCGAAAAAACGGTACCTCCCAAGACGGTTGAAATCAATAAAAAAGCTTTCGAGGCCGGTTTTGTCTTTTGACACGACGGTAAGACGTCAACTCATCCCATGATTATTCAGGAGAAAAAGAGCGTAACCATCAACAAGACAAAAGCGAACGAAAGCACCTGCGCTCCATAAGACGTAAGGTGCAAAAGAACGCAGGAAAGGAAAAACAAAACTATGATTTGGAACGAAGCAAGAGAATGTATCAGTCGCGATGAAATGCAGACAATTCAGTCTGCACGTCTTCGCAAGCAGGTAACCAACGTTTATCACAACGTGGAATTCTACCGCAAAAAAATGCAGGAATTAGGACTGGAACCCGGTGATATCAAGGGAATCGAAGACATCGACAAACTTCCCTTCACCACCAAGAACGATTTAAGAGACAACTATCCGTTCGGACTTTTAGCGGTTCCCCAGTCTCAGATCGTGCGTGTTCATGCTTCCTCCGGTACCACCGGAAAAGCAACCGTAGTGGCATATACCAGAAAGGATATCGAATCCTGGCAGGAATGTGTGGCAAGAGATCTCGTAATGTGCGGAGTAGGCAAGGATGATATCATCCAGGTAGCATACGGCTACGGCTTATTCACCGGAGGTTTGGGACTTCACTATGGTGCAGAGAACTTAGGATGTACCACGGTTCCGATGTCCACCGGTAACACCAAGAGACTTGTAACCATGATGGAGGACTTCAAGGCTACAGCGATTGCATGTACTCCTTCCTACCTTCTTCATATCGCGGAAGTGATCGAAGAAATGGGCGCAAAAGACAGACTTATGTTAAAGACCGCTATCTGCGGTGCGGAACCCTGGACCGAAAAAATGCGACTGCAGATCGAAGAGAAGATGGGTATTCATGCACATGATATCTATGGTCTTTCCGAAGTTTGCGGACCGGGTGTTGCATGCGACTGTCAGTTCCATAAGGGTCTTCATATTCAGGATGACCACTTCTTTGCCGAGATTGTTGACAGAGAAACCTTAAAGCCTCTTCCCGACGGAGAGGTCGGAGAACTTGTATTTACCACCCTGACCAAGGAAGGTATGCCGCTTCTTCGTTATCGTACAAAAGACTTAACCAGTATCGATCATTCCCCTTGCGAATGCGGACGTACCACTCCGAGAATCTCCAGATTCAAGGGCAGAAGCGATGATATGCTGATCATCCGTGGTGTAAACGTATTCCCTTCACAGGTAGAAACCGCTCTTCTTGAGATTGCCGGAACCACACCTCACTACATGATGATCGTGGATCGTGTCAACAACCTGGATACTTTGGAAGTACAGGTGGAAGTGGAAGAAGAGTTCTTCTCCGATGAGGTAAAGGAAATGGAGAACTTGACCAAGAAGATTTCCGCAGCACTTCAGAGCGCACTTTTGATCGCCGTAAAGGTAAAACTTGTAGAGCCGAAGTCTCTCGAGCGTTTTGCAGGCAAGTCCGTTCACGTAATTGATAAGAGAGTTTTGGATGAATAATAAAGGGGGTATTGGGTATGTACATGAAACAGTTAACGGTTTTTTTGGAAAACAGAGAAGGCAGACTCGAAAGCGTAACCGAGCTTTTGGCAAATAACAACATCAATGTTGCATGTCTGGCACTTGCAGATACCAGCGAGTATGGTGTGCTCAGACTGATCGTATCCAGGCCGGATGAAGCAAAGGTATTACTGAAGGATGCAGGTTATTCCTCCAGACTTACGGAAGTACTGGCAGTTCGCCTGGAACAGACTCCGGGTACCGTAAGCAGGTTAACCAAGGTTTTGGCAGCAGCCGGAATCAATATTGAGTATATGTATACTTTAAGCTCCAGCAAGGAATTCGGCTCCATGATTCTGAAGGTTTCCGATATTGAGAAGGCTGCAGCTGCAGTAAGCGAAGCAGGAATGAAACTGGTGGATCCCGAAGCTGCTTACTCATTGTAAAACACTTGTTCGATTTTTAATAATGTGCTATAATAAAACTGCATCGGTAAAACGGTGCAGTTTTATTGCGTTATGGAGAAAAGAAATGAAACGAATCGGATTATTCACAGCGATGGTCATACTGGGGACATTGACCGGATTGAGTCTGCTTGGATGCAATAAGACGGCGGAAGAATCGGAAGAACCGGAATCGGTACGACTGGTGGTCTGGGAACCGTCGTCGGAAGAAGAAAGTATTTCGGAACCGGAGCCCGAGCCGGAACCCGTGCTTGTAAAACTGACCGATGAATTTGAAGTAATGTCCGATACGACGGAAGTGGACATTTCCGGCATAGACGTCAGCGAACTGGATATGAATGCATTTTTGGATTCCATGACCAAACTTGAGAAGATCACAATGAAGGACTGCGGTTTGGATAACGACGGTTATGCCGCCCTTCAGGATGCTCATCCCGATGTTCGCATTATCTGGGACATCAAAGTAAAAACCTATACGATTCCCACGGACAGTGTCGGTTTCTCGACGCTTCTTGCAAACGAATACCAGCCGCGTCTTGATGATGAGGACTGCAAATATCTGAAGTATTGCACCGATATGGTAGCCCTGGATCTCGGACATAATTACATTACAAAGCTGGATTTTCTGGAATACATGCCGCATCTTCGCGTACTGATTTTGGTAGATAATTTCGATTCTCCGTCCAAGAGAGTGCGTCTGTCCGATATTTCCGCTTTGAAATACTGCCCGCATCTTCGTTATCTGGAGCTGTTTGCAAACAACGTGACGGATATGAGTGTGATTGCGGAATTGAAGGAACTCGAGGATTTAAACATCTGCTACAATCCGGTGAATTCCAGCGAACCGTTTAAGGATTTGCCGAATCTTCAGAAATTCTGGGTTTACAATACATCGATTCCCTGGCAGGAAATCAATGAGCTAAAGGAATTATATCCCAATGCAAAAATCGTCACCTCCGGTACGGGCTCTGTGGATCAGGGCTGGAGAGAAGGCGAGCATTATAAGGCTATGAGAAATATGGTCTCCAACAATGTGATGGATGATGTATATGCATTCGATCCGGAGGAAGATTAAGAATTCATACCAGGCAAAAGACTGACAGATGAATCAGTCAAGTGATGAAAAGAGCAAAACAAGGAAATATACAAGATGCAGTTAGAACGTTACTTAAACCCGGAGCAGTGTAAAGCTGCCGAAACTCTGGAAGGACCGGTTTTGATTCTGGCAGGAGCCGGAAGCGGAAAGACCAGAACCTTAACCTACAGAATCGCCAATTTAATTGATCACGGAGTGAATCCCTGGAATATTCTTGCGATTACATTTACCAACAAAGCCGCAGGTGAGATGAGAGAGCGTGTGGACAATCTCATCGGTTTTGGCGCAGACAGTATCTGGGTTGCAACCTTTCATTCAACCTGCGTGCGTATTTTAAGAAGATTCGGTGACAAGCTCGGATATGCCGACAATTTTTCCATCTATGATGCGGACGATCAGAAAACCCTTATGAAAAACCTTTGTAAGGATGCCGGCATCGATACAAAGAAACTGAAGGAAAAGACCATCTTAAATGTGATCTCCTCTAATAAGGACGAACTGATCTCGCCGGAAGAATACGACCGCATGGTGGGTTCCGATCCGATCGAATCCAAGATTGCGGAGATGTACCATGCTTATCAGGATGCGTTAAACAGAAATAACGCAATGGATTTTGATGATCTGATTGTGAACTGTGTAAGGCTTTTTCAGAAATGCCCGGATGTGCTGGAAAGCTATCAGAACCGTTTCTTATACATTCATGTGGATGAGTATCAGGATACGAATACGGCTCAGTTTGAACTGATTCGCCTGATTGCATCCAAGAACCGGAATTTATGCGTGGTCGGAGATGACGACCAGTCAATCTATAAATTTCGTGGTGCGAATATCCATAACATTCTGGATTTCGAGAAGAATTATCCGGAGGCAAAAGTCTACAAACTGGAACAGAATTACCGTTCCACCCAGAATATTCTGGATGCGGCAAATGCGGTCATTGCAAATAACGTAAACCGCAAGGACAAGGCGCTTTGGACCGATAAGGGAGAGGGACATAAGGTACATTTCAGACTCCTTCCTTCGGGCAGGGAAGAAGCGGAGTTTATTGCGGAAGACATTGCCAGAAAGGTACGTCACAAAGAGGCAAGATACAAGGATTGTGCGGTTTTGTACCGTACAAATGCGCAGTCCCGTGAACTCGAAGAGCGTTTTTTATATGACAACATCGTATATCAGATCGTAGGCGGTCAGAACTTTTACGGACGTAAGGAAATCAAGGACTGTCTGGCATATTTAAAGACGATTGCAAACGGAAACGATGACCTGATGGTGAAGAGAATCATCAATGTTCCGAAAAGAGGAATCGGCGGAACAACCGTTGAAAAAGCGGAAAAATATGCAGCGGTCAACGAAATCTCCCTGTTTGATGCGATTGCACATGCAGACCGAATTCCCGGGATGGGAAAGGCAGCAGAGAAGCTGATCGCTTTTGCCGAGATGATTGAAAGACTTCGAAACAGAGCCTTGGATTCTTCCTACTATGAGGACATTCCGGAACTGATTGATGATGTTTTAAACGAGACCGGATATCTGGAAGATCTTCGTATATCCGGTGACGATGAAGATAAAGACCGGATCGAAAACCTCGATGAAATGATTACGAAGGCTGCTGCTTTTGAAGAAAAGTTTGCAGCGGAACATAACGAAGAAGAAAAGCCGACCCTTTCGGATTTCTTAAATGAAGTATCATTGGTTGCAGACATCGATAACGTCAGCGAGGACCGTGACAAAGTACTGCTTATGACGTTACATGCAGCCAAGGGACTGGAATTTGAACATGTCTATATTGCCGGTATGGAGGACGGATTATTCCCCGGCGACTCTTCACTCTACGGCGGACAGGAAGAGATGGAAGAGGAAAGAAGACTTGCTTATGTCGGTATGACAAGAGCGAAAGAGGACCTTACGATTACGGCAGCAGGATATCGCGTGATGCGAGGACAGGCTGTTAACAATCCGGTCAGCACGTTTGTAAGGGAAATCCCGGCTAAATTCTTAGACGGAAGTTTACCCTATGCAAGGAAGTACAGTGACGACGGTTATCCTTCCAACTACAGAAGTAGTTATTCTTCAGGCAATTACGGCGGAGGTTATCCGGGCGGAGGCGGAAATCAAGGCGGATACAGAAAACCGTATGCTCCGAACCCGAAGAAAGATATCGAGCCGGATAAGAAACCGTTTGCTGCAATCAAAACAGGAGCGGTACTTACCAAGGGCAGCAGTTTTTCCGCATCCGGAGGATCTTTGGATTATAAAGTCGGTGACCGCGTAAGACATATCAAGTTCGGTGAAGGAGTGGTTGCCGAAATGGAGAACCGTGACGGATCCGTCTATGTTACCGTTGATTTTGACAAAGCCGGAAGAAGGGTGTTATCTGCCGCATTTGCAAAACTTGTAAAATGTTAGGGATGGTATGAATCGTTAGGGCATGCGCAGGAAAGGAGGATGAAATGGATCGTACTTATATCGCAATCGATCTGAAAAGTTTTTATGCCTCCGTGGAGTGTGTGCAGCGCGGACTGGATCCTTTGAATACCAATCTGGTGGTGGCGGATGAGAGCCGTACCGAAAAAACCATCTGCCTGGCGGTATCACCTTCCCTGAAGGCATACGGAATACCGGGACGAGCAAGGCTTTTTGAAGTCGTGGAAAAAGTAAAGCAGGCCAATGCGATGCGAAAAGACCATGCACCGAACAAGACTTTCACAGGGAAATCAACTTTTGCGGACGAACTTTCCGCACATCCGGAATATGAACTCGATTACATTGTGGCCAAGCCGCAGATGTATACCTATATGCGTTACAGTACCGATATTTACCGGATTTACATGAAGTATGTATCCTACGAGGATATCCATGTATATTCCTGTGACGAAGTTTTTATGGACGTTACGGAGTACTTAAACGTCTACAAAATGTCTCCTCATGATCTTGCGATGACGATTATCCGGGAGGTGCTTTCCGCAACCGGTATTACGGCAACGGCCGGAATCGGATCGAACCTCTATCTTTGCAAAATTGCAATGGACATCGAGGCAAAGCATATCCCGGCCGACAAAGACGGCGTCAGAATCGCGGAATTAAATGAGCGGACGTACCGGGAAAAACTCTGGAGCCACACTCCGCTTACCGATTTTTGGAGAGTGGGAGCAGGAACGGCAAGAAGACTGCGTCGCATGGGAATTCTTACGATGGGAGATCTCGCAAGATATTCCGAGCAGTATGAAGACCAGCTCTACAAGGAATTCGGAGTGAACGCGGAGCTTCTGATTGACCATGCCTGGGGATGGGAACCCTGTACGATCGAGGCGATTAAAGGCTATCGTCCGGAAAAGAACAGCATCAGTACGGGACAGGTATTGTCCAGGCCGTACTCCTATGAAGAAGCTTCCGTGGTCGTGCGCGAAATGGCCGATATGATGGCCCTCGATCTGACCGATAAAAGACTGGTTACTTCGCAGGTAGTGCTTACCATCAACTTTGATCCGGAGAGTTTGAAAGATCCGGAGATTCTTAAAAAATACAAAGACGAGATTGCGACGGACTGGTATGGAAGACCGGCGCCGAAACATGCACACGGCACTTCCAATCTGCCTCGCAAGACATCCTCTTCCAGGTTGATTACGGAAGGAATTATGGAGATATTTGAGCGGACCGTAAATCCGGAGTTTTTGATTCGAAGGATTACGATTGCGGCGGAAGATGTCATTCCGGAAAGCGAAGTAAAGGAAGAAGAAAACGGATTTGAACAGTTGTCGCTGTTTGACAGTCCGGAAAAACAGTTACAGGAAGAAGAGGATAAGCGGATTGCCCGCGAAATCGCACTTCAGAAAGCAACGCTTTCCATCAAGAAACGCTATGGAAAGAATGCCATATTAAAGGGCCTGAATTTTGAAAAGGGTGCCACGGCGATTGAGAGAAACAGCCAGATCGGAGGACATAAAGCATGAATGATTATTCGGACATTATCGATCATCCGCATTATCAGTCCTCGAAACGGCCGCACATGAGTATGACCGGCCGGGCTGCGCAGTTTTCCGCCTTTGCGGCATTGACCGGTTACGACAGGATGATTGAAGACACCAGGAAAGAGGTGATGGAGAATGGGAGAGATGACGAAGAAGAGGAGTCTTAACACGTTCCTTCTTTGCTTTTTTTCGTTCTTTTTGACAATTGCATGTTATCAGTCCTGGATCTTTCACATGAAAGAGCTTTCTTCCACGTGGTCTCTGGAACTGTTGTCTTCGACGACATCGTATCTGTTCCAGGCACTGGGTGTGATTATTTATATGCTTTTTGCATACTACGTTCCGGACCTGACGGGAAGCAAACTGTTCATTACCTCAGTCTATGCGGTTCTTTCGCTCAGCCTGATTCCGTCCATGTTTTCGAGTACTTTAACGGGAACTTATTTTAACGGCTTTATCATGAATATCCTCGTCGGAGCAATCTGGGGAATGAATCTGTACGGAATTACGTTCTCCACCAAAACAAATCTGCGCTTTTTCGTGCTCGGAGGAGGATACGTACTTGCGGCACTCAGTGTCTTTTCACAACTCTTGTGAAGGATAATTTTCTTACCAATACACCGTTTGCTTTTGTATTATATGTTATCGTGGCCATGATCTGTTCCGTATTCGGCATTCTTTCAACCGGCAACGTGAACCCAAGCATCGCCGTTATAAAGGAACTGACGGATCTTCGAAGAACGGAACTGAAGGAAATGAAAAAGGCAAAAATGAAACGGATTTACATGCCGGCATCTTCCGCAGCCGGTGTTGCATTCCCGATTTTTACCGTTTTCCTGTTAAGCATGATCCTCCATTTCGGAAATAATTTTCTGGCTCCCGGAGAAGGATTTTTGCAGATTCTCGGTATTTCGAGGGGGGCGGTACCGCCTCTCGTTCTGGCCAACATCTTCTTTTTCTTCTTCGGGCTGTTAACCATCGGAAGAGGACTGTGGTTTGCCAAACTAAGCGACTGGACAGGAAGGGTAACCATCTATGCATTCGGTTTCCTGTTCGGAAGACTCGGGGATGCGGCAGGCACCGGAATCTGGATGTTATTCCGTAACAAACTTCTCTATATCAGACTCATTTTGGCAGGAAGTGTTTTCCTGATTATCTTGTTTCTGATTGTATATTTTATGATCAAAAAGGGCAAAAATGCGCCTAAAATAAAAGAATCGCTTGACAAAGAAGAAGTGAAATGATACTCTAATCAAGGTTTCAATAAACAAACAAGCAGAGTTTCCACTCTCACCCTGCGGCAAACGGGCTTCAGGTGTAAATGATAGAAATCGCCAAATGAGCGTATTTTTGAGTGGATACAATGTTTGTATCCATTTTTTTATGGAGGGTAAAACAATTACAGACTATAGCGTAAACGAACAGATTCGTGACAAAGAAGTTCGCCTGATCGGTGAAAACGGCGAACAGCTTGGGATTATGAGTGCGAAAGAAGCACAGCACATTGCGGAAGAGGCAGGACTTGATCTAATCAAGATTGCGCCCACAGCAAACCCGCCGGTATGTAAGATTGCCGATTTCGGGAAATTCCGTTATGAGATGACCAGAAAGGAAAAGGACAACCGTAAGAAGCAGAAAGCTTTGGAAGTTAAGGAAATCCGCCTTTCACCCAACATTGACACCAATGATCTGAATACCAAGATGTCTGCGGCCAGAAAGTTTTTGACCAAGGGAGAAGAAGTGAAAGTTGTACTTCGTTTCCGCGGAAGAGAAATGGCACATATGGCAAACAGCAAACACATTCTGGATGATTTTGCGACTGCCATGGAAGATATTGCCCAGGTAAAGAAGCCGGCTAAGGTAGAAGGAAGAAGTATGATACTGATTCTTGCTGCCAAGAAATAAAAAGAAACTGAAGGATCTTTAAGGAGGAAAAAGAAATGCCTAAAATGAAGACAAGCAGAGCTGCTGCAAAGCGCTTTAAAGTGACCGGAACCGGTAAGTTAAAAAGAAACAAGGCATACAAGAGCCACATTTTAACCAAGAAATCAACAAAGAGAAAACGTAATCTTCGTCAGTCTACCATTACGGATGCAACAAACGTAAAGAACATGAAGAAGATTTTACCTTACGTTTAATCGATAGGAGGATAGAAGATCATGGCAAGAATTAAAGGTGGCTTAAATGCCAAGAAGAAACACAATAGAGTATTAAAGCTTGCAAAGGGATACAGAGGAGCAAGATCCAAACAGTATCGTATTGCTAAGCAGTCCGTAATGAGAGCACTTGCTTCCGCATACGCAGGAAGAAAGCAGGCTAAGAGACAGTTCCGTCAGCTTTGGATTGCACGTATCAACGCTGCAGCAAGATTAAACGGACTTTCCTACAGCAAGTTCATGTATGGCTTAAAGCTTGCTGAGGTAGATATCAACAGAAAGATGCTTGCAGAGATGGCTGTAAACGATGCAGAAGGCTTCAAGGCACTTGCTGATATCGCAAAGAGCAAAATCGCTTAATTACAAAAGAAAACCATTTAAAAAGCTGTGCAGTTTCGCACAGCTTTTTTTGTGCACGAATAATGCAGTCTGCCTTTTCATTTTCCGAATTATTCTGTAAAATAAGGGATAGTCGCCCAATGCGTAAATAAGGAGAAATGAGTATGAAAACGAGGTATTCTTCAGAATCGGTTATGCGTTATTTCAAAGAGCTTTGTGCCATTCCGCACGGAAGCTACCATGTGGATGCCATCAGCGATTATCTGGTTGATTTTGCCAAAAAGCACAACTTAAGCGTTCATCAGGATGAACTGAAAAACGTCATCATAAAAAAGGATGCAACTTCGGGGTATGAAAACGAGCCAGGCATTATTCTCCAGGGACATATGGACATGGTTGCCGTATGTGACGATCCTGCAAAGAAGGATATGGAAAAAGAAGGATTGGATCTTGTGGAGGAAGAAGGTTATCTTTACGCAAAAGGTACATCCCTGGGAGGAGACGACGGCATTGCCATCGCCTATGCACTGGCGATTCTGGAAAGCAATGAAATTCCCCATCCCGCTCTGGAAGTTATCATTACCGTAAACGAAGAAGTCGGAATGGACGGAGCAAAAGGAATTGACTTATCCGATATCCGGGGAAGAAGACTTTTGAACATTGACTCCGAAGAGGAAGGAATCCTTACGGTTTCCTGTGCGGGAGGTGTCAGAGTACATACTTCGTTAGAAGGGTTAATTGAGCCTTTTACGGCACCGGTGGTATTTTTATCGCTTGATGGCCTTAAAGGCGGTCATTCGGGCTCTGAGATTCATAAAGGACGTGCCAACGGAGCACATCTGCTTGCCGATATTCTTTTACACATTCTGGATGACGGATATGACCTTCGTCTGATTTCAATGTCGGCCGGAGAAAAGGATAATGCGATTCCGAACAGCGGAAGCGCGGAATTTGCCGTTACGAATCTGGGAGATCCCGAAGAATTCATCTCCTACGTGGAGTCCTATAACGATGAGTTGTTAAAAAAATACGAGGGAATCGAGGATGAAATTCGAATTACGATCGGTGTTTCTCTTCCCGAGGAAGGAAGTGGCTACAGCGCGGACGATACGGAAGATTTCCTTGAGTTTATTGAAGATGAGCCGGACGGTGTGATTGCAATATGTGCCGATATGGATCTGGTGGAAACCAGTCTGAATCTCGGAATCATGAAACTGGATGCGGAGGGGTTTTTCTGCGTTTTTGCTCTGAGAAGCTCGGTGGCTTCCAAACTGGAAGAACTGAAAGAACGTGTTGCAAAAATCGCGGATAACTATGACGGAGAATCGGAATTTCACGGAGACTATCCTGCATGGGAGTATAAAAAGGAATCCCCTTTCCGGGAAAAAATGGTTGAAATTTATCGCGGACTATATGGCGAAGATCCCAAGGTGGAGGGAATCCATGCCGGTCTGGAGTGCGGATTCTTTGTAAACAAAATACCGGATCTGGAGGCGGTCAGCATCGGTCCGAACATCCTTGATATTCATACGACGAAAGAAAAACTCGACCTTCAAAGCACGGACCGGGTATGGGATTATATCTGTGCCGTTCTTTCGGAGAAATAAGACCCAGTCATACGCGTGACACTCGCCTTTTTGGCCGGTGGTATACTTGTATGTAGAGAGTAGATGTGATAAAGTAAAAAAGCGGGTTAAGACCGCGTGTATGGGGAAATAACGATAGTTTCAGGAGGGGTTTATTATGTTTTACGGTACTTTATTTGCGCTCATTCCACCGCTTATTGCCATTGCTTTGGCACTGGCTACGAAAGAAGTGTATTCTTCTTTATTTGCCGGTGTTGTCATTGGTGCGATTTTTGTCGTCGGCTTCCCAACCGATTCATCCGGTATCGGACATTTCGCGGCAAAAACAATCGATACCATTGTCAGTGACGGATTGATTTCCGCAATCGAAGGATCGGCGGGTATTTTTCTGTTCTTATGTTTTCTCGGCATTATTGTAGCGCTGATTAACAGAGCCGGCGGATCCGCAGCATTCGGCAGATGGGCGGATAAAAACATCAAGACTTGTGTCGGAGCACAGCTTGCCACCTTCTTACTCGGCGTTATGATTTTTGTGGATGACTATTTCAACTGCCTTACGGTTGGTTCCGTTATGCGTCCCATTACAGACAGAAACCGCGTTTCCAGAGCAAAACTTTCTTATTTGATTGATGCAACGGCTGCACCGATCTGTATGATCGCTCCGGTATCTTCCTGGGCGGCTGCGGTTGCTTCCGTAGCAGCGGATGCCGATACCGAAATCTCAGGTATTCAGCTTTTCATCAAAGCAATTCCTTATAACTTTTATTCCCTTTTAACATTTGTATTTGTTATCGGTATTTCCCTTTTAAAATTCGATTACGGTCCGATGGCAAAATTTGAAAAAATAGCCAAGAAAACCGGTGATGTCGGCGGACAGGAAGGCGGAAAAGATGAAGTGGTCAATCCGAAAGGAAGCATGCTGGATCTGATTATTCCCGTCGTTGTCTTAATTGTCAGCTGCGTAGTTGGTATGATTTATATCGGCGGTTTCTTCGGAACCGATGCATGGGGCGGAACAGAATGTGCCGGAAACTTTATTGACGCATTTGCCAATACGGACTCCACAGTCGGACTTCCCTGGGGAGCTTTGATTGCACTCGTATTCACAACGATCTATCTGGTAGCCAGAAGAACCATCAGTTTCAAAGAAGCGATGAACTGCATTCCGAGAGGATTCTTTGCAATGGTTCCGCCGATTCTGATTCTGACTCTGGCTGTTTCCTTAAAGACAATGACATCCAATCTTGGAGCGGATGTATTCGTAAAAGGCATTATGGAACAGGCAGCAACGAACCTGAACCTATTCCTGCCTGCAATTATCTTCGTATTTGCCTGCTTCCTTTCTTTTGCAACCGGCACCTCCTGGGGAACCTTCGGTATCCTGATTCCGATCGTTACCGCTATTTTCCCTGCAGACAGCGAACTTTTCTATATCGGTATTTCTTCCTGCCTTGCGGGTGCGGTTTGCGGTGACCATTGCTCACCGATTTCCGATACCACCATTATGGCCAGCGCCGGTGCACAGATCGCACATGTGAATCATGTATCTACCCAGCTGCCGTATGCACTTACGGTTGCCGGAGTCAGCTTTATCACATATATCTGGGCAGGTATTCTTCAGAATGTCTGGATTTCCCTGATTATCGGTGTGGTTCTGACAATTGGTGCCCTCTTAATTCTGAAACTTATTTTTGGAAAGAAAGATCCCGAAACGGCGGTAGAATAAGAAATGAATTCGAAACTGGAAGTCAAACTCAGAAAACATGAAAACACGTTAACCGTCAGCGGATTTGCCGTACTGGCTTTTGCTCTGTGGGAAATTGTGAAGATTGTCATCATGGTAAGTCTTCAGCCGGAGTACTTTACCGCTTTAATGGAACCGCTTAAGGCAGATCCGGAGTTTACGGATCTTCTTCCCATTACAGCTTCCGTCTCGGTATTTTTCATAATTCTTTTTTATGGAATATTTATTGGTTTACGTCTTTATATTGCAAGAAGTGCGAACGAGGTCGGAAGACGAAAAAGCAATAAATCGGCCTATATTGTCTGGGCCATTTTCTGTAGTTTTTCTACGTTGTTGACGCTGTTTATTAACAGCATCACCATCCTGACCGGTTTACTGGGTGTGGAAGAAGTGGATTTTATGGGCGAGGGAATCGTAACCACCATTCTGGATCTCACATCTCTTTTAGCTATGCTGGATCTGGTGATTTCCGGTATTACCGTAAAAGTTATTCGCAAGAAATTAGCGCGGGAAAAGGAGCAGGGATGAACGGAGATTTTCATTACTATGCAACCTACTGTGCCGCATTTCTTGCCGGTTATACTCACGAAGAGAGTCTGGACATCTGTTACTGTGCCCAGCTTGTAGATCTTTGCTCGAGGACTTTTTTGTCGAAAGTACACGGACCGATGGGCGCTGCAACAACCCAGCTCGGTGCGGAAATGATCAATGCCAAAACGGACAGTGCCACGGGACGTCAGGATATCACACAAATCTGGGCATCTTTCCATTTTCTGCCGGGGGATTTGTATGCGGAGAAAAAAAGGTGTACGAAAACATACCGCAGCAAGTATCGCCTGATCTGCAATTCCAACAGTGATTTGATGGTGGACACCGTGAACCTGGCAAAGGGAAAACCCCTTCAGGCGGTCGGCGTTTCCATGCACGTGCTTGCGGATACGTGGGCGCATAAATATTTTGCGGGTACGCCTTCCTTGGTAATCAACAATACAAATTATTATTTCTATGAACTGTTCGGGGACGAAGAAAAACAGATTACATTCCGTCATTCCGCCAGTACTCCGGATGATTTGGAGAACAGCATCTATACCAGCAGTATCTACCAGAACAATGAGAATTCCGTAATGAATCTGGGACACGGAAGAGCAGGACATCTGCCGGATTACAGTTTTATCCGTTATAAATACCTACCTGCATGGAAAGGATATGAAGAAATCATAAAAGATAATCCAAGTGATTTCATCCATGCTTTTGCACAGATGGTTTGTGCGATGAAATACCTGCGCGGTGACATGACGGAATACGGAAAAGAAAGTTATGACTGGGACGGCATTGCAGCATATCGGGAAAGAATCGAAACGATTATAAATACCAGACAGCTGGATGCGAGTGAAGACTGGAAGGCACTCGGAGAAGAACTTTCCGGCCGGACGGTGGAAGAATTTAATCTTTCCAAATACGAAGAAGAATATACGAATGCCACGGAAGAAGAGAAGAAGAAAACTTTCCTCGGACGTTTCTTTGTGGCAGCTATGGCGCAGAAAAGCATGGTAACGAACCGGATCCACAGTTCGAAAAACATACTTGCTGGTTATTCCTTTGATTATAAGAAAAACGGATTCAAAGGGAATAAGGACTTTAAAGCCCTCATAACGGAAGAGACAAAGGAGGGCGAAAAGAATGAGTAAATTTAAAAAAGTCGGTGTTGTCTTTTCTTCGGTTTTGGCCCTGATTCTTGCAGCCATTCTAATCATAGACCCGGAAGAAGGATATTTCCTGATTGTAGTGATTCTAGCTACCACATTGATCACGATGGGGATTCGGAATATCTGGTTTTATTTTACGATGGCAAGACATATGGTCGGAGGCCAGACTTCCCTTTATCTGGGATTTATTTTGTTTGATTTGGGAATCGTTACCGTTGGACTTCCGAATGTTCCCAAAATCTATGTTGTCATTTATCTGGTTGTGGTACACGGACTGGCCGGTACATTTGCCTTGTTACGTGTAAAAGAGGCCAGAAAGAACGGCGGTACCTGGGTACTTTCATTTATCGGCGCTGTAATAAACATTGCGGTTGCCCTGCTTTGTCTCATCTTTCTTAAGAACACGTTGATAACGGTATATATCTATTCAGCCGGATTGGTTAACACCGCCGTAGTAGAGGTGATTGCAGCCTTTCGGAAAACGGAGATTGTTTATATTCAGTAGTTAAGAAATGAAAAAGCCTAATTAAGGAACAGTTAAGAATTACACAAGAAGCAGATTAAGACTTCCTTGCAATTTTTCGATACAGTGGTATCAGAAAGATTCAGGGAAGTTTTTTTGATGAATTTCGAAAATGACATAAACAAAGAGCAGAGTTCAGAAAGGAGCATGAAAATGCGTAAGAAAAAAAGAATCATCATCGGAGCAGTTGCAGGAGTTGTTACCGCGTCCCTTTTATTAGGAGGAATTGTTAAATATGTATCGGCTGCCACGAAGGTGGAATCCTACGGAGTGCAGAAGGGTTCTTTTGAGAATGTGATTGAATTAAACGGTACCATCCAATCCAACCGCATCGAAACATTCTTCAGCAAAGCAAACCTCAAAGTAGATACCGTATATGCGGAAGTCGGCGACAGAGTGAAAGCGGGAGACCTTTTGGTTTCCTTCTCGGAAGAGGAAATCGAATATGCCATCGCAATGATTGAACTGGAAGAGCAGATGGATGACGGAAGTTATGCCGGAAGCATGGAGATGGACAGAAGATACAGAACCTTATATAACGAAGCGGTTGCAAGCATCTCCGATTTAAATACCAGAATCGCGGAAACGGAAGCACGCATCGTGGAACTCCAGAAACTGCTTGCGGACAGACAGGCAGCACTTGCAAGCGACGGAGCAAAAGTTCAGGTATCCGTTCTTGACTCCACAGATCCCACTTCCAAGGAGTATTCCGAAAAGCAGAAGCAGTTAGTGAACAATGAATACTTACAGCTTCACGATGAAGAAATCAGAAAAATGCAGTATGAAATCAATGCTCTTACCGTTCAGCTCGCAGACTTAAAGGAAAACAAAGCTGTAATGACCAGTCAGAAAGCAAGCAGTGAACTGGCACTTATGAGTACGGGCTCCAAAGAAGAGATGGAAGCAAGAGCAAAGTGCAACGAACTTGACAGAGAAAAAAGACTTGCCAAGTTAATGGATGCAAAAGACGGTATCCGTGCAGAGTATGACGGAGTCGTAACCGAACTGAATGTGACGAAGGGACAGATTGTCGGTGAGGATACACCCATTTTCACCCTTGCATCGACTACGGATGTAGTTGTACATTGCCAGGCAAACAAATATGATATAATGAGCATTGAAGTCGGACAGGATATGGAAGTAAATGCATTCAACAATACTTATACCGGTAAGGTAATCAGAGTTGAAGGTATGGTTGAAGGTTCCGGAATCGGAATTGATTTATCCGTCGATAACCCGGACGAAAGCCTGATCCTCG
The DNA here is from genome assembly GCA_017518735.1 of Lachnospiraceae bacterium. Classification (GTDB taxonomy): domain Bacteria; phylum Bacillota; class Clostridia; order Lachnospirales; family Lachnospiraceae; genus UBA3766. The sequence continues at coordinate 35,331 of JAFWTY010000028.1, read as the reverse complement.
GATATGATGTTAAGGCAAAGATCAACACCATAACACTCGATGAAGTAATCAGTGTTCCAAGAAGCGCTCTTTACGAGGAAGATGGCAAGAGTTACGTATATATTGAAAAAGAGAAAAAAGCATGCCGCGTAAACGTGGAAACCGGTGTATCAAACGATAGTGATGTGGAAATCGTAACCGGATTATCCGAAGGTGATGTAGTTATCTGGAATGAAGACAAAGAGTTAAAAGACGGCGCGGATGTAAATGTGGAGAGGTAAAAATGCAGGAAATGAACGGTAATTCCAAATCAACAGTTTTAACGGCAAGAGATTTATCCAAAACATTCTCGAATGATTCTGTGCAGCAGCACGTTTTGAAAAACTTAAATCTCTCCATCTACAAGGGCGATTTTACCGTCATCATGGGTAACTCCGGATCCGGAAAGAGTACGTTACTGTACGCCCTTTCCGGAATGGACCGCCCCTCACTCGGTACAATCACTTATTATGTGGACGATGAGAATATTTCAAATGCAGCTGTGAATGGCATCGAGATTTCCAAATACAATAACGATAAACTGGCGAGATTTCGCCGTGATCATGTGGGATTTGTATTCCAGCAAAACTACTTAAACGACTCCATGAGTGCCTTGGATAACATTCTGGTTTGCGGACTTCTTAAAGCAGACGATCGCAAGACACTGGTAAAGCGTGCCAAGGAACTTTTAAACAAAGTGGAAATGACCGAAAGAGATTATCGCAAGTTCCCGACCCAGCTCTCAGGTGGTCAGCAGCAGAGAGTTGCGGTGGTAAGAGGTGTCATCAATTCGCCGGAGATTTTGTTCGCCGATGAGCCGACCGGTGCATTGAACTCCCAGAATACGGAAAACGTGCTCGATATTCTGTCCGACTTAAATGCGCAGGGACAGAGCATTGTTATGGTTACCCACACCTTCAAGGCAGCAGAACGCGGCAATCGTGTCATTTATCTGGCAGACGGTGTGATTTCCGATGAAATCGAGCTCGGATCGTATGTGGGCGATTACAAGGATGAGAGCAATCCGAACATTGAAGAAGCGAAAGACAGACACTACAGATTAAAGACATTCCTTCAGAACATGGGGTGGTAAAATGTATCGTTATTTCTTTATTGCAAAAAACAATATGAAAAAGCAGAAGGGCGACATGATCACGTTCTTCATCATGACCTTTCTTTCCGCTTTCATGATTTTTACTTGTATAAACATGCTTGTCGGAACTTTCCGCGTAGTGAGCACCAACAGAAAAGCCATCAACTCTGCGGATGTTCTGGTCCTGATCAGCGATGAACCGGTGCAGATTTTTAAACTCGAAGAAATGATTCAGGGAAACGAAAACCTGGATGGATATGAGGAGAATAAGTACTTAAACGGGATGGCAAAGTGGAGAAAAAAAGGGGAAAAGTCATGGGCGGATTATCCTTTTGCCATGGCTTCTTACGAAGAGGAGAGAAAAATCCATACCGCAAGTCTGGATACTTCGAAGTTTTCCGGTAAAGACATTGTCATTCCCGTTAGTCTTTCCAATACGTTTTCCGTCGGTGACGGTATGGAATTGAAATTTGGGGATAACGTCTATGAATTCAGAGTGGCTGGTTTCAACGAAGACTTTATTTACTCTTCTCCGATGAACATGGGAACCTATCTTGTTTACATTTCGGAAAAGATGTATACCGAGATTGAATTTGAAAACCGCGGTTTCGTATCCACCAGCAAACTGGTCAAATCAAAGCTTTCGCAAAAGGCTGTCAAAGAGGGAGTGTCCATGGATGCCGAGGCGGATAATCTGTATAACGAATTAAATACCTGGTATCAGAATTATCAGGCGGCTCATCCCGAATATACCGCCGATTTGAACACAAATTTTATTCCCAGCGATATGATGGCCATAGCAGGAATGATTCTTCCCTTTATCTTCATTGCCATCATCCTGGTGTTTGCCTTCGTTATCCTTGCGGTCGCCCTGGTGGTAATCGATTTCTCGGTGAAGAACTTCATCATGGATAACATGAAGAATACCGGTATTATGGAAGCCGGAGGTTATACGGTCAAAGAGATGATGTTCATCCTTTTGGTTCAGCTTCTTACCGTATCATTGGCGGGAAGTTTTATGGGAGTCCTGGTGGCTGCACTTCTTCAAGGCAAGATTGGATTCATCATGCTGTACCTTATCGGCCTTACCTGGAATCAGGGACCGGATATTGCGGTTTTCATAGGCGTAATTATCGGCATCTGCCTGTTGGTTACCGTCTTTGCCCTGGTTCTCGGCAGACAGTACAAAAAGACCACCGTACTCGAAGCACTTCGAGGCGGAATCAATACACACAATTACAAGAAAAATGTTTTTTCCTTTGAAAAGACCAACCTTCCGATTACCATTACCTTGGCCTTAAAGGAAACCTTCGGAAAGTTTTCCAAGCAGATCGGTGTCATTCTGATTATGGCTATCTTAGCCTTTTCCGCAGCAATGGGCTTCGGTATTTATGAGAATATGGGAAAAGATGTGAATGCACTGCTTGTGATTTCCGGTATCGATCTGTATGATGCGGATTTTATCGGAGAGGCCGGTATGGGAGAAACGGTTGCCTCCTTCGAATGCGTGAAAGAAACGCATTACGAATTCTGGACGGGTTTGGATTATCAGAAGGGCAGGAAAACAAAGAGCATTTCCACAAGAGTTATTTCGGATCCTTCTTTAATGAATCCGAAGCAGATGGTGGAAGGAAGATGGCCCTTATATGAAAACGAAGTGGCTGTCGGTACCAGCGTTGCAAATAATCTCGGGGTGAAAGTCGGTGACATCATTACCGTGAAGAACGGCGAGCAGGAAGCTACTTATTTGGTTACCGGATTGATGCAGACTTTCAACAACATGGGTATGATGGGTTACATCAGCAAGGCCGGATATGAAAGAATCGGAACTTCCCCCAACAGATACACCCATACGGTTTATTTAAAAGACGGATATACTTTCGATGATCTGGAAAAAGAGTTCAAAGACATTTATCCGGATACGGATCTTACGGACGAACTGGCATCGACGGGCGGACTTTTCCCGATGCTGAAAGCTTCCATGAGTTTGATTTTAATCATCATCATGCTGATTACGGCCTTTGTTGTTGCCCTTGCGGAAGCGCTTTTGATCCGTACGAGAATTACGAAGGAGTGGAGAAACTTAGGCGTAAACAAGGCTCTCGGATTTACTTCGAATCAGCTGATCGGACAGATCATTCTCTCCAATATTCCGGCAATCATCATCGGTATCGTCCTGGGCCTGATTGCCGTAACCTTCTTCGGAGACAAGCTGGTCATCCTGATGTTTGCCATCTTCGGGTTTAGGAAAGTTGACTTTATTCTTTCTCCGATAGCCTACCTCAGTGTTGTGCTTGTCATCATCGGTGTGGCATTGCTCGTTGGCTGGCTTAACGGAAAGAGAATCCGCAAATTGGAACCCGTAAGGATGATTACGGAAGAGTAATATGGTATACTGATACAGGCAGCGCATTCGTGCTGCCTGCAGATGTTTGAAAATAAGGAGACCGCAATGCACTACAATTGCTTGATCGTAGATGACGAAACGGAACTGGCGAAGATGACTGCGGAATACTTCAACATGTTTGAAGTCTCCACGGCCTTTGTGGAAAACGCGGAAGCGTGTTACGCCTGGTTAAAAGAGAATACCGCTGATTTGATTCTGCTTGATATCAACCTCGGGGACGGCTCGGGGTTTGATGTGTGTAAAAAACTGCGCGATGAAATGCAGCTCCCAATCCTTTTTGTCAGCGCCCGTCAGAGTGATGATGATGTTTTGATTGCTCTTTCCATCGGCGGAGATGACTATGTCAAGAAACCGTACAGCTTATCGGTTTTACTGGCGAAGGTAAAGGTCAACCTTAAGCGTGCCGAGCAGATTGCGAAGGTGGCGGAAGAAAGTGAACATACATGTTCGGTTTGCGGACACGAGCATGAGAACGAAGCTTTCTATCTGGACGAACCGACGATGTCTGTAGTACAAAACGGACAGCGGATTTCCTTAAAGGCCAAAGAGTATGCTTTGCTTAACTGTTTATATCGTCATAAAAATACGATTGTGAAAAAAGAAGTCCTCTTTGATGAAGTCTGGGGCGATGCGTTTTTCTCGGACAGTACGCTTAATGTTCACATCAGAAAACTTCGTGAGAAACTGGAAGAAAACCCCAATGACCCCAAACTGATCAAGACGGTCTGGGGAACAGGGTATTATTTGGAATTACAAGAGTAGGACGATCCAATGAGTATTTTACGCAGAATAACCATAATCTTCAGTGCCATAATGATCTTTCTTCTGGCGATGATTCTGTTAATGGACAAAAAGAACTTTTTTGATAAGAGAGATCTGGTAACGTACAATGACATGCTGCATCGTGTGGAAGAGGGAATCTCGGAGGGAATTGCGATTTCTTCCCTTGAGAAAAGTTTTGATTGTACCATTATCCTTTCCACTGCCATTGAAGATCCGGATCTTTCGGAAGCCTATCGCAATTCCGCATTTGTTCTCGATCTTCATGATGAAAAAGGAAACTATATCGGAAAAGTGGCATGGACGGATGAACTGAACCGATACAATGATACAAAAGACAGTTTTTTTGCATTGTCCTTAATCATCTGGATGATCGTAACATTTATCGGATACATGATTATTCTGTACTTTCATGTACAGTTCATCAAACCTGTAAAGGAACTTCAGCATTTTTCGGAGGAAATTGCCAAGGGAAATCTGGAAGAGCCGCTTCCGATTCATAAAAACAATGTTTTCGGAAACTTTGTGGAAGCCTTTGACTTAATGAGGGAGCAACTCATCGAGGCAAGGAATCGTGAAATTGCTTCTCAGAAGGCCAAGAAAGAACTGATTACCGAACTGAGTCATGATATCAAGACTCCGGTGGCTGTCATCAAGGCAATCTGTGAGGTTTTGGAAGCGCAGGCCGCAAAGGACGGTACCTCGGAATCGCAGGATAAGATTTCCGTTATTTCCAAAAAAGCCGATACCATATCCGAACTGGTCAGCAATATGATGCATGCGAATCTGGAGGATCTGGAACGTCTGGAGGTTCATCCGACGGAAGAAAACAGCAACATCATTGTAACGTATCTCGAAAGCATAAAGCAGTACGGCAATATCATTTTGGACAATGAAATGCCCGGCTGTCTTGTATATCTGGACCGCATTCGAATGGAGCAGACCATCGACAATGTGGTTTCGAACTCTTATAAGTACGCGCATACGGATATTCATGTATTCTTCGATACCTATTCCGTGGAAATGCCGAGAGAAGAGGACGGAAAGCTTGAAAAGGCAAACTTCCTTCGCATCCGGATCAAGGACGAAGGCCCCGGTGTTCCGGACGATGAACTGCCTCTTATCTGCGAAAAATACTATCGAGGAAGCAATGCATCCGAAGCCCCCGGTTCCGGCCTCGGTTTCTATCTGGTGAAATACTACATGGAGAAACAGGGCGGCGGTTTGGAATACTACAATGATAACGGTTTTGTTGTGGAACTTCTGCTTCGAAAAGTCTGAGAATTATTCTTCTGTTATTCGCGTCCATACAGTGTTATAATGTGCTTGTAGGGGTTTACAAACACATCTTGTGATCAAGAGAAGGGACACATTATGGACATAGCGGAAGCGAAAGCGAAACTCGATCAAATCAGAGGGAACATTAATCTTGCAGTGGTCGGTAAAGACGATGTCGTTCGCAAAGTGTTGATTTGCCTGATTGCGGGCGGACACGTTCTTTTGGAGGATGTTCCGGGTACCGGAAAAACCATCCTTGCAAAAAGTCTTTCCAAGAGCATTGCGGCTAACTTTTCCAGAATACAATTTACGCCCGATCTGCTGCCGGCAGATATCACGGGAATCAATATTTATAATCGTGCCGAAGAAGCATTTCAGTTTGTTCCGGGACCCATTATGGCAAACATTCTTCTTGCAGACGAAATCAATCGTGCGACACCGAGAACGCAGTCCGCACTTTTGGAAGCCATGCAGGAAGGCCAGGTGACCGTGGACGGTGAAACCAGAACGCTTTCGGCACCTTTTTTTGTAATTGCGACCGAAAACCCGGTTGAGACAGCCGGAACATTTCCTCTTCCCGAAGCGGAACTGGATCGTTTCATGATGCAGTTGTCCGTAGGAAGCCTTACGGCGGAAGAAGAGATGCAGATGCTTCGCCGCTATGAAAACGCAGAGCCTTCCGCAACACTTGATGCCGTTGCCGCAGGAGAAGACATTCTTTCCATCCGTACGCTCTTAGAGCAGATCAAAGTCCATGATGATTTGCTTGCATACATTGCCACCATCAGCGCGGAGAGCAGAAAAGACAACGGAATCTATATGGGAGTAAGCCCCAGAGGATCCCTGCTTTTATTAAAGGCTGCTAAGGCTTCCGCCTTACTCGATGGCCGGGATTATGTACTTCCCGATGATATCAAATCGTTAGTTCTTCCTGTATTCTTACACAGGATTTTATTTGTAAACCGCAGAGACAAAGCATCCAAAGAAGAGTATTTAAACGCACTGCTTAACCGGATTGAAGTACCCAGTGAGGATTTTTCCGTTTTATGAGATTACTGATCGTTCTGCTCATCGGCGCGGCGTTTTTCTTCCTGCAGGGGCTGATCTTTCGGAAAAACTGGCATAAGGGAGTAAACGTCGATATTGATTTCGAGAAAAACACGGTAAGAGAAGGAGATAAGAACACCTTAATCGAAGTGATTAAGAATGATAAAATCCTTCCGCTGCCTGTTGTTTTGGTGAAATTTTCCATGACCAGAACGTTTCTTTTTTCGAAGGAAAGCAATGCATCCGTAACCGACCAGTATTACAGGAAGGAGTATTTTTCCTGCAGACCGTATCAGATGGTTACGAGAAAATACGCGTTTACCGCATCCAAGAGAGGGCAGTACAGCCTTTCCTCCTTTGACTTGATCTGCAAGGACTATTTCTTCAAGCAGAATGTGTTTGCATCGTTAAAACATTTTGCATCCGTTCTCGTCTTGCCGGGAAGAATCCGTGAGGGCGAGATCCCGAAAAACTTTCTGCCTTTATCCAGAGAAATCATTTCCAGAATCAAATTAACGGAAGATCCGTTCTCATTTCTTTCCGTACGCGAATATCAGCCGTATGATCCCATGAATCACATCAACTGGAAAGCTACGGCCAAAAACGCATCTCTTTTCGTAAATACGTTCCACACCACAAACAAACGCAATGTCGTTCTTTTGCTGAATCTGGAAACGGAGAGCATAAGAAGAGGAGAAACCATAGCGGAAGCGGCGATAAAAATCGCTTCTTTCCTGACGGCCCATTTTATCACGGAGCAGATTCCGGTGGCGTTGTATTCGAACGGAACGGATTGCGAAACCGGTGAAAAGATTGCAATCGAAGCAGGCTGTGACGAAGGTCACATCCGACAGATTGATGTAGCTCTCGCAAGGCTTAAGGTTGCGGATTTCTATGATCCCTTTACGAAACTGATGGAAGAGTGCGTGGAAAAGGAAGATACGGAGAATGAATACATCATTATCTCCAACAACCGCTCGGAGGAGATTTTAAAACTGTTTACGGAGTTTAAGGCGGAAGGTCATAAAATGACATTTCTGGTTCCGGAGTATACCGCAAATTCCATCAAACCGCTTGTTGATAACGGGATGGATATTATAAAGTGGGGAATTGATTATGAAGAATAGAGCCGGACATTTCATTTCGGAATGTGCAAATCTCATAATGGTTTCCGTGATTTATCTGACAGTTGTAGTCTTTTCGGAAATCTGGATCACGAAAGAGTTCAAGCTTCTTTCGTTGCCGATTCTCTGCGCTCTGATTATGTTCAGTTATTTTTCCAGAGTGAAGGTTGCGAACTTTATTGTATACGCCTTAAGCCATATCATAATCGGTGTGGGATTGTTCTTCCTTCCGAAATCTCTCGGACGAACGGAATTGATTCTGGCCTTTGCGGTTATTTTCGTAATGGATATGGCATATTGGATCAAAAAGAAATCCGGCGGATTTGCCTATCCCGCAATCGGTTTTGTGTTACTTAATGCTCTGGCATATCTATATGCCGATATTAAGAAAAACGGTCCGGCAATGCTGTTCTTTTTCATTCTCGGAATGTTGTACTTTGTTCTCTATTATGTCAGACTCTTTTTCAAAAATGCCGTCAAGCTCGCCAAAGAGGGAGAGGAAGACGAGAAGATGCCATACGGAGAGATGCTCAAAAACGGCGGACGTTTTGCAATTCCGTTTGTCATCATTACAGTACTTATCATGGCTTTGGCAAAAGTCGATGCGTTTGACCGCTATACCATAGCCTTTCTGGAACTATTGGGAAAACTGGCCGGAAAAGTAATCAAACTGATTGTCATTGTATTATCCTGGATCGAAAGTCTTTTCGCGGGCAGTACGGAAGAGGACTACAGCGCTGTGAGGGAACTTTTGGAAGGAATTGATCAGACGGGGCCGGTCTATCGGATTATAACGGCTGTTTTTGCCACGGCTATCATCTTCCTGCTTTTCTTTATGCTGGCAAAAGGCATCATAGCGATTATTAAAAAGATTCAGTTGCATCGGACGTTTAAGGAGACCGTGATTGAAAAAGAGGATATGGTCGAGATACGTTGCCGGATTCCGAAAGAGGAAAGGGCAAAAAGCGAAAAACTGCGCGGCGTTCGAAAGATTTACAAACGGACAGTGGAAAAGGCCGTGAAGAAGGGATATCCGCTGAAACGAAACCAGACACCGAGAGAGAGGGCGACTGATTTTCTGGAAAAGAGAAAAGAAGATATTACGGACTTGAGTTTCCGCTATGAAACAGTACGTTATAAGGTTTAGAATAAGAAAACCCCGGCGATTCGGCCGGGGTTTTGGATTTATGAATGAATCAATTATAAAGGCTTGCCTGTAAGTTTTTCGTAAGCTTCCAGATATTTTGCAATGGTCTTGTCCACGATATCCTGAGGAAGGGCCCAGTTGTGACCTTCGTTAGCTTTGAGCCAGTCTCTTGCAAACTGCTTGTCGAAGGAAGGCTGGGAATGACCTGCTTCATATCCTTCGAGCGGCCAGAAACGGGAGCTGTCGGGAGTTAACATTTCATCGCCGATTACGAGATTGCCGTTCTCATCAAGACCGAATTCAAATTTGGTATCTGCAATGATGATTCCTTTGGAAAGTGCGTAGTCTGCACATTTTTTATAAAGCGCAATGGTACAATCACGAAGCTTTGTAGCGTATTCTTCGCCTTTTCCGGGATAAACCTTCTCCAAAACGTCGATGGACTGTTCAAAGGAGATGTTTTCATCGTGATCGCCGATTTCAGCCTTGGTAGAAGGAGTGTAGATGGGTTCAGGGAGTTTGTCGGACTCTTTCAATCCCTCGGGAAGGGTGATTCCGCAAACGGTTCCGTTTTCTTTGTAGCTTGCCCAGCCGCTTCCGGTAATGTAGCCTCTTACGATGCATTCGATGGGAAGCATTTGCAGCTTCTTGCACATCATGGAGTTGCCGTCAAAACGTTCCTGACGGAAAAATTCGGGCATATCGTTCACATCGGTGGAAATCATGTGGTTCGGCAGGATATCCTCGGTATAATCGAACCAGAATTTGCTCATCTGAGTGAGAACGGTACCTTTTTTGGTAACGGTGTTGTTTAAGATGACATCGAAGCAGCTGATGCGGTCTGTAGCAACCATGATCAGGCTGTCGCCGTTGTCATAAATCTCTCTTACTTTTCCTTCTTTTACAGGCTTTAATTCCATTGTTTTAACCTCCAAATAACCCTTTTCGGGCATCTTTTAAGCACAGAATCTATTCTAACAAAAGGGTCTTTCTTTCGCAAGTGAAAGGTTGACTTTTACAAATCAGATACTATAATAGAAATGGATGATAGAAATACTGTCACCAAATAAAATTTTTTGAATTATGTCACCCGGAGGAGAGCATTATGGCTGGGGAATTCTTCATAGCGCATAATACCAAAACAGATGAATATCTTGCGGAAAAGCTTTTCCGAGGCTTCTATATGACACCGGACGTTACCAATGCGGTAAAATGCAAGGATGAGATGGAAATCAGAAAGAAGATCGAGAAGGCGAATGTGGATTACAAATCCATGCTTGTAATCGAAACAATCACCGTATATTAAGAAGGCAGGAAAAGGAGTAATGACCAGGCGTTTGTGCCTGGCTTTTCTTATGTTAAAGCATAAAAGTGTGAAAGTGAATAAGGATCCCGGCAATGGTAAGAAAAGAAGACGGAAGAAGCGGATTGATTTCATCTTGCGTCTGATTTTTCGTTTTATGGCTCTTTGTTACTTTGTCGGAATCTATATTATGGAAAAAAGCCTGATGGATCCGTCCTACTTCCCAAAGTGGAGCGGTGTTTATGTGATGTGCGGAATCATCCTGGCAGGCTTTGTTTTTCAGTTTCTTCCGCTGACCTTTCATCCTGCGGGCTGGAACAAGTGGAGAAAGAGCGGGTTTCTGCCTTCTCCGCAGTATAAAAGCGAGCCGAACCTTTCGCTGGAGGAAATCAAGGAAATCCACAGAATGGACAAAGGATTTGCGATTGCGCTTCTTCTGTACGCCATTCCCGTAGTGGCAACCTGGGTTCTTTATTATATGCGTATTCTCGGTGCACCGGAGATGTTCCTGATCGTTCTTGCATTGTATTTCGGAGAAATGGTAGCGTATAACCTTTTTTGCCCGTTACGACTCGTGATGCGAAACAAATGCTGTAACACCTGCAGATTAAATCATTGGCATCCATTGATGATGGTTGCACCTTTTCTGGCGGTTCCGGGTGTCGTAACCTGGACGTTAGCCGGATTTGCCGTTGTTTTTGCGTTCATGGGAGAGCTGAACTGCCGTATGCATCCGGAGCGGTTTTTGGAAAAAACCAACGCGGCTCTGCGGTGTGAAAAATGCGACAGGAACCTTTGCCCGAAAAAAAGAAAAGACTATTTAAAGAAAGCCTTTTTTGATGAATAGGGTGTTTACTTTTGCACTTTAAAGTGGCATAATCAATTATTGGGGTCAGACCCCAATTTTAATATAGGAGAAAAGAAATGCCGATTACAGAAATACTTGACAGAAACTGTAAATTATACGGAAATGATATCTGCCTGGTGGAGATCAATCCGGAGATTCAGGAGACCAGAAGAGTAACCTGGAAAGAATATGAATTGATCGAGCCGAATCCGACGACACATTACAGAAGAGAGATCACCTGGAATGTATTTGAGGAAAAGGCAAACCGTTTTGCAAACCTTTTGCTTTCCAGAGGCGTAAAGAAGGGCGACAAGGTCGCAATTCTTCTTATGAACTGTCTGGAATGGCTTCCGATTTACTTCGGTATCTTAAAGACCGGTGCTTTGGCGGTTCCTTTGAACTTCCGTTATGCATCCGACGAAATCGAGTACTGCTTAAACCTTGCAGATGTTGATATTCTGGTATTCGGACCGGAATTCATCGGCCGTGTCGAGGAAATTGCGGAAAAAATCTCCAGAAACCGTCTTTTATTCTATGTCGGTGAGAACTGCCCGTCCTTTGCGGAATCCTATTCGGAACTTACCGCAAATGCGTCCAGCCAGTCTCCGCAGATTCATCTGACGGACGATGATGAAGCAGCGATTTATTTCTCCTCCGGAACCACAGGTTTCCCGAAGGCGATTTTACATAAGCACAGAAGTCTCGTGCATTCCTGCAAAGTAGAGCAGAATCACCACGGACAGACCAAGGATGATATTTTCCTTTGCATTCCGCCCCTTTATCATACCGGTGCAAAAATGCACTGGTTTGGTTCCTTACTTGCAGGCGGCAAGGCAGTTCTGTTAAAAGGAACGAAGCCGAAGGTAATATTGGATGCGATTTCCAAGGAAAAGTGTACGATTGTATGGCTTTTGGTTCCCTGGGCACAGGATATTCTGGATGCCATCGACAGCGGAGAGGTTAAACTGGAAGATTACGAGCTTTCCCAGTGGAGACTGATGCACATCGGTGCACAGCCGGTTCCGCCCAGCTTAATCGCAAGATGGAAGAAAGTATTCCCGAACCACGAATATGACACCAACTACGGTCTTTCCGAATCCATCGGACCCGGCTGCGTACATCTGGGTGTTGAGAACATCCATAAGGTAGGCGCAATCGGCAAGGCAGGTTTCGGATGGCAGACCAGAATCGTGGATGAAAACAGAGTTGACGTGAAAAGAGGCGAGGTCGGCGAGCTTGCCGTAAAGGGCCCCGGCGTTATGGAATGCTATTATCATGACGAAGCAGCCACGAAGGAAGTTCTGGAAGACGGCTGGCTCTTTACCGGCGATATGGCACAGGAGGACGAGGACGGCTTTATCTTCCTTGTAGACCGTAAGAAAGACGTTGTTATCTCCGGCGGAGAGAACATTTATCCCGTTCAGATCGAAGATTTCCTTCGCAGCAACATGGCAATCAAGGATGTTGCGGTAATCGGTATTCCCGACAAACGTCTCGGCGAAGTTACCGCAGCCATCATCGAAGTGAAAGACGGTTATACCTTAACGGAGGATCAGGTGAATGAGTTCTGTCATCAGCTGCCCCGTTACAAGAGACCCCATAAAATTATTTTCGCGGATATTCCGAGAAACCCGACCGGTAAAATCGAGAAGCCGAAGCTTCGTCAGATTTACTGCGGAGAAAGCCTCGTAGCAGCGCAGAACAGAGGATAAGACTTACACAGTATCTTGTAAGTTGTTTCTATATGGAAAAAACAACCCCGGAATGTAAGAAAAGCCTTCATTCCGGGTTTTTTTACAATTGTGACTTCTTGAGTCAATTTGGCTCATGGGTTAAAAGAAGATATAAACAAACAAGATATGGAAATTATGGAAATGAACTTTTTTAAATAATTGTGAAAAAAGGGTTAACTCTATTTACTTTATATATGGTTTCCGTGATAATGAATCAAATCGGTTAGTTATATAAAACAGGAAGGAAATATATGGCGTTGTTTCATTTTAAAAAGAAGGAGGGAAACAAAATGAAAGAAGTTATGTTAACCTATGATAATTTTGAAGAAGAAGTTATAAAATCAGATATTCCCGTGCTGGTAGATTTTTGGGCACCCTGGTGCGGCCCCTGCAGAATAATCGGACCGGTTGTGTCCGAAATTGCAGAAGAGGGCGACGGATCTTTTAAAGTCGGCAAAGTGAACGTGGATGATGAGCCGGAACTTGCCGAAAAATACGGTATTATGAGCATTCCCTCGATTTTTGTTTTCAAGAACGGAGAAGTGGCTGCAAAACAGGTCGGACTTACCACAAAAAATGACCTGCTGAATATGCTGAAATAATACTTTTCAAACAGAAAATGTGGTATAATATCTCTGTTCGTCTGATGACGGCAATCCGATGGGACCATAGCCCCTTATCGGAGGAAGGAATTACATAAAATGTATCAATATAACCCCAAATCATTAATCGCGGATGAATTCATCAACGATGGAGAGATTCGCGATACGCTTGCTTATGCGGAGGAGCATAAACATGATTTACCTTTAATTAACGAAATTCTGGAAAAGGCCAGACCGAAAAAACAGGACAAAGGCTATGTATGTGCGGGACTTACCCACAGAGAAGCAAGTGTACTGCTTGCATGTGACCTTCCGGAAGTAACCGAAAAGATTTTCGAGATTGCAAACGAGATCAAACTTGCATATTACGGCAACAGAATCGTAATGTTTGCGCCGCTTTATCTTTCCAACTATTGCGTAAACGGCTGTCTTTACTGCCCATACCATTTAAAGAATAAACACATTCCCCGTAAGAAACTGACGCAGGAAGAACTTCGGGAGGAAGTAATTGCTCTTCAGGATTTAGGACATAAGAGACTTGCGATTGAAGCAGGTGAGGATCCGGTAAACAATCCGATTGAATACATCCTCGAATGCATCAACACCATTTACAGTATTCACCACAAAAACGGAGACATCCGCCGTGTAAATGTAAACATTGCGGCAACCACCGTTGAGAATTATAAGAAGCTTCATGATGCCGGAATCGGAACTTATATCTTATTCCAGGAAACCTATCATAAAGAGAGTTATTTAAAGCTTCATCCCACAGGACCGAAACATGACTACAACTATCATACGGAAGCCATGGACAGAGCCATGGGAGGCGGTATTGATGATGTGGGTCTGGGTGTACTGTTCGGACTGGAACTTTACAAATATGAATTTGCAGGCATCTTAATGCATGCAGAACATTTGGAAGCAGTTCACGGTGTAGGACCTCATACCATCAGTGTTCCGCGTCTTAAGAGAGCGGATGATATCGATCCGGATGAGTTTGATAATGGTATTTCCGATGAGATTTTTGAAAAAATCGTTGCCTGCATTCGTCTTGCGGTACCTTATACCGGCATGATCATTTCTACAAGAGAGAATGAGAAGGTTCGTGAAAAGGTTCTGCATCTGGGAATTTCCCAGATCAGCGGCGGTTCCAGAACTTCCGTCGGCGGATATGCAGGATACACTCCGGAAGAACGTCCTCATGATACGGAACAGTTTGACGTTTCCGATCAGCGTTCCCTGGACGAGGTTGTAAGATGGCTTATGGAAAACGGACATGTGCCGTCCTTCTGTACCGCATGTTACAGAGAGGGAAGAACAGGTGATCGTTTCATGGCTCTTTGCAAGACCGGACAGATATTGAACTGCTGTCATCCGAACGCATTAATGACACTTGCGGAATATTTGGAAGACTATGCATCACCTGAAACCAAGGAAATCGGTTATGCACTGATTGAGAAGGAACTCGAGAAGATTCCGAGAGAGAAGACGAAAGAGATCGCAAAGCAGAATATTGCGGACATCCGTTCTTCCAACAGAAGAGATTTCCGTTTCTAAGACATTCGAAATTAACTACACCTGTAGTATTACAAACCTATGGGTGTAGTTTTTTACTAGTAGGGAGAAAACTATGGGATTAAACGAAGTGGTTAGCGCAGAACGTGTGCATATCGGTTTTTTCGGGATGCGCAATGCCGGTAAATCCAGTGTGGTAAACGCCGTAACCGGGCAGGATTTAAGCGTGGTTTCGGAAGTGAAGGGTACGACGACGGACCCTGTCAAAAAAGCGATGGAACTGCTTCCGATCGGACCGGTTGTCATTATCGACACCCCCGGTCTGGATGATGAAGGAACGCTTGGGGAACTGCGTGTAAAGAAGGCCAGAGAAATTCTCAACCAGACGGATATCGCCGTTTTGATTGTGGATGTGACAAAAGGTCTTTCCGAAGAGGACAGTGAGCTTGTGGAACTCTTCAAAGAAAGAAAGACTCCCTATCTGGTTGTCTATAATAAGTCGGATTTGCAGGAAAAAAGTACTACGGATGTGGCTGAAAAGGGCGAATCCGAAAATGCTTCCGTGGAAGCGGATGCCAATACCAAAAACATTTATGTCTCCGCGCTTACCGGAGAGGGTATTTATGAACTCAAAGAAGCGCTCGGAGATTTTGCAAGAGCGAATAAGAAAGAAGAGAAGTTTGTTGTCGTGGATCTGCTGAAAGAAGGAGATCTTGTGGTTTTGGTGATTCCGGTCGATGAATCCGCACCGAAGGGACGTCTGATTCTTCCGCAGCAGCTTGTTATGAGAGAACTTCTTGACCATCACTATGCATTTGTTTCATGTCAGGATACTGATTTGAAAGAGACATTATGTAAACTAAAAGATAAACCGGCACTTGTTATTACCGATTCTCAGGCGTTCGAGAAAGTATCCAAGGATACGCCTAATGATATTATGTTAACTTCTTTCTCGATTCTGATGGCACGGTATAAAGGTGGATTGAAGACGCAGATTAACGGAGCAAAGAAGCTTTCTTCCCTGCAGGAAGGAGATACGGTCCTGATTTCCGAAGGATGTACACATCACAGACAGTGCAAGGATATCGGAACCGTAAAAATGCCCGGATGGATTGAAGGATTTACCGGAAAGAAATTGAATTACCGGTTTACGTCAGGCGGAGAGTTCCCCGAGGATTTAAGCGGTATTTCACTCGTGGTTCATTGCGGCGGCTGTATGTTGAATGAAGCACAGATGAAATCAAGGGTACAAAGGGCCGTAAAACAGGGGATTCCGATTGTAAATTACGGAATTGCCATTGCCTGTATGCACGGAATTCTCGACCGGTCGCTGGAAATCATTCCACAGGAAAAGGAATAGAATACAAACCAAGTATTTTATGATAAAATAGCATTAAGTTTGCGGGGATGGGGATCCTTTGCAAAACAGAAAAGGAGGGCTTATGGGAGTTACAAATGACATTATTTATATTGGGGTGAATGATCACAAGATCGACTTATTCGAAGGACAGTATGATGTACCGAACGGTATGGCATACAATTCCTATGTGATTATGGATGAAAAGATTGCAGTCATGGATACCGTGGATAAAAACTTTACCCATGAATGGCTGGATAATCTCGAAAAAGCACTGGACGGAAAGAAACCGGATTACCTTGTGGTTCAGCACATGGAACCGGATCATTCCGCAAATATCGCTAATTTTGTAAAAACATATCCGGACGCAAAAATTGTTTCCTCGACAAAGGCTTTTGTTATGATGAAGCAGTTCTTCGGAACGGATTTTGAAGATCGTCAGGTAGTGGTTGGAGAAGGTTCCGCTCTGGAACTCGGACGCCATACCTTAAACTTTGTGGCAGCACCGATGGTGCACTGGCCCGAAGTTATCATGACCTATGATTCCACCGATAAAGTATTATTCTCTGCGGACGGCTTCGGCAAATTCGGAGCTCTTGATGTGGAAGAAGACTGGGCTTGCGAAGCGAGACGTTATTATTTCGGCATTGTCGGAAAATACGGCGCGCAGGTTCAGGCTGTATTAAAGAAAGCCGCAAACCTGGATATTCAGATCATCTGTCCTCTTCACGGACCGATTCTGAAAGAAAACTTAGGTTATTATCTCGGTCTGTATCAGACCTGGTCCACCTATCAGCAGGAAACGGAAGGTATTGTGATCGCTTACACTTCCGTATACGGAAATACAAAGAAGGCAGTGGAAAAACTGGCTGACTTACTGAAGGCAAAAGGATGCCCGAAAGTAGTTGTAAATGACCTTGCAAGATGTGATATGGCAGAAGCAGTGGAAGATGCATTCCGCTACGGCAAAATCATTCTTGCCACCACCACTTACAACGCTGAGATTTTCCCCTTCATGAGAGAATTCATAAATCATCTGACCGAGCGCAATTTCTCCAATCACAAGATCGGTTTGATCGAGAACGGATCCTGGGCACCGACGGCTGCAAAGGTAATGAAGGGTATGCTGGAAAACTGCAAGAACTGTACTTTTGCAGAGAACATCGTACACATCAAGTCTGCATTAAACGATGAGAGTATGGCTCAGTTGGAAGCACTTGCAGAAGAGTTCGGCGGAGAATATGAAGCAAGACAGAACGACACCGCTGACAAAAATGACCTTCGTGCTTTGTTCAACATCGGATACGGCTTATATGTCGTTACCACCAACGACGGCAAGAAAGACAACGGCTGTATCGTAAACACCGTAACGCAGGTTACCAGCTCACCGAACCGTGTGGCTGTAACAATCAACAAAGAAAACTATACGCATCATATCGTGGAACAGACGGGCATCTTAAATGTAAACTGTCTTTCCGTGGAAGCACCGTTCTCTGTTTTTGAAAACTTCGGTTTCCAGAGCGGAAGAACAGCAGATAAATTAAAAGATTATGAGGAAATGCGTTCCGATAACGGACTTCGTTTCCTGCCGCAGTATATCAATGCATTTTTCTCTTTAAAGGTAGAAAACTATGTGGATTTAGGAACACACGGAATGTTCATCTGTTCCATCACCGAGTCCAGAGTGATCACCAAGGCGGAAACCATGACCTATACCTACTATCAGAACAACGTAAAGCCGAAGCCTGAAACGGAAGGCAAGAAGGGATATGTCTGCAAGGTTTGCGGATATGTCTATGAGGGAGACGAACTTCCCGATGATTTCATCTGTCCGCTTTGCAAGCACGGCGCTGCTGATTTTGAACCGATTTCATAAGAGTCGAAGAGGAGAGTTATGCCGAAAGGAAGTCACCAGAAACTGAAATTGTACTACTTAAGTAGGATAATGCTGGAGCATACCGATGACGAGCATTCTCTTACCTTGCCTCAGATTCAGGAGTTGTTGGAAGGATATGATGTTACCGCGGACCGAAAGACATTGTATCAGGACATGGAGGAACTGAGTGTTCTCGGTCTTGATATCATCAGCGGAAAAGAAGGAAAATATTATACCTACCATGTCGGAAGCAAGCAGTTTGATATCGCGGAATTGAAACTGCTTGTGGATTCCGTACAGTCTTCCAAATTTATTACCGAGCGTAAGTCAGCGGAACTGATTAAGAAAATCACCGGACTTGCGAGCAACTATGAAGCAGCACAATTGAAACGTCAGGTAGTGGTGCAGGGGCGCGTCAAGACGATGAATGAAAGCATTTATTATATCGTCGATGACATTCATAGAGCGATTGCGGAGAACAGAAAAATCCGCTTTGAATACATGCGCTGGAATACGGCAAAACGTATGGAGTCCAGGAAAGAAGGATTCTATGAAGTAAGCCCCTGGGCACTGACCTGGGATGATGAAAACTATTATTTAATTGCTTACGATGAAGCGGCGGACGGCATCAAACACTACAGAGTGGATAAAATGAAAAACATCGCCGTGACAAGTGAAAAACGTGCCGGAAAAGATCATTTCAAGGAGTTCAACCTGGCAGCATATTCAAAGATGAGCTTTGGTATGTTCGGAGGAGAAAAGATCAGGGTCAAACTGCAGTTTAAAGAAGAACTTGTAGGCGTCTTTCTGGATCGGTTCGGCACGGATATTCCGGTGCTTCCCGTAAAAGGCAGGAAAGACTGGTGGGAAACCAGCGTGGAAGTGGCAGTCAGCAATCAGTTCCTGGGATGGGTTTTTGCACTCGGTTCCGGTGTAAAGATTGTCAGTCCCAAAGAGGCTGTGGATCTGTTCCAAAAAGAGCTGGAAGACCGGTTGAAACTATATCGTTAAAAAAGAGCTGTCTACGTAAATAAGGAGAGATTCTATGTTTGGTAAAGAACAGTTAATCTATCCCGGAAAGGACCAGTGCGGAAATTGTCACGCATATATCGGAGAGGATGCTTACTGCAGGAAATGCGGAACAAAGGCAGGAGAAGGTGCCTATGAGCCGTACATGAATTTCAACGGTTGTGTGTACGGACCGCCACCGATTGAGAGAAATCATGAATGCCCCAATTGCGGTTTTTCCTGGACAACCTGCGTGATGATTGACAGTGACAAATACTGTCCGAAGTGCGGAAGTTTGGTAAAAGTGACCGGAGATGATATCAGAGGGATCTTTATGCCGGTTGAATTGGAGCAAAACGGACCGGATGAAACCTGAGGGATTTACCGTTTTGAATGGAAATGTAACGACGAATGTAATACAATAGAAGGGTGTTGGAGTTTTATAAAACAAAGTATTGTTTTTGGAGGGTATAAAAATGGCAGAGTGTCGTTGTGCGGCATGCGGAAGCGCTAATGTTCAGGTAAGAAGTTACAACGAAAATGTCGGTATGGAAAACGGTTTGATGTACAGACCGATGGGAGCATATGCCGTAAAAACCGTGACATATTATTATTGTCTGGAATGCGGACAGATGTTGTACTATCCGATGGAAGATGCTGCTTTTGAAAAAGTGGAAGAAGCACTTGCGCACAAATGTGATCCCGCGAAAGAGGGATTTTTGCGTATTTTAAAGAGAAAATACATGAACATCGAATGGGACATTCCGGCAGTGGACAGACGCGTTCTTGAACCCGGAAAGAACTGGTTTTTGGATGACGAAAACCTGCCTCCGAACTCTCCGAATGACTATCCCAAGGATCAGTTAAAAGCAATTCTCAAAGAAGATATTTCCCAAAGAGCAATTCCTTATGAAGTGACGGAAATTGAGGCAAAGTACGGCAGATTTTTCTGGACGAAAGTTGTCATGAAGGAACTTTGCAACGAGGGAATCATTCACTATTCCGACGTCAATGAAAAGAAATACATCGAAGTTGCCAAGAATGTCGAGGAGATTGAAGACTGGGCATATAAAGCTGAGGCAAACAACTTTGATGAATCGAAATACTTAGACGAATTCCGTCAGATTATCAGCGACAATCAAAATGACTGGAAGGATGAAATATTCCGTAAGTTCACCAGAAGATATGACGAACTACAGAATACGAAGAACCCTTATATGCTTCAGGAACTGGAGAAGAAACTCTTCCGTCACCTGGAAGCGGACGGAGAAATCATCTGTGACGGTGAAACCTGCAGAACCACCACTTCCGCGGAAAAAGAGCTTGCGGTTCGCAAGCTGATTATGGAGAATCTTGCAACTTATAACAGAAGCTATAACGAAGTGTTGCAGTATGAAAACTGGAAGATCAAATGCATGAACAGCATTATGGGACTGATTTCCCAGAGACCGTATCTTCGCAATTATTTCCCTTCCGTATATGCCTTTGTTCAGGCTTTAATGACCGAACTTGCAGGCTATAATCTGGATTTCTATACGATTTATGCACTTTGTCGTCGTCTGGAAAATGACGGAAAGGTAAAACGATTTGAAGCAGAGCGCGGAGTGGCTTTTGCAAATGCTCCGAACTGTATGTATTATGTGGAAATTCCGACTATGACGGAGTTCACCGATATGGTATCGAATCCGGAGTGTCATAATGTGGATCTTTCCAAAGACTTAAAGATTGTTCTCTTGAACAATCATGTGGAAAAAGAGTTTACGCTTTCCCAGATTATGGAAAACGAACTCGATGAGATTAAGAAAAAACATGCCATCGCACCGGATTCCAGATGGTACTACGATATCCTTCGCGAAATGATGTATTTTGAGCAAAGAAGCGCTGCAGCAAGCGAAAAGAAGGAAGAAGAGTACACCTGGACATTTGTGGACGAGAACAAGGCAAGACGTGAAGAACTCCATGTGATGATTCACGATCTGGGTGAGCAGATTATAGCTCTGAAGCAGAAACTCGAAGGAGACAAAGAAGCACTTAAGAAAATCGAAAAAGAAGTTGATGAAAGAGTATTCAGTTGCCCGGATATTGAATGGCACATCAAATACAACGAAAACACCATTCGCGACTTGAGAAATGCAATGCCGATGCTTTCTCCCGAACAGGCACAGGAGTCCGAGAACAAAGTACAGGATCTCCTTCTCGAAAACGAAAGATGGAATATGCAGCTTCAGAATAAGAGAATTGAATTCAATACACAGAATTCAAACGACTGCAAGAAATACTATGAAAACGTGAAGGCTACCGAAAGAGAAATCGAGCTGAGAGAACAGCAGCTTGAAGATGCTAAGAAGGAGCTGGATAGTCTGTAAAAGGGAACGCATTTATGAAGAGTTTCAGAGTCAGAATGACCATATTGATTGTTCTTATGGTACTTGGAATCTCGTTGTTTTTGTCGTTTTTCAGTTATCAAAGAGCAAAGAAAAGTCTGATCATGCAAGTGGAAGATAATTACGGTGTGGATGCACAGCGTTATTCTTTGGAATTGTCTTCCTGGGTTAGTACGAACGCCACGATTATCGATACACTTGCTGCGGAACTCGCCGTAAATGATATTACTTCCAAGGGCTATGATGAGTTTCATGAGTACTTGAAACACAGTAATGAACTGCTGAATAAAAACGGATATGTTTACGACGTGTATTTTACATATCCGAACAATTATATGGTGTGTGCCTCTGATTTCATGGCAGACGGATCGGTTGATTTCGTCCATGAAAGAGAGTGGTATACGACGTCGGCTCTTACCGGCGAATTATTCTATTCGATTCCCTATCTGGATTCCGATACCCAAAAACCAATCATTACAATTTCAAAAGCGGTTTACAAAGACGACAAGTTACTCGGTGTACTTGCCGCCGATATTTTTGTGGATGTGCTGGTTGATATGGTCAACAAGGCAAATGTGGAAGAGGACAGCTATGCATTTCTTCTGGATCTGAACATGAATGCAATCGTGCATCCGAATGAAGTATACGACTACGAAGATAAGCCGATCAATCTGATGGATGCTCCCGATGCTCCGTATAAAGAATTAGTGGAAGCCATTCGACGCGGACAGGATGAGATGGTTTTTGTGAAGGATTATGACGGTTTAAGGAGAGGAATCGTTTATTCCCAAATGTACAATACCGGCTGGTATGTCTGCATCGCAACCAGCGAAAAAGTACTGGAAAAAGACGTTTCTTCCATGACACGAGGATTTGTCGTTGCGGCGATTGTTGCAATTATGATCGGTGTGGTTCTGGCATTCTTCCTTGCACGTGTTCTGGACAAGCTCAACAAGCAGGAGCAGGAATATCAGGAGAAGGTTTTGATGCTCGAAAAGCAGTCCGCGGATGAAGCAAACAAAGCCAAGAGCCGCTTTCTTGCGGACATGTCCCATGAGATTCGTACGCCGATCAACGCGATTATCGGTATGAATGAAATGATCCTACGCGAATCGGACGATAAAGAGATTAAGGGCTATTCGCAGATGATTAAGCAGTCCGGAAACAACCTGCTTGAACTGATCAGCGGTATTCTGGATTTTTCAAAAATCGAAGACGGAAAAATGGACATTGTACCGGTTCGCTACAGCGTGGCAAACCAGATTGTCTATTATGAAAACTCTATTTCGGAGAGAGCTAAGGCAAAGAATCTGGAGCTGGTTTTCCACATCGATGAAAACCTTCCTTCCGAACTTTATGGGGATGATACCAGAATCAATCAGGTTGTCATGAACCTCTTAACCAATGCGGTAAAGTATACGCAGGAGGGAAGAGTTACTCTCGGAATCAAAGAGAAAGAGCGAAACAGCGAAAGCGGAGAAGTACGGATTTATTATGAAGTTAAAGATACCGGTATCGGAATTCGCAAAGAGGATATGGAGAAACTTTTTGAATCCTTTGAGCGACTTGATGTCATAAAGAACAGAAACATCGAAGGCACCGGACTCGGCATGGCCATCACCCAGAGACTTTTAAAACTCATGGGAAGCGAGTTGAAAGTAGAAAGTGAATACGGAGTCGGAAGCGAGTTCTCGTTTGAACTCGTACAGAAAATTGAGAACGAGGAACCGCTTGGAAATTATAAAGAAGTTATGCTGAATACGGGCGATTCGGAGCATTACAGAGAACTGTTCCGTGCTCCCGAAGCCAGAATTCTTGTCGTGGACGATACAAAGATGAACATCCTTGTAATCGAGAATCTGCTAAAGAAAACGGAAATGAAAATTGATTCCGCGATGAATGGTTCGGATGCTGTTTTCCTGGCGATTGAGAATTCATATGATGTGATTTTGATGGATCAGAGAATGCCCGGAATGGACGGTACCGAAGCGATGAAACGAATCCGGGAACCGGGATCCGGGAAAAACGATAAGACACCGATTATCTGTCTTACCGCCGATGTGATCAGTGGAGCCAAGGAGAGATATATGGAGCTTGGTTTTGACGGATATCTGATGAAGCCTGTGGATGCATCGGAGCTTGAGCGGACTATCTGCAATTACCTTCCGAAAGAGAAGGTACAGATTATAAAAAATGCTGCGGAAGAGAAAACCGAAGAAGATATAAAGAATGGCGACAATAACGCGGATAATACGAGTGAAGAAAAGAAACTGTTAAATGCATTAACCGCGCTGGGAATCAACACGGAGTCGGGCCTGTTCTACTGCGGATCGGAATGGGATCTGTATAAAGAAATTCTTTCGGATTATGCATCCGATGAAGAAGCGAAATCAGCGAAGATTCAGGAGTGCAGGAAAAACGAAAACTGGGAAGATTACGGCATCTTAACGCATTCCTTAAAGAGTACATCAAGGACAATCGGTGCGGATGGTCTGGCAGATCTGGCAGCAGAACTGGAAGCAGCAGCGAAGTCCAAAGATATCAAGACGATAGAAGAAAAACATGAAGAAACCATGAAACGATATGAGGATCTGGCAAAGCAGATTCTGGAGAATCTTAAACAGTAACTCATATACTATTAAACAAGGAATCGGCAAAAGGGAGTATGAGGATCAGCCTTAAGGAGGGTGCGTTATGGAAAAATCGAAAGTGTATTTTACGGATTTCAGAACTGTCTTGGGAGTCAGTCTTCCTGCAAAACTGCAGAAACTGATTAAAATGGCCGGAATCGGCTCGATTGATATGGACGGCAAATTTGTAGCGATTAAAATGCATTTCGGAGAGCTTGGTAATCTGGCATATCTTCGTCCGAATTATGCAAAAGCCGTTGCCGATGTTGTTAAGGAACAGGGCGGTCTGCCGTTTTTGACAGACTGTAATACCTTGTATCCGGGCAGCAGAAAGCATGCACTCGAGCATCTGGACTGTGCAAATATTAATGGTTTCAATACCATAACTACAGGCTGTCAGATCATCATTGCAGACGGACTCAGGGGAACCGACGATATTCTTGTTCCGGTTCCGAACGGAGAATACTGCAAGGAAGCTTATATCGGTCGTGCGGTCATGGATGCGGATATCGTGATTTCTTTAAACCATTTTAAGGGACATGAGCAGGCCGGATTCGGCGGAGCTATCAAAAACATCGGTATGGGCTGCGGAAGTCGTGCCGGAAAGATGCAGCAGCATAACAGCGGTCATCCTCATGTGACCGAGAGTCTGTGCAGAGGTTGCAGAAGATGTGCGAAAGAGTGCGGCTCTGATGCCATCAGCTATACCGATAACAAAGCATGGATCGATTCGGAAAAATGCAAGGGCTGCGGCCGTTGTATCGGAGCATGTGCTTTTGATGCGATTGAAAACGACAACTGGGATGCACCGCAGATGCTCGGAAGAAGAATGGCGGAATATACGGCAGCTGTCGTCAGCGGAAGACCGAGTTTCCATATCAGTTTGATTACCGATGTTTCTCCGAACTGCGACTGTCACGGTGAGAACGATGCACCGATCCTGCCGGATATCGGAATGCTTGCATCTTTTGATCCGGTGGCGCTTGATCAGGCCTGTGTGGATCTTTGCCAGAAGGCAGAGCCTATCCGGAACAGCCAGCTTGGCGACAATATGGCCAAAGAGCATTTCCACGACCATGGGGATGTTTGGCATAACAGCAATCCGAATGTGTCCTGGGCGGAAACACTGGAACATGCGGAAAAAATCGGCATCGGTACGAGAGAATACGAACTGGTTACAATGAAGTAGAAACTGAATTTTTAGTCTATGAGCGTGCAAATTCTCCTTATAATTATTTTGGCGTACATTGTCATCATCGGTACGCTGAATGATAAGCTGTTTCATATTCAGAGCGATATTGCGCTTGTCTTTTTTTCGTCCATTCTGTCCATTATCCTGTTGATCCTTCGCGCCGTTTTCCCGATGGAACCGCTTCAAAACATAATCGGAGCACTGGGCAATTTCGGATTCCGCGAGTACTTAATGGACGGTATGCTTTGCTTTATGCTTTTTGCAGGAGCGAGCAAGGTCAATATGGGGAAATTTAAAACGAATCTCAGACCGATCTGTCTGCTTGCTTTCGTATCTACGGTTCTTTCGTCGTTCCTTTACGGATGCCTGATTTTCCTGGCTTCCATAGCATTCAAACTTCCCCTGGATTTCTGGACCTGCGTCCTTTTGGGCTGTGTCGTTTCTCCGACCGATCCCATCGCGGCGACCGGAATCCTGAATAAAATCGGACTTTCCAAGAATGTCTGCTCCGTTATTGAAAACGAGTCATTGTTTAACGACGGTACCGGAGTAACACTCTTTATCTTTGTACGTTCCATCATTACGCACAGCAGCGAAGGGAATGTTGCGGTTTTGCTTGCCAAGGAAATCCTTGGTGCAGCAGTTGTGGCCTTAGCCGTATCTTTCATAATGTTCCAGCTTGTAAAGATTTCCAGAGACCCGATTCGCAATATTTTAATTGCGCTGTTAAATGTCTTTTTGGTTTACATAATATGCGAACACTTCGGATTCTCCGGCGTACTTGCATCCGTTATCTGCGGTTTCTTCTTCTCCTATAAAATGGATAAGATTCGCAGACTGGAAACGGTTGTCGACCCGCATAATTACTACGATCATTTCTGGGAAATTCTTGAGGGAATTCTTAATTCCGCACTTTTTGTCATGATTGGTTTTGTAGTGCTGGGAACAACATTAAGCAAATATGCGCCGATTATCATTCCGGTTGCCCTTGTTTCACTTATCATTTCAAGAGCGGGTGGTGTAACGGTCAGTACGATACTTACCGGTCACCGTATTCCGGGTAATTACAACCTTCCCGAATTTGTTGCCCTAATGACCTGGTCTGCCTTAAAAGGCGGTCTGTCGCTGGCACTTGCGCTTGAAACGGAAGAGTATCTGGCTCAACCGGTATATGAGATATTCTTAAACATTGCATTTGTAACAATATTCTTTACGGTTCTGGTACAGGGCATGACAGTCCGCAGAGTCTATATGGGGCTTGAAAAGCATAAGGCAAACCGCTTAAAACGTCCGGCAGGAGGAAGTGAACAATGAAGATTATTATCATCGGACTGGGACGCACGGGAAGATTACTGATTTCATCCCTTGCATCGGAAAACTACGATATTGTGGTAATCGACAAAGATCGAAAACTCATCGAAGAGATTACAGACCAATACAGTGTCAACGGTATCGTCGGCAGCGGAGCTTCGCGTGAAACTCTGATTGCCGCAGGCGCGGCCACCGCAGATGCAATCGTTGCTTTGACACCGATTGACGAGATCAATCTGCTCAGCTGTATGCAGGCCAAAAATCTCGGAACCCATTATGCAGCTGCCAGGATCACAATGCCGGATTTCGTAAAGGAGTACGGAGAACTCAAAAAAGAATACCGGATCGACTTTGTTCTGATGCCGAAAAAAGATGTGGCAGAGGAGATCTACCAGAATATCGGAATGCCCGGGAATACGAAGTTTGTCGGCTTTTGGAACAGCGGTCTTCGCCTCATGGATTTAAACCTTCTCGAAGATTCTCCGATGTGCGGAAAGAGTTTAAATGATATCAAAAAATCCTTCAACCAGAATATGCTGGTTGTGGCTGTTTTGCGTGGAGGAAAGCTGACCATACCGGACGGCAGTTTCGTGGTAAATGCCGGCGATAATCTGACAGTGGCAATTACGGATGAGGATCTGACAGGAACCTTAAAATCCTTTGGAATCAGCCGAAAGAGAGTGAAAAAAGTCATGATCATAGGTGGTCACACCATCAGCGAATATCTGCTCGAACTGATGGTAAAAGACGGCTATCAGATCACGGTTTTGGAGAATGATCCGAATCGTTGCAGAGTGCTGATGGAACGTTTTCCTCACTGCAGGATTCTCTGCACCGGGGAAGGCGAACTGCTGGAAATCCTAAAAGAAGAACAGCTTTCCGAAATGGATATGGTGGTTTCTTTGACGGACAGCGATGAAACAAACCTTGTTATCAGCATGTTCTCCTGGTCCTGCCATATTCCGAGCGTTCTTACATATGTTGAGATTCCCGAGCATCTTCGCATGCTTCATAAAGTTAATATTGATATTACCGTATCCGCTGTGGAATCCGCATCGCTCAGGGCTATGAGATTTATTCGCTATCATGACGGAGAGGAAATGCAGCGGGAGATCGGTAAGTTTTATCTGGTTGCGGACGGAAAAGCAGAGATTAAAGAGATTGTGGCAGGAAATGATTTCAAACTCTTGAACATTCCGTTTAAGGACAAAGCGTTCCATCTTAAGAAAGGTATTTTGATCGCTGCGATTATTCGCGACGGTCAGACAATCGTGCCCTCGGGAGAGACCTGTATTAGGGACGGCGATCAGGTCATTATTGCCACATCCAGAAAATTGACAATTCGTCATCTGAATGATATTCAGTAATCGTGAAAACAGACATTAAGGAGAATGTGCTGACGGAAGATAATAAGAAAAAACGAAAAAAACTTGAAAAATGAAGCTATGGAAAGGGTCAACTATCCATAGCTTTTTTATTACGTAAAATAATACTTGAAAACAATTTTAAATTAAATTAGCCTTATTATAGGACGTCCGAATCATAAAGAAAGAAGAGGATAATAATGAACAAAAACCAGTTTCACAGATTTGTTTCGGAGAGTACGGGAAACGAAAGCAACATAGCTCAGATTTATGTGATCAAGGATGGAGGGACCGCTTACGAGGACTGCTTCAGAGGTTTTAAAACGGAGGATGCCATCAACGTAAATTCCGTGACAAAGGGCGTAATGGCGCTGCTTGCCGGGATTGCGGTTGATCAGGGAAAAATCAAAAGTCTTGACGAGAAGGTTATGGATTATTTTCCGGACTATCAGGTTAAGAGAGGCGAGAAAACCATTTACGATGTTACGATTAAGCATCTTCTTACTATGACGGCTCCGTATAAGGGTAAATCCGAACCGTGGAAGAAAGTTTGTACCTCGGAGGACTGGACCAAGGCCGCGCTGGATTTCCTCGGAGGCCGTGCGGGTATTACCGGAGAGTTTAAGTATTCCACTCTCGGAATACAGATTCTTGCGGGAATTATCGAGCGGGCGACGGAGGAAAAATGTATCGATTTTGCTAACCAGTATTTATTTCTCCCGCTGGGAATTCCGGAGCACTTCATACACGGTACCTGCAGCAAAGAAGACCAGTTTGACTTTTTTATGAACAAAGGTCCGAGAAAGAACGAGTGGTACTCGGATCCGCAGGATACGGTGACAGCGGGTTGGGGTCTCTGTGCATCCGGAAGGGATCTTGCAAGAATCGGAGAGATGGTTTTAAACGACGGAAAATATGACGGAAAACAGATTCTTTCGTCAGAGTGGATCAAAGAGATGACCACACCGTATATAAAGCTCGGAAAGATGTTCGGGAATATGGAGTATGGGTATCTTTGGTATAAACCCTTTCCGGACAGAGAGGTTTATGCGGCAATCGGAGACAGCGGAAACATCATCTATGCGAATAAAGAGATAAATGTGGCAGTGGGCATTACGGGAACGTTTAAGCCGAGAATTTTTGACCGCGTGGAGTTTATCGAAAAGACGGTTTTGCCGTCGGTGTTATAATAGATAATAAGACAGACGAAGGTACTGTTTCGGCTACTCAACTAAGAGGGCAGAAAAGTCGGGGCAACAGTTCACCGAAATGATACATTGAATTTACAGCGTGATTGGAAAAAAGGAAAAGACCAGACAAGCCATTATACGAAAAAAGATGATTATACTGATTACCGGTGCAACCCATGTCGGCAAAACATTTTTGGCGCAAAGGCTGCTTGAAAAAAACAATTATCCATATCTTTCGCTTGACCATCTGAAGATGGGTTTGATTCGCAGCGGATATACGACGTTAACACCCGAAGACGATGATGAGCTTACGGATTACATGTGGCCGATTGTCCGAGAGATGATTAAAACGGCGATAGAAAACAAGCAGAATTACATCATAGAAGGTTGCTATGTTCCGGCAGACTGGCGGAAAAGCTTTGATGAAAAATACTTGGAAAACATCGAATTCATTTGTCTTGCAATGACGGAAGAATATATAGAGAATCATTTCAGTGAAATCATCGGACATGAATCCGAAGTGGAATCCAGGCTGACCGAAGCGGATTTTACGATGGATGAACTGAAGCAGTGGAACAGATGGTACATGGATTCTTTCGGTTCTGCCGGTGAAAAGGTGGTGCTTATAGAGGATGATTTCGAGATGACTATGAAAAAGTTTTTGGAGGAAGAATCAATATGATTAAAATAGCTTTTTTTGATGCGAAGGATTACGATAAGAATTCTTTTATCAAATCCAATGAAAATGAAGAATTTGAGATAAACTACTTTGAAACCAGGCTGACCGAAGCTACCTGCAAACTTGCGCAGGGGTATGACGTGGTCTGTGTATTCGTAAATGACGACATTAACCGGACGGTTATCGATGCGCTCGTGGAGATGGGCGTAAAACTGATTGCCTTACGTTGTGCGGGATACAACAACGTGGACATCGCCTATGCGTACAAGAAGATCCACATCGTCAGAGTTCCCGCGTATTCTCCCTATGCGGTGGCAGAGCACGCCATGGCACTTTTGCTGACATCCATCCGAAGAATTCATAAAGCATATATCCGCACCAAGGACTTCAATTTCAGCTTAAACGGACTGACGGGATTTGACCTGCACGGAAAGACGGTCGGTGTGGTCGGAACCGGTAAAATCGGCAGAATCTTCATCGATATCTGCAAAGGTTTCGGAATGCATGTTATTGCATACGACAAGTTCCCTGCAGAGGGCTCCGGAATTGAATATGTCTCTTTGGATGAACTGTGGGAGAGAAGCGATATCATTTCCTTCCATTGTCCGTTAACCGATGAAAACCGCCATATGGTGAACGGAGCAAGCATTGCAAAGATGAAAAAGGGTGTGGTTTTAATCAACACTTCCCGTGGTGCTTTGATCGATGCGGAAGCTTTGGTAGAGGGCATCAAACAAAGAAAAGTCGGCGCTGCCTGCTTAGACGTTTACGAAGAAGAATCCAACGTATTCTTCCATGATTATTCCAACCATATCGTGGATGACGATGTGCTTGCACGCTTAATCTCCATGCCGAATGTTATCGTTACTTCGCACCAGGCCTTCCTTACCGAGGAAGCTTTATCCAATATTGCGGATACCACCTTGGAAAACGTCAAAGAATTCTTTGCCAATGAATACAGCAAAAACGAAGTCTGCTACAAGTGTCCCGAGGTTGGAAACTGTACGCAGGAACATGCAAAGAAGTGCTTTTAGATGTAATGTGCGCATAATCAAAGAACAACAGATTTTTTCAAATTCTACCTAATTTTATACCTTTTGGTGGAAATAATATGCCATATTATGCGTATTATATGCCAAGTAAAGAGGTATAAATTATTTGAAGAGTGCTGAAAATACAGGAGTTTTAGATATGGTTAGAGTTTTGTTCGTCTGTTGGGGCAAGAGATTTCAGTAAAGCAGTAAACCTTGAAAATACGGCATTTTGAAGATTTATCAAACGGATTTACACCCCGTTTACACCTTTTGAAGGTGGACTACCCGATAATTGATGAGAGCACTCTGTGTGATGCAGGGTGCCTTTTTCTATGGATGAGTAGCAATTAAGGTAGCGAATAAAGTGGTAAATAAAGTAGCAAAAAGAGAACAGATATGATGCGAAGTAAAAACAAAAGTGTCGGTTTATATTGCAAAAATGTCGGTATAAATGTCGGTTTATATTACAACAATGTCGTATTGAAGATCCTTAGCAATCAATTCGGAATCTAATATGACCTAAATAGTTTATAGATAAACTATTTAATTACATCATCAATTGCTCAATTGCATCATTTTCGCAAATTTGATGCAATTAACGTTGACAATGAGTATAATGAGTGTTATTATTTAAGTGCATCATCATATCCGCTTATGAGTAAATTGATGTTTGAATGAGGATATTGAAATGAGAAATTTTGATTACAGTAAAAAATGGGAAAAACTACTGACGCCGGAAATAGTGGCACTGCTTACGCAAATCCATGAATACAAAGGCAAGCAGTTACTTTTCATAGAAGCAAAGGCAGATACATTGAACCAACTTGTTGAGATTGCGAAGATTCAGAGTACCGAAGCATCCAATAAGATTGAGGGTATCTATACTTCTGATGCGAGACTGAAAGCGCTAGTTAAAGATAAGACTACGCCTAAGACGAGAAACGAGCGAGAGATTGCCGGATACAGGGATGTACTTAATACAATCCATGAGAGTCATGATTACATCTCGATAAGACCGAATATGATCCTTCAGCTTCACAGGGATTTATATAAGTTTGAAGGTTATGATATCGGTGGAAAGTATAAAGCAGCGGATAACATCATTGAGGAAGAGGATGAACAGGGCAACAAATTTGTAAGATTCAGACCGGTTCCTGCATGGGAAACGCCTGAGGCAATCGAGAATCTTTGTAATGAATTTGACAAAGCTCTCGGAACCGGGACAATAGATCCGCTTCTTCTGATACCGATGTTCATACTGGATTTCTTATGTATCCATCCGTTTAATGACGGCAACGGAAGAATGAGCAGGTTACTTACACTGCTGATGCTATACAGAGCCGGATACATCGTAGGAAAGTATATCAGTATTGAGCATCTGATAGAAAAGACAAAGAGTTCATATTATGAGTGCCTGCAGGAAAGCTCCCTTAATTGGCATGAAGAAACGAATAATTACGTTCCGTTTGTACAATATATGCTCGGTGTTGTGGTTGCGGCATATAGAGATTTTTCTGAAAGGGTAGAGACATTAATCAACAGTGGACTTTCAAAGCCGGAGCGGGTTGCTGAACTGATTAAAAGTACCTATGGTGAGATTACAAAGTCACAGATTATGGAGAAATGCCCCGACATCAGCCGCATAACGGTAGAAAGGGCATTGTCGGAACTTCTGTCATCGGAAAGTATTATAAAAATAGGTGGCGGAAGATATACAAAATACGTTTGGAACAGAGATAAGGAATAAAGGAGATCGATAATGACCGGAGAACTTAAGAACAAAATAGACAGTCTTTGGGAGATATTTTGGAATGGTGGCATTACGAACCCACTTGATGTCATTGAGCAGATGACATACCTCATGTTTATAAAGGATCTGGATGATACAGACAACCTTCGCGCAAAAGAAGCTGCTATGCTTGGACTTCCTTACAAAAGCATTTTTGCAGAAGAGGTTGAAATCGGAGATCGCACGGTGGATGGTAATCAGCTTAAGTGGTCTACTTTCCATGATTTCCCGGCACAGAGAATGTATTCTGTCGTTCAGGAATGGGTATTCCCTTTTATAAAGAATCTCCATGGCGATAAGAATTCTGCATACAGCAAATATATGGATGATGCAATCTTTAAGATAAATACGCCATTGATGCTATCTAAGATTGTGGATGCTATGGATGAAATCTATTCTATGATGGAAGAACTCCATCAAACAGACATCCGAGGGGATGTGTATGAGTATCTGCTTTCGAAGATTGCTCAGTCCGGTGTTAACGGGCAGTTTAGAACCCCGAGACATATCATCCGTATGATAGTGGAGATGATGGATCCGAAGCCGACAGACTTTATCTGTGATCCTGCCTGCGGAACTTCCGGATTCCTTGTTACCAGCGGAGACTACTTAAGAGAAAAATATAAGAAGGAAGTTCTTCTTGATAAACAAAACAGAAATCATTTCATGAATGACATGTTCCACGGATATGACATGGACAGAACCATGCTCCGTATCGGAGCCATGAATATGATGACCCACGGTGTGGAGAATCCGTTTATCGAGTATCGCGACAGCTTATCTGATCAAAACCCTGATAAGGATATGTATTCACTTATTCTGGCAAATCCGCCTTTTAAGGGTAACCTAGATGCGGATACTATATCAACAGATCTTCAGAAGGTATGTAAGACCAAGAAGACAGAACTTTTATTCCTGGCGCTGTTTGTGAGAATGTTGAAGACTGGAGGAAGATGCGCTTGTATCGTTCCGGACGGAGTGCTCTTTGGATCTTCCAATGCACATAAGGCTATAAGAAAGGAAATCGTAGAAAATCAGCGACTTGAAGCGGTAATTTCCATGCCATCCGGTGTGTTTAAGCCTTATGCCGGAGTATCTACCGCAATACTTATCTTTACCAAGACCGGTCACGGAGGAACAGATGATGTCTGGTTTTATGATATGACTGCTGATGGTTTCAGCCTTGACGACAAACGTACTGAAATCAAGGATAACGATATCCCTGATATCATCAGCCGCTTCAAAAATATTGAAGCTGAAAAAGACAGAAAACGTACGGACAAGTCTTTTATGGTTTCCAAGAAAGAAATTGCCGATAACGACTATGATCTTTCAATCAACAAATATAAAGAGGTTGAATATGTGGCGGTAGAATATCCGCCAACATCAGAGATTATGGCAAATATCAGAGAAATTGAGAAGCAGATAGCGGTGGAGATGGATGAACTGGAGAAACTGCTGAGCGTATGAGCGAGCGAGGGATACTATGGTACGAGAAAATCATTTGGTATATCAGGCAAAATCTTTTTATAACGCATATATAGCATTAGAGCAAATCGGCAGACAGGCCGAGGATGATTTATTACTGTATATACCAACGATTGTCAACGGAGCTTTTTCTTGCGAACTTACCTTGAAGGCTATATTGGCTAAAAATAAGATAAAATATGATAATGAACACAATTTGCTGTCGCTTTTTGAATTACTCCCCGATTCTTTTCGAAACGAATTATTGGGGCATTTGATACAAAAAGCGCCAGAGTATAAAGAAGCAAAAAAGTTTGTGGAGGAGTTAATACTTATTTCGAACGCTTTTGTTGATTGGCGTTATGCATTTGAAGATAAACCAGTGCCTGCGTTCGATACAAGATTTTTATCTGCATTTGCAAACGCAGCAATATGGACAATGTTTTCGCATTATAATGTTTCGCTTGAACGTTGCGATGATACGGAAAAGACAGATGACGAGATAGAAGAAATGTTTAGAGAGAATCGTGAGAGATGTAAAAGAATAAACATTGAGAAGTTTCGAAAGAAAAAGAAGTAATGCTATGATGCAATGTAATTTTATAGTAGTAAGGAAAGATTGAGATTTGCAGGGAAGAGTATTATTGAAAAAGCTGGGAATGAAAAAAATGAAAAGATTAAAATGTGTCAATTGTTATAAGACAATCAGAGTATATAAGTCTCCGATAAAGCACAAAAACGGTATGTACACATACGATTACCGATTTCCAAGATTTTGTCCTTATTGTGGCAACATGATGCCAAATTATCGACAATATATATTGGATATTTTCAAAGTCTATGATTTAAACAAAAAACTAAATCATGCTAGAAATCTAATTCTAAAATCCGAATATGAATCTGCTTGTCGAGACTGTTTTGTTGTTCTAGAAAATGCGATAAAAAATGAATCAGGAATTATAGGGTTGCATGGTAGTGAACTTGTATCGAGAGCTTTTTCATTTAAATATGATAAAGAAACACTAGCTATTACTCAGGCTCCATTGATAGCGATAAATGATTTATCAAATGAATCGGAAATAAATGAACAAGATGGAATAATGCATATGTTGATGGGTTTTTTTCGTGGCCCTAGAAATATATATCAACATAATAC
>JAFWTY010000027.1 GCA_017518735.1 Lachnospiraceae bacterium | reverse complement strand
TCTATATAGGATATCCTATCTGGTGGGGCGAAGAGCCGCGCATCATGGATACATTTGCGGAGAGTTATAACTTTGATGGCATTACGGTGATTCCGTTTTGCACTTCAGGCAGCAGCGGAATCGGAAGGAGCGGACAGAATCTTGCCGACAATGCAGGAAGCGGCAATTGGCTTGAAGGTAAACGCTTTGGCGGCAATGCATCCGATGACGAGATTAAAGCATGGATAGAAGGTTTACAGTAAAGAAAGAAGAACAACTGAGACAGGTGGGGTGAATTGAATGAAGATAATTGTACTTATGGGAAGTCCCAATCGGAACGGTTCAACAACAAATTCATTTATAAGACACAGGATATCAGACCATGACAATATGGTGAGGAGCCGTTGAAATCGAGAGGTCAAGCGATGTTAAATATTGTTAAGACAATCACATCTTTAATCCTGACGATGAAAAGTTTGGATAAATAAGATTTTTCAATATGCAAGGTGACGTTGAATCGTCACCTTGTTTTTTTGTCCAAAAATGAGATAATATTATATAGTTGAGGGGGTGACTGCTATGGAGTACCGCAAATTCAATGACACATATTATATTCGCGCAGACCGCGGCGATGAAGTGATTGCCTCGATCCTGTCCGTCTGCGAGAAAGAAGGCATTGCAAGCGCTACCTACAATGGAATCGGCGGCTGCAGCAGTGCCGAAATCCAGACATTTGATCCCGAAAAGGGAGAGTTTTCCACGGAAAAAATGGAAGGCATGCTGGAACTTGTTTCCCTCATGGGCAATATCATTTCCGATGAAGAAGGAAAAAAATATCATCACACCCATGCAATGTTTTCCTATAAAGAAGGGGAAGAACATCACACCATCGGCGGACACTTAAAAGCAACCACCGTTCTGTATACGGCCGAAATTGAGCTTCGTCCGGTAATCGGCGGAACAATCGGAAGAGAATTTAATCCGGAGACCGGAACAGGGTTCTGGAAGCTATAAGGCATTTGACATTGTGATAAGAGGACAGTTTTGCCGTCACGCAAAAAGTGACAGCGGAATTGTCCTTTTTTATTTTGTCTATTGACAAAGGATTTCATTCGGTGTATCTTTTGTATTACAGAAGCTAATACAAAGTATACAATACTGTGCAAACACACACAGACAAAGGAGTGGCGTATGAATACAAAGAAGGTAATTATCTATACATCCGTAACATTGGTTTTGGCATGGATTATCCAGTCCATACTCAGTGTTTATTTTATG
Source organism: Lachnospiraceae bacterium (assembly GCA_017518735.1). GTDB lineage: Bacteria > Bacillota > Clostridia > Lachnospirales > Lachnospiraceae > UBA3766. Next base: position 110,665 of record JAFWTY010000027.1, on the reverse strand, counting down.
CAACATCAGAATATGACGGGTAAGAGCGTTTTCCAGATTGGTATGGCAATTATGATGTTCGTTCCGGCCATTGTTGCGATTATTCTGAACAAGGGCTTTAAGGGCTTCGGTTGGAAGCCGAAATTCAAAGGCTGTGGCTGGCTCATTCCGGTTTGCATGTTTGTTCCCGGAATCATGACGATCATCGGTGCGGCGCTTTTCTTTGCTATCTTTCCGCAATTCCTTGATTTCAGCGGATCCTATATCATCGCAGAGATTGAGCAATTGGGCGGGATAGATTTTAATGCAATGCTCGCGGAAAAAGGTGTGACGATGCAGACCTACTACATCATCACCGTACTCGCCGGTTTTTTCTACGGGCCGGCAATCAACATGTTCGTCGCTCTCGGAGAAGAGGTTGGCTGGAGAGGCTTCCTTTATCCGGAACTGAATAAAAGGTTCAACCGCGTTACCACATGGATCATCGGCGGTGTAATCTGGGCTTCTTTCCACTTCCCCTGTATGGCAATCGCCGGATATGAATACGGCTTCGATTATCCCGGATTTCCGTTCGTCGGCTGGATTGTATTCACCGTAATCTGCATTGTTCTCGGTGCCTTCGAAGAAATGGTTTATCATAAAAGTAAATGTATTTGGTACCCGGCGCTTTTGCACGGGGCAATCAATGCAACAACATTTATCTTAATGTTCATCAATGTAAACCGCGAGGATTACGGTAAATATATGATCTTGGGACCTGCTTTCAACGGCGCCATTTCGATGATTCCGAGCTTGATTCTGGCAGTCGTTCTGGGCATAGTTGTAATGAAAAAAACCAAAAAGGAGACGGAGGCATGATTATAAAAATCAACGAATATTCGGACGTTCCGATCTATCTTCAAATAAGAAACCAGATTGTCATGGGCATCTCCTCAGGCGAACTTACCGCAGGAGAACAGCTGCCCACGGTTAGAGCATTATCAATGGAAATCGGAATTAACACAATGACGGTCAGCAAAGCATATCAGATTCTGAAATCGGAGGGCTATATTTTAACCGACCGCAAGAACGGTGCGAGGGTGCGTATGGAAATCGACCAGTCCAAATCCTTAAGTGCCCAGAATAAGGACGAACTTAGAAGAATCGTTTCGGAGGCGAAAATCGCAGGCATGTCCAAAGCGGATTTTGACAAGCTGACGGAAGAAATGTGGGGTGAATGATATGAGTGGATTTGTGCTTGGATTAATCATGTTTATCTGTGCGGTTCCGACGTTTTTGATTATGTATTTCCTGATGTATCCGCGCAACTGGAAGAATAAGAAGCGGATCTACGGTGTAAATAACCGGAACGAATTTAAAACGGAGCAAGGCGCCGGAATGGTCGAGAGCATCGTAAGCGCACACAATAAGCAGGCAACGGTGATTTTAATCGTGCTTCTGGTATTTTGCACGGGACTGCTTTTTGTACCGGGATTAAACTTAAAAATGATGTCCTATACCATTCTGATTTACATCGGCCTTGTGGTATTTAACATTCCTTTTGCACTCGGCAATTCGGAACTGAAAAAATACAAAAAAGTTCTCGGTATCGTGCCGGAAAAGGTTCTGTATGCGGACTTAAAAACGGTGGGTCGCGTGCATGCGCTTAACCGTCCGGCAATTATTCTTGCCAATGTTGCCGGAGTATTAATCATTGTGGCAGCGCTCCTTTGCGACCTGAAAATCCTTCCCATCAAATTCGGCATGTTCGAAGGAACTTTCCTCTGCACGGGACTTGTGAGCATCATCGTTATGATGAATTTTATCATGCTGCCGATCGCATTTATGGTGGATAACTACCGGAACGAAGTCATCAGCGAAAACAGCGATATCAATACCAACTACAATCGTGCGAAAAAACGCAATTTTGCAAACTACATGATTTCGATCTGCTGGATTGACAACATTATGGCGCTGGCGGCGATTTTCATCTTCTGCTTTGCCAAAGTGGAATTAATCAGTCTCATCCTTGTCGGCATTTACCTGCTTGCCATTATGGGAGCGACGGCGGTTTTTGCGAAGAACAGCATTACACTGAATAAAAAATATGCGCACGACGAAGCAAAACTCGTGGAAGATGACGATGATTACTGGCTTCTCGGAATGTTTTACTATAACCCGAATGATAAGCGCCTCAATGTCGAGAAACGTGTCGGCGTCGGCGGAACCATCAATATGGCACATCCTGCAGGCAAGGTGATCAGTGTATTTCTGGGCGCGATTATCATCGGTTCGATTCTGGCCCTGATTTATGTAGGCATGATGGGTGCAACGCCGATTCAGGTAAGATTCGAAAACGATACCGTAATCTGCCACCAGCTTCGGGATGAATACAAAATTTCGAAGAGCGAGATCGTATCCGTAGAGAGTGGCGACCTTACCGAACTGCATGCGATACGGGTTGCCGGTACCGGAATGGAAAATGTGGCAAAGGGAAATTTCACCGTAAACGGTGAGAACGGATGCAGATTGTATTTGAATCCCCGGGCGGGCAAATATATCAAAATCGTTACCGCGAAACATACCTATTACATCAGCGGAAACACCGCGGAAGAAACGGAAGCTCTGTATAACAGCCTGAGCGCTTCGGTTCAGTAGAATATCAAATGAATCAGATAAAGACCGGTGAAAGCCGGTCTTTATTATTTGGACAAAAATGGGTATAGTTATAGATGGAAGCTAATAGGCAAAAGGTGGAACAGGCGAAGGAAAAAATAAACGCAAAGAAGATTGCACCTAACAAATAATTCCTGATACAATAGAAAAAAAGAAAGGAGAAGCGGGTCAATGGTCATCAAAAAAATCAGTTCCGGTTTTGCGCTTTTAGCCATGCTTCTTCTTTTGGCGCACGTAATCTATGAGGCATCCGCATTTGCGACGATGATCGTAAATCTTAAAGTTACGGCTTTTTTCGGAAAGACCACGGCCACTGTCATGATGTTGCATGGTATTTTTGCGGCAATCGCTTATTTCGGACTTCACGATTCAAAGACCATCCAATATAAGAAATTAAATATCAGAACTCTGATTCAGAGAATTTCGTCAATTTGCCTTGTGGTAATGTTGCCGCTTCATGTGATTTCGGTGAAGCTCCTTATAAAGTATCAAGGAACACCGATCGTAAACGGTTTGCTCTGTTTCGGGGTTCTTTTCTATGCAGTGGTTTTTACACATGTGGCAATGTCCTTTTCGAATGCACTCATTACATTCGGACTGTTGGAAGATATCGAAAAGAAAAAGAAAATGGATCGCGTCGGATATGTGATTTGCGGTCTGCTTTTTATACTGGTAAGTGTTGTGATCACGCTCGCGGAATATAAGATGTTCCGGGGATGAGGAGAGTGGGATGAAGAAGGTACTGATTGTAGGAAGCGGAATAGCGGGTCTGAGTTGTGCCATTTCCTGTGCCGAAAAAGGCATGGAGGTGACGCTTGTTTCGCCGTTCCCTTCGGAACGTGCGCAGTCCGTACTGGCAGCCGGCGGAATCAATGCGGTTACGGAGTCCTGCGAAGAAGGCGACAGCATTGCGTGTCATATCGAAGATACCTTAAAAGGTGGATGTTATATCGCGGGAAAAGAGTCCGTAAGAGGACTTTGCGAGGATGCACCCCAAATCGTAAAGTGGCTTGAGAGGATCGGTACCGTTTTTACGACGAAAGAGGTCGGAACCGTGGCAAGAAGAGCATTCGGTGCCCAGTCCTACAAAAGAACCTGCTACTGCGGCGCATCTACCGGAAAACAGATTGTGACGGCACTTGTCATGGAGGCACGTCGTTTTGAGGCACTCGGTCTGATTCAAAGAAAACTCTGGACGGATTTTTACAGTGCGTTGATCAAAGACGGAGCCTGCTACGGAGCGATCTTTTTCAACGAAGCGACAATGGATCTGGAGATGATCGAGGCAGACTGTCTTGTCATGGCGACCGGCGGACAAAACGCACTGTTCGGAAAAACCACAGGTTCCACGCAGTGTGACGGATATGCACAGGGCAAACTGTTCATGCAGGGTGTGGAACTGAAGAATCTTGAGTTTATCCAGTATCATCCTACAACCATCGTTACATCCCAGAAAAAGATGCTGGTATCGGAAGCGGTCCGCGGAGAGGGCGGAAGGCTCTATTACCTGGACGGTGAAAAACGTGTCTATTTCATGGAAGAGAAGTTCGGAGAGCGCGGAAACCTGATGCCGAGAGACGTGGTTTCCAGATGTATGGATGAAACCGGAAAAGAGATTTTCCTGGATATTTCCTTCCTCGGAAAGGAAGAAATCCTAAAGCGCATTCCCGAAGTATATAACCTTTGCTTAAAATATCGCGGAATCGATATTACGAAAGAGAGTATTCCGGTAACGCCGTCCGTGCATTTCTTCATGGGCGGAATCGCGGTAAAGAACAACCACGAAACAAACATTAAAAATCTCTATGCCATCGGAGAGTGCGCTTCCATGTACCACGGCGCAAACCGTCTCGGCGGAAATTCTCTGCTTGCGGCATTGCACGGCGGCAGGGTTGCGGCTAAGTCGATCGGGGAGATGACCGAAGCGGCGGAAGGAAGACCTGATTTTTCCGAAGAATTAAAAGCGGGACAGGAGAAACTTCGCAGATTAAAGGAGTCAAAAAGTGCCTTCCCCGTTATGTACATCCGCGACCTGGTTGCGCAGAACGTGCAGGAGAATCTGGGTATCGTAAGAAACGAAGAAAAGATTTTAAACGGAATAGATGATGTGACCTACTATCTTTCCATCGTGGATAAGATTCATTATGACAATTCGGAATTTTTGTATCTCGGCTATTCGCTGGAAGGCATCCTGACACTTGCAAAGGCAGCACTTACGTGTGCCTTAAGCCGTAAGGAGAGCAGAGGTGCGCATTACAGAAGTGATTATGCCGAAACAAAGGATGAGTATGCGAACGCGACCATTATTTCGTATGAGAACGGAGAATACCGGACCCGTCTGGATGTGGAGGGAACGTATGAAAGTTAGAATTCTAAGGCAGGAATCGCCTGTTTCAAAACCATACTGGCAGGAGTTCTCCTACGAAGGCAGTACAAACCAGACGGTGGCGGGTCTGATCGATGAATTGAACTACAGGGATGATCTGAAAGACATCAACGGAAAGCCGGCACCCCGAATTTCATGGGAATGTTCCTGCCTGCAGGGAATGTGCGGCGGATGCGCCATGGTGATCAACGGACGACCGGCTCTGGCCTGTGAGACATTTTTGCGGAACTTAAAGGGAGATGTTGTCACAATCGAGCCGTTAAAGAAGTTTCCGACCATCTCGGACCTGGTGGTCGACCGGGGCAGTATTCAGGAGAATTTAAAGAAAGTAAATGCATGCATCGAAGAATACAAGGGTGCCGACCCGAGGGAATATGATCAGATGTATGCAACCGCAAAATGCTTAAAATGCGGACTCTGTTTGGAAGTCTGCCCGAATTACAAGGGCGGAAAGACCTTCTTCGGCGCAGCCTTCGCGAATGACTGCTATTTGATTTCCACAAGAAGCAAGACGATGGATGAGCCAATGAAGAAAGCATATACAAAACACTTTTCAAAGAGCTGTTCCAAGGCATTATCCTGTGTGGAAGTCTGTCCGATGGAGATTCCGACGTTGAAGTCTATTGCGTCGATGAACCGCAGAAAATAGAATTTCATATAGAGGGGATTTACACGAAAACTTTAAGAGAGGATTGAATGGAGTTATGAATTATCTGGTGTATTTGTTTTACCCCGCACTGGCGGTTTTGTTGCTGGTGGGGGCAAAGTTTTTTAAAGCAGGAGAGTGGAATGAAACCGTACTATCGTATGCGGAGTCAAAATCATTCCTTGGCTTTGCCGCAATCATGATCTTATTCCATCATGCATCGCAAAGGACCTGTGCACCGTGGCTGGAGGAATTTCGGATTGTTCACGGACTGGATGTATTTGTCTATGTGGGATATTTGTTCGTTGCGGTCTTTTTCTTCTGCTCCGGTTACGGCATGTACGTTGCCTGCAAATCGAAGGAAAACTTTTTTCAGGGCTTTTTCCTGAAGAGGGTTGTGACGATTCTGATCCCGGCAGTGTTTATCTGGACGGTATTCTTTATCATCGAGCGCATTCAGGGAATGCGCATTTCGAGACCGTTTTGGATCAACACCTTTGATTATATCTGGTTTATTCCGGCGATAATCTATATGTACGTGGCATTTTATATTGCGTTCCATGTGATCCGGGACGAAATGACCGGAATTCTGGTTCTGCTTATCGCGACCGTGCTTTACGGAACGATCTGTTTCTTTATCAGCCCGGGAAGCTGGTGGTACAACTCGATTCATCTTTTTGTGATCGGGGTATTCTTTGCAAGAAACAGAGAAGGTCTGCTTGCAAAAATGAAAAAAAACTACGTTCCGCTCCTTCTCGGTTCCCTTGTTGTGACAGCGGTATTTTTCTATCTGGCAAGTTATTATTACCAGATTCTGGAGTTTTGTAAGATTCCGTACCAGTCCCTGTTATATAACGGACTGTTTCATATGTGGACCGAACTGATTCTGCAACAGATTTCCGCAATGACCTTCGTACTGTTTGTGGTTTTGGTCGGAATGAAGGTCCGGATCGGGAATAAGGTTCTGGCCTTTCTGGGAACATTTACACTGGAACTTTACCTCGTGCATCCGCTTTTTGTAAATGCATTTGCGTTTATGTTCGTCAACGATACCGGAAAGCCGATTTATCATATCCGCAACAGCTTTTTCTATGTGCTTGTGGTTCTTGCACTTTCCGTGCCGTTGGCCTTTGCACTGAGCAGTGTTGTACGCATGTTGCGTAAAAAGTGGGACGGAAAGTAACCAGATAAGAACAAAGTGTTGTGAACTAAAGCCAAAATACATTGCGATTGCTTGAATTTTATGGTAAAATTGTACAACAAATATGATGCCATACGTATGCCCGCGGGCCAGTCATAGGAGGACAACTTATGATGAACGGATCTGATAGGGGAGTCCGTTGCAGCAGCGGCATGATTCTTTCGGATAAATTCAGGGCGGGAAACCGCCGTCAGAAAGGCTTCACCTTGGTGGAGCTTGTTGTCGTGCTTATAATCATTGCAATTCTGGCGGCAATTGCAATTCCGACCCTGATTGGCTTTATCGACAGAGGAAGAGAGAAACAATATCAGGCGAATGCGGAAGCGGCTCTGGCAGCGACCCAGACAACACTGACGGATCTTTATTCGGATGCGAACAGCTGCCTGTCTCCCAAACTGAGGGAAAAAGCCAGGGAGACCGCCGGCCTTACGGATACAGATTGTGAATTTACGGTTTGGACGAAGGAACAGCTTTTTGACGGAAAAACAAAGGCGTTACCGGAAAACATTTCGTCCTTTACGGTTTATAAAGCGCTCTATCAGGAAAAGGGAGTGTATTTTGTCTTTGACGGGGATGTCTGGGAAATATATGAAACCGAAGACGAAGCCAGAGCGGCTCTCGGAAATCCCGGAACGGACAATGAGATCTACATGTGGCCGTACAGCAGAGACTATGCATACATCGGCTCCTATAATCCGGACGGTTCCGAATCTTCGGAAGGAGAAGAGGATGAAGACATTGTTAAGGTCGTAACGCTGAATCTTCCCACGTCCGATCTGAACTACGTCTATTTTTCCAGAAAAGACGGGAACGGCGGAGAAAACGCGGGTATTACTTCCGTTAAGGTTCTGTTCTGGAAAGAAACTGAGGGCGAAAACAAGGTAGTAAAGAGTTACTGGACGGTGGAAGGCGGAACGGATGTTTTCCAGGTGGACAGCTATTATACCTATGTGATCCGGACAAAACCCGGATGTTCCGTCCTGAGATGGGTGAAAACCGCGGATGAAAATGTAAGTTTTACGTATGCAAACGCTTATAACGAAATCTGTGAATATATCTACAACGATGCAAATAAAAATGTCGTAGAATTTGATTTTACCGCCGTCACGGAAGTTCAGCTCGGTGCAGTAGAAGAAGTAACCGTCAGCAAAAACAGATTCAAGACAGTTTTTGAGTCGGAAGTGACGGAAATGGAATGGGCGGACCCCAATGCCTATACCGCCGATGAACTGAGCGCGGCAAGAAGAACTCGTGTGGATGATGAAAGTGTGGAAGACGGATATATCTATGCATGGCACGATGATACGAATCCGTCAAAACTTATGTTGTGGTCCAATGCTACTACTTGCTATATGCCGGCGGACTGCAGCAACTTCTTCTACAACAATACAAAAGTAAAATATTTCTCTTTCAGCGGTTTCAATCTTTCCAAGATTACAACCATGAAGAATATATTCTATGGTGCAAGTAATCTTTCGGAGGTTGTTCTCGGACCCTGCGGAAGCGTTACGGATGTCAGCGGAATGTTCCAGGGCTGTTCGGCCCTCGCGAACGTAAATCTGAACAGTTTCTCAACAGGTGCCCTTACAAGTGCAACGGCCATGTTTAAAAACTGCGGACTTGGATCGATCACGCTTCCGTCCACGTTTAATACTTCCGGTTTGACGACCTTGGAAGAGATGTTTGCCGGCTGCGGCGCTGGGACGATCAACATTGAAGAGATCGATGTTACGAATGTTAAGATTTTAAGGAATACATTTAACGGTTGCACAAATCTGTCCACGCTCCATCTTCCCAAAGATGCAAATAATGAGATGGTTGCAATGGAACCGACCAGTCTGGAGAATACGTTCAAAGACTGCCAGGCGCTCACTTCTCTGGATCTCAGTAAATGGAACACCGTGCACCTGACCAGCTTAAGCGGCACGTTTTCAGGCTGTACCTCCATGACGGAGCTGAATTTAAGCGACTGGAACGTGCTGAACATTACATCATTGAACAGCGCATTTAAGGGACTTTCCAGCCTGACGAACTTAAATCTCGGAGCCAGATGGAACTTAAAGAACTGTACGGATATGACTTCTGCATTTGAAGGATGCTCAAGCCTTACGAATGATACGAACGGATTTGCTTCCGTAATCCTTACTTCGTACAGACTGACTTCCCTGAAAAACACCTTCAAAGACTGCAGCAGCTTGACCAGTATCAACCTGTCCAGTTTTGATACGCTCTGGGTATCGGATATGAGCGGATTGTTCTCCGGTTGCAAGAATCTTGAAACCATTAAGGGACTGGAGAAGATGGATACTTCCCATGTTGCGAATATGGAGTATATGTTCGCATATACGGAATCCCTGACGGAACTGGATCTTTCCAAATTCAGTACGGACCGTGTTACGAGATTTAAGGGTATGTTTAAGTATGAATCGGTTAACAATGTGCCGAAGACTTCTCTTACCACCATTTATGCATCCCCGAGATTCAAAGTGGCTACCGCTTTCCAGAATCAGGTAATGTTTGAAAATGCGACGAAACTGGTAGGTGGAAGAGGAACGGCATTCAGCGAAGTTCTGGATACACATTCCAGCTATGCATATATTGACGGTCGTGACGGAAAACCGGGTTATTTCAAGGACAAATCCGTTAAGGTATACGTTAATAGGGGTGAATTGCAGAAATTCTTCAAAGGTGGTTATGGACATGCGAAATCCATCCAGATGGTGGATCCCGCCGCATATACCGTAGATGATGTGAAAACATTTGCCGGGGTTCATTCCATTAAAGCGGATTATGGCACAAAGAATGACTGCTTCTTATATGCATGGATGGACGGAGATGTTGTAAAATGGTGGTCCGATGCCGATCTTGTATGCATGTACGGATCCTATGCAGATTTCCTGTCAGGTGTTACAACGGTTGAATCATTTGATTTTACCGGATTTGATGTAACGGAAGTTACGAGCATGAGCAATATGTTCAAGAATGCTTCGAACCTGAAGAGTGTAACTTTGGGCAATTCGTTCTATGCAGATAATGTAGAAACGGTTGCTTCCATGTTCTCCGGATGCGGCAGCCTTACTACGGTTGATCTTAACAATATGACTGCCGGAGCCAACAATAAACTGACGACGATGCAGTATATGTTTTCAGATTGTGGCTCACTTACAAGCCTTCCTGCATTCGGAAGCAATTTCAATTCAACCAAAGTTACTTCACTTCTGGGTACGTTCATGAACTGCAGTTCCCTTACATCACTGGATGTAAGCGGTTTGACGGTTGGCGACGTTACCACTATGGAAAATACATTCAAAGGATGCAGTTCTCTGAAAAGTATCCAATTGGGTAGCGAACAGGCTAAGTGGGATTTATCGAACTGTACAAACATGATCAGTTCATTTGATGCTTGTACAAGTCTTACAGGAGTTGATTTCAGCAACGTTATAACCAGCAACAAACTGAATTCGATAAAGAATTTGTTCAGAGGAGATACAAACTTACAGAGTGTGGATTTGAGTCCTCTTGATATTTCGGGCCTGAAAACCCTTACCGGCACATTCCAGGATTGTTCCGGAATGACTAATCTTATTTTCAACAACGGAAATGCAAGTATCATCTCCAACAGAGACAATCTGTTTACCGGTTGCGATAATCTTACGAACATTACGATGCAGGGTTGGAAGTTTACCAATGCAACCCAGGTTGGCGGAATGGTTTCCACCTGCCCGGCAGATGGTATCGTGCTTGATTATTCCAATGCCGAAATCACAATGACAAGCCTGTACCAGATGTTCCAGAATAGGTCCAAATTAAAAGAGATTAATCTGAGCGGCTGGGGAGGAACGGATAAGATCACATCACTTTCTTATGCATTCGCCGGATGTACCCAGCTTGAAACGGTTGATTTCACGGGATGGAAAACGGGTAAGCAGGAGAACGGTGCGCTGACCTCCATAGAAAGCATGTTTGCAAATTGCAGCAGTTTGGTTTCACCGGGTCTCGGTGCTTTGGATGTCTCCAAAGTAACAACCATGAAGAAGACCTTCGTGAACTGCACAAGCCTTGAGCTCGATGAACTTGATGATAATAACGGAGTTGACAACTGGAATACGGAGAGTCTGACCAGCCTGTATTCCACCTTTGAAGGATGTTCGGCATTTACTTCCTTAGAGGCGATTAAAAACTGGAACGTAAGTAAGGTAACGGATCTTTGTTATACCTTCAAGAAGTGCTCCGGATTGACAAGTCTTGATCTTTCTGCCTGGGATGTTCAGAAGGTAACTACGATTCAGGAAATGTTTATTGACTGCAGTTCACTGGAAACGGTGGATTGGAGCGGATGGAACTTAAAGAGTGTTAATACCGTAGTGAACGCTTTCAAAGGCTGTAAAGATCTTACAACGGTATATGTATACAGTGATTTTAGTCCGAAGTCTTATAATACAAGCGTCTTCGAAGGATGCGACAGCCTGGTCGGCGGTAAAGGCACCGCTTACGCAGATTATCCGACCAACTATACAAATGGCACTTATATGTGGCCGGACGGCGTTGCGGGAAGAAATGAAGGAAAAGGTTACTTTACCTGCAGACAGAAGATTGCATTTATTAAGAAACTGGGAACGGTGGATGGAAATAACTGGGTTCAGACGGAACTCGGAGGAACTGCGGCAAACATTACTTCTTTCGTAAAGGGAACCGCACCTGTTCCGGATACCGCAAAGAACTTAAAAGATGAGAACAAGACTTTGCCCGGCGGTTCCATCAACGAACTGGCAGATGTATGGTTCTGGATTGACGGAACCACTGTAAAATGGTATTCCGAGGCAGATGTTGTCTATGTGCACGAAGATGCAAGCGGCATGTTCGAAGGATGGACGGCGGCAACGAACATTGTATTACCGTCCGAACTGAATTATGAGAATGTAACGAATGTTTCTGCAATGTTTAAAGACTGCACGAGTTTAGTTGCGGCAAATGTAGGACCTCTTTCCGCGGCACCGTTTACGGATATGAGCAATATGTTCAGCGGATGCGGAAACCTTACAACTCTCGTTTCCTTTACCGGACTGAATACATCGATTGTTGCAAATATGTCCGGCATGTTTAAGGACTGCGCTTCCCTTGCCACGATAGATCTGTCTTCCTTCACGACGGAGGCTTTGACGGATACGTCCTCCATGTTTGAAGGATGTACTTCACTGAATTCGCTGAAGTTAGGCCCGGGATTTACCTGTAAGAATGTTATCACCATGGAATCCATGTTCAAGAATTGCAGTTCCTTGGTGAAACTGGATTTGACTACGTTTGATAACACCAGCGAGGGCAATCAGTTAACAAATACGGCATCCATGTTCAGCGGATGTACGTCCCTTACGACCATCTACACCCTCGATCCGGTAATTAATAACGGTGTCGGATTTGAAAACAAGGACGGCATCGTAAGCACCGGAATGTTCACCGGATGTACGACTCTTGTAGGTGGATGCGGTACGGCATATGATGCAGCTCATACGGACGGTTCCTACTACGCTTACGCGGATAAGGACAGCAGACGGGGTTACTATACCGATAGGAGTGTAGCGGCGAAGAAATATGCTTATATGAAGGACACAACAGGAAGTAACTGGGGTGGAAACATTACGAATTATGGCACTATAACATCCTTCTCCAGAAATACTTTGATTACATCGGAAAATGATTTGCCTGCAAATAAAAAGGACTTCACTGCAAGCAATTCCGAGTATAAAGTATATGTTTGGCAAGACGGTACAAATGTATACTGGTGGTCCGAGGCAGATGTTGTCTACATCGGCAACAGCTGCAAATCCTGGTTCCAGGATTGGACGAGTCTGGTTACCGTAAACCTTACCGATTTGGACGCAACAAACGTAACAAGCCTTGAGAGTATGTTCCAGAACTGCCAGAAACTTGCATCTGTTACATTCGGAGAGCTCTTTAATACCAAAAATGTAACGACTACGCTCAGCATGTTCGCAATGAGCCAGGGAGGTAATTATAATCTATACAATGATTCTTTGGTAGAGATTGACTTAACACCGTTTAAGACCACGAGTCTAACCGTTACAAGAGATATGTTTACCAGATGCAGAGCACTTGAGAGGGTTTACGCAGATCCTACTCAGTGGAAGGGCAGACAAACCGGACAGGGATTGACAGGAGATGCAGGAAGAACAATGTTCAAAGGCTGTACAAAGATTCATGGATGGGTAAAAGTAGGCGATGCATATGTTTCAAAACCTACCGGCAATATTAACGATAATGGTAACGATACGACTTCCGCTACTTATGCACGGGTGGATGAGCCGGGGGGCGAACACGGCTACTTCTGGGTTAAGCAGTAAATCTTAAAGCAATAGCAATATTAGACATTTTAGATAATAAAGAAACCATAAACACAAGGAACCGGAATGCTGAAAGTAAGAAGAAAAGATAATCAAAGAAATGCCAACAGCGGCTTCACGTTAGTGGAGCTGATTGTTGTGCTTGTTTTGATGATGATCCTGATCACACTTACCGTGGTAGGCATTCTTACATGGCAGGACTGGAGCCAGTTCAAGAAGGAAAATACAGGTGCGGAAACCGTTTTCTATGCGGTTCAGAATCAGTTGACGGAATGGAGTTCCTCCAAAGCCTATGATGAAAAACTGAAGAAAGTTGTAAAGCAGTTAGGTGATGACAGTGATTCCGGTACCGGTGGATTCCTGATTGCAACGCCCTCAAGCCACGACTTTTTTAACGGAACGACGATTTCTTATGATGACGGCGATTTTTATCGCTGGGATACGGATTCTTCCGGATCCGGCAATGTTATCTGGGCAAATGTTCCTGCTTCCGTTCCCGGAACGGATAAAACAAAGTATCAGGGAAAGATTTATTGTATTTATGCAAATCCCGGTGATTATGAGACGTATTTGAATTCCCAAGATCCTGTCAACAATCCGGGAGTAACGGTTCCCGCCGGAACAAAACTCCTTTTTGACATGATCACTCCGTATATTTCAGACCGTTCTGTCTTAAACGGTGCGATCTGGGTGGAATTCTCTCCGGAAGCCGAGCAGGTATTTTCGGTATCTTACAGTGACCGTGTGGACGGATTCTCCTATACGGGAAGCGGCGGAATGACGAGCCTCCTGGATCGTACGGAGAATACGAGAAGAAATACTCTGGTCGGATATTGCGCGGCAGAAAGCCTTTCCCTTCCTCTGGAAGGCAGAAGTAAAACAACGGCGGAAGGTGTCCGTCTTGAAAACGGAAATACGCTTGATCTGGTCATTCCCGAAAAGGAAATGGTTACCGCGGATACGAAGTATACGATTACATTTTATCCGATTTCCGGTGAAGAACTGGATAAAGACGATCCGTTGATGATGATCAAAGTAACGCTCGGTGCGGGAGCGACCACGACTACTGTCAAAGGAGCATCCGGAGCGGAAAAGAATCCCGTGACCGCCGAAGTTACTTTCTATCAGGGTTCCAATTATTATGATGAACTGGATGGCGGAACCGCGGAAGATAATAAGAAAAAAGTTCGCCTTCCGATCTGGGTTGATACTACAAAAAACGAAGTTCATATCATATTGGATGCAGCGGATGTTCAGGCACAGTCTTATCTTCTTGCAGCGGCACATGACGACAACAGACCGGATGAGAGTTTGTTAAATACGTATAGTTTCTATCGTTTCGGTCTCGATGTGACCGAACTGGGCTGCAGCGTAGTCACCAAGACACAGGAGCGCGACAGTAATATCGAATCTCCTACCTTCGCCTCCGTAAAAGAAAGCGGCGCGAAGACGGAATATGAGATCAAAAACGGACGCCATCTGTATAATGTTCGTTTTGAAACCGATTATAAGAAGGGTGTAAGCGAGAGAACCTTCCGCCTGGAAGATGATATTGATTGGAAGGAGTTTACCGGAAGAGGAACAGATCCCGATAACTGGTATTTAAGTTCCTATGCGGTTGGGCTTTCCGACAATGGCGGAAAAGCAGGAATTCATTTTGACGGATATGATTATGGAATCAACCGTCAGGATTCGATCACAGACGCAAATAAGGACGATACGTCTTATTATGCATTCCCCGGTTTCAGATCTCTTGGCATTAACGATACGTTCACGGGCGTGAAGGAAGACGGCAGCGGTGTTTATACCATCAGCAATTTGTATATTGCATTCAGTGCCAATATGGCTTACGGAGTATACGGAAAGACCGAACGTGAGAAATGGCTTACAAATACTTCCTATGATCTGGGCGATTTCGGAAAATATGTAGCCGGAACGGCGGAACACGTTGACGACGTAAACTGGACTTATATCGATGAGGTTGAAGTCGTAACGGGACGTGAAATGCATCCCTGCCATATCAATTCGAATGCAGGTATGTATCCGCTCGGTCTTTTTGCGGAAAATTCCGGAACCATTACGGATCTTGCATTAAATGCACATCGTGTCATCGGAATGGAAGAGATGAAATATATCGATTCCTCCGGCAACGTAAAGGACGGAGCGTTTGTATATACAAATATGGTAGGCGGATTTGCGGGCAACAATCTCGGCCTTATGACAAATCTTACCCTGCGTTCCGTAAGTTCGGCCGATGAGGCAACAGATACGATAACGGATGAGGTTTACGGAACCAAGGACTTTACAAACGGCGGAAGCTTTATAAACGGAAAAACGGACGTAGGCGGTATTCTCGGAAGAGAATCCTGGACCGTGAATTCGGCGGCAACGGAGATTACGCTTTCCAATCTTAAAAACTACGGCCATGTTACCGGTATGGAAAATGTCGGCGGTATTTTAGGTCGTGCCTATGTGATTCGAGAGTTTAAAGCAACGACCGGACTTAACGATGCACAAAAGAAAAAGGAAGAGCAGAGTTACGGGGTTCGCCGCCAGTATTACAGCGACGGATATGCGATTTTCGGGGAATATTCGAGGAACGGTAAAATTGTTGCGGGCTCTCAGAAATCCATTACCGGAACCGTGGTTTATCCCGTAACCAAGATTACGATCGAGAATTGTATCAGCAGAGGCGAGATAGCCGGGGATGATCTGATCCACGACGGCAAACATATCGTCTATGTATATGAAGATATGCTGAAGCTGGACAAGAATAATGAGAATAATAATGATGTAACAAGATGCAAGGATTCTTCCAATAAATACTTCCATTGTGCAAATATCGGTGGTATTGCCGGTATTACCATGGATGGAATTATTCTGGATTTCCACTGGCCTTGGGGCAAAAATGTGCAAGTTGGCGGTCTGCAGGGCTGGTATATCGACCTGGCGGATGAAAGTAATTACAGTGTTACCGTAAAAGACTGCAACGCGTTCCGGTTATATGATGATTCCGCTTTGAAGAACCAAAATGCGTTTCTTAACAGTGACATCCGCAAGAAAGTGGAACATGACTACTATGTCGGCGGCGTGGTCGGCTATGCAAGACTTACCAGATTTGAAAATTGTACGAGCAGTACAGGTACTGAGGCAACCGGCACAAAGAAACCGTTTGTCTTCGGTAGAAACTACGTCGGCGGATTGATAGGCTGCATGGATCAGGTTCGCCTGGTTGAGAAGAATAATGTGACACTTCAAAACGATGCAAATGTCATCGGCATTATGTATGTCGGTGGTGTGGCAGGAGGTATCGGAATCGGGGATGCCGATCAGGAATTGTTATCCTTCCGTCATCCCAGCGCAAATCGCGGCTCCGGTGTCTCCCAGTGCTTCGGTTATCTGGATTATTCCTATACGGGATTAAAGAATACCGGCCTTGTTCTGGGCATCAGACGTGAGATACTGGACCAGAATTTGATTTCAAAGCAGGATGCGGATATTTTGGAGGATTATTCCTATTCTGCCGATGCGGTGAAAGAGTATTACGGAGTTAACGGATGGACCCAGATTTCCGGTATCGGCGGTATCTGCGGTATTTCCAGAAGCGGACTGTATAAACCGGTCAACGAGCAGTCGGATGAAACGATGAACTACACGTTGAGTCTGCTCGGAGCAACTTCTGCATATACGAATATAACTTATGATAATTATAAGGCAATTGCACCGGGCAATACAATTTTCGGTGGAAATGCGGTTGGCGGAATCTGTGGCTTTTCCCAGAGTAAATACTCGTTCCTGAATCCGAACGCGGAATACTCTTCCCGCGTAAAGGCTGTTGTTTACGGACAGGACGGTGTAGGCGGTATTGTAGGAATCGGTCATTCGGGCGGAAGCTGGAACAATGCCTATCCTGATAATGCGGTTATTATGGGGCGCAACATGGTGGGTGGTTTTGCCGGAACGCAGATTAATGTCAACACAGCCGGCAGAAACAAGAATATCAAACTGGATAAACCGTTCAAAGTATATGGAAAATATGCTGTCGGAGGTGTTGTTGGTGATGCAAACGGCGGTTTTTCGATTGTAGCGGATGTCGATAATGCGAATACTTCCATATGTGGTGAAGCATATGTCGGAGGATTTGCAGGTGTATACGGAATGCCATCGGACGAAACCCTGGACGGAACCGTTAAGAATATCCAGGTTTATGCCGATTATTTTGCCGGTGGTATTGTGGGAGCGATTTATTCGGCCGAAAAAGGAAATACCAACCGTGTATTTAGTAAGATTAAAGTTGCCGGAAGCAATGAGACAATCAATGCAAATATGTTTGCAGGCGGATATACCGGCCTTTATGGTTTTTGCTACGGAACAAATACCAGTACAGCTATAATGGAAGGCAACAAGTTATATCAGCTTGCCAATGATTTATCGGCCATCGGTAATACGAATTATGCCGGCATCATCAGCAAAATTGCGGAGCATCAGAATAGTGCGAACGGTGCGCTTAATATGAAAAACGGCGATACTGTAGTTGCACTGAAAAACACTACAGTTTCATTTACTCAGGCATACATGCCCAAAAATCAGAAACTTGTACAGGCAAATCTTTTCGCAGGTGGTCTGTTTGGCTATATTCCCGACAATTTCGGCGTTACGATTGATTGTCTGGCAGAACAGGGCGGAGCAGACGGACCGAGTACCGTGATAACACCTGTAACCACCTTGAAACACGTGGATCAGGGCGGGGAAAATGTTTTGGATGCAACTACGGCAGGTCTTTCCTATGCCGGCGGCATCATTGGCAGAATTCCCGCGAGACTGACTATCAAACGTGCGTCATATCAGGGAATTTTAACGATTACGGAAGGTAATTATCTCGGTGAGATTACGGAAGTTAATAACGGATCTGTTATAAGCAGCTTTATAAATACGATTCCCAAGTATACAGATGCAAATCTCTATATGGGTGGTCTGGTTGGTTTCAACAACTATAACGGAACTGTTTATAATAACAGTTTCACATCGGGTGCGATCCTGAACGGACGCTTGTACCTGGGCGGATGGATCGGATATAACAGAGCTCCGTTAAACCTGACTGATTTGAATGTTACTGACGGCAGCTTAAATTATATGGCGATCATGGGAGACCGGACCAATCCGGATCGTACAAATTCTGCGATCGGTCTTCTGATCGGCTGCAACGGCGGAACGATATGGGGAAACAATATCACCCTGAGCATGACAAAAGCGAAAAATGCCTGGTTTATGGGATTGATCGCGGGCAAGAATACAGGAATCATCGGTTATGCTCAAAATGAAGGTCAAGCAAACGAAGTAAGATTCCCGGTAGTAGTAAGCGGTACACTTACCGTTCCTCCCGATGATGTTACAAACTATGCTGGCGGTATTGCCGGAATCAACAACGGAACGATTGCGTATGCTACCAATAATGCGACCATCAGCGGCGCGGAATTTGCAGGTGGTATTGCCGGATATTCCAGAACCGAAGGAAGTGTTCCGCAGGTGGTATTCAGTGCCAATAAAGGAAGCATTACAGCGGCCACGGGCGCTGCCGGAATGGTTGGATATGCAAATACGGATCTTTTGGTAAATGACTGTATCAATACCGGAACAATCAGTGCCGGAACCGTTACGGCCGGTATCGCAAATCTTTCCGGAGATACACCGATCGGTACCTTCGTTCTTTGCAGAAACTATGCGGCAGGAGTAACTTACGGAATCGTAAGCGGAAACGCAACTAGCGTTACAAAATGCCTTGAGGCGGGTGGAAAGTCCGGAGATCAGGCTCTTGCGCAGGCTGTTTCGACAGCAGAGCTGGATTTCTACATTGCGGGAAGCGTTTCCGATGTTATGACTCCGGTAGAAGATAATAGCCACTGGCCGGTTCAGCTTTATGCTCAACAAGACGGTGAAAATTATAAATATTGCTATTTGCGTGAGGACTTTGAAGATTCCGGCCTGTCCTGTTCTGGTTCAAACGGTAATCCGATGGATTTGGACGATGCCGCTTTAAGATGCTCACTCCTGGATAACTCCTTTAAGACGATGTTGGAAAGTGGAAAAGCGTTCGTTAAGTGATAAGCAGAGTTTCAAACTATGAAAAAAAGAAATGAAAACAGACAAAATTGCATAAAGACATTTCTTTTAAGCTCCAAAGAAAACACCGGCGCTGCGATGATCCTTACCATTGTGTTGATCGCGGTGATGATGATTTTTGTGTTTTCTTTAATTCTGGTTTCCTATAACCTGTATGCATCCCAGAGTAAGAATCTTGCCAGCAAGAGAAATGCGGAGGCGGTGAATTCTTTCAGCATCGCACTGGAAAACGAACTGACATCGTCGGAGGCAGCAACATACAGCAATCTTTGGAAATATATCCGTGTCAATGTTGCTTATACGATTGTTGATAACCGCGATAACGCAGACTGGTATGACTGGCCGTATTATGATCCCGAGGCAACGACCGGACTGCATACCAAAGAGAACGCTGTTCGCTATTTCAACGTGGACCATAACACGGAGATGGAAGGTTTCCCCGCAGATTTATCCGTCGGTATCTATTGGACGATTCCGGAAGGCAAGACAGCAGCCGAAATGCAGGCGGCGATTGACAGTGAATCCATCAGTGCCAGAAAAGGAATCCTTCTCTATGTGGAAACTACTGCAGTAA
Source organism: Lachnospiraceae bacterium (assembly GCA_017518735.1). Lineage (GTDB taxonomy): Bacteria > Bacillota > Clostridia > Lachnospirales > Lachnospiraceae > UBA3766. Next base: position 90,745 of record JAFWTY010000027.1, on the reverse strand, counting down.
CAGCAAGCCAGACCTATACCGTAACGGACTGCTACAGATTGCAGATAAAGGAAAACAAGGATACGGAAGAAAAAGCAATCGAGACCATCGCTTCCAACCTGACGTACAATGTATTTGGTCTTATGATGACCTCAGCAGATAAGAAAGAGAAATGGAAATGGGTACATGTCGAAAGAAGATAAAACTGAATAAGGATAACAGAGGTGTTACGATGATTGAAACCATGATTTCCTTTGTGGTTTTGTTCATTGTCCTTGCAGCATTGTATGCAATTGTAAGTTTCTCGACGGAATTATATCTGCAAAGCGTGGATGCGTCGCGTCTTCAGCAGGAATTCAGCAAGGAAATCTACAAGAAGAAAGAAAACATCGATCCTTCCTTTGTGACGGTCAGGGAATACAGCCTGGATAAAAATGTGGTAAATTATGCCGGACGTCCGTCCATCATCCTTTCCTTTGATGCGGAAAAGACCTCGGCTGATAATTACGGAAACAATCCCGCCATGCTGAACTCATACATCAGTATGAAATATATCGGCGCCACAACCTATGTTTGTACGGAAGAGGAGACTGCGGAAAACAAGATTATGCCGAAGGCTATCGAATTCCATTACGACAGATAACAGGCCGATAAGTAATAAGCTGACAGATTATCAGCCGATACATTATAAGACACCAGAAGCTATAGAAAGAAACCGGAGCTTAATAACATGGATGCTTCCAAAACATCTGTAAAAAAGCATATTTGGAACCATCTGGGCACAACACTGATTGAAATGGTGGTGAGCTTTGCCCTTTTGGGTATTTTTGTGTCTGCATCCACAGTTATTATTTTCAATGTGACGAATTTGTATTATCATGTAAGAGGTGAGAATTATGCAAGGCAGGTAGGAGATATTATTACCGGCAAAATTTCCGCCGAGATAGAAGGCGCCTTGTATAATGAGAGAAATGCGGTAATGAACCCGTACGTGGATACCAAAACATATACGGAAGCTTCGGAAGAGGGAGAACCTCACAACGGAAACGCACTGGTATTATACGACAAAACGGATACGGGTTTGAGAATGTTTGCCCAGAACGGTGTATTCAGAATGTATTATTTCCCGATCCGGATTCAGGATTCCACCGGAAACCTTTCAAAGGATTTAAAGGGAACGTACTGGGAATTTGATAAGAATATTTACAACGGTTACACAATAGAGTCCATGGATTTCGCACCTGCAGACAGTGCGTTAAATGCAACTTTGGCAGCAGAATATGAAGTAGCGGTGCCTGATGTGACGGAATATCCGGGGAACATTCTGGTTGTGTACATGAAAATGACCAGCGGACAATATGGTTCATTTACCGTTTGCAGATATGTAAAGCTTTACAACGTACCGGAAACGGCCGGAAGTATAAACGTTGTAGAGCCGTAGGGTGAATTCGAGGAACAATGCCAAAGAAAAAAGAAGAAAATCACATTAATTTCGGATGGATATTCAGGACTGTGCTGGTTGTCATCGGACTGTTGATAATCGGTGCGGCTGTTTTCTTTGTGTTTACGACAAGGATTAAAGCAAAACAGGCGCTCAGAGATGCCAAAAATGTCTATCTGGCACTTACCACCACGGAGATTGAATATTACGCCAGCGGAAAGACGATTTACGATCCGGTCAGGGCCAACGGTCTCGCAAGCGGAGTGGCGGACAGGGTAAAGAATCTGGTGGATAATGAGGGTTCCTATAAGATTCTCTCTTTTGATCAGGCCACACACAGGATCCATGTTTTGGAGTACCAGAACGGCCGTTATTACGTACTGTACTACGGAAATGGCGACAGGAATGTCTGGGAAGTATCCTACCGAATGCCGATTTACCATTTTGACGATATAGACTGAGAAACAATTCCGAAAGGGGAATTTGAGGAATGGCAACATTTCGTTATAAGGCGCAAAATGATGAGGGAAAAATCATTACCGCTCAATCAAGTGCCGCTAATGAAAACGAACTCCATGAGAAACTGAAAGCCGACAATATGATGCTTTTGGAAGCACAAGAGGTCAGTGTCGGTAAGAGGAGAGCAAAAAGATTAAAATACGACCGTCTCGCCGATTTTTCCAGAAACCTGTCAAAACTTCTGGCAGCCGGCGTTACGTTAGTGCGTGCTTTAAAGATCATTTCCGACGATGAATCAATTGCTCCGAAAGAGCGCGAGATCTACGCGGACGTTTTAAAGCAGGTACGTTCCGGTATGACGCTTTCCGATGCACTCGAAGAACAGGGTGATACTTTCCCGTCTCTTTTCGTCAATATGATTCGTTCTGCGGAGAGTTCCGGTAACCTGGATCAGACCGCAGAGAACATGTCCGAATATTACAGCAAGGAATACCGCCTGAATCAGAAGATTAACAGTTCCATGACCTATCCGAAGATTCTGGGTGTTTTAATCGTGCTGGTTGTTATTGTTATCATGGGCTTCGTTCTTCCGCAGTTTGATGATCTTTTTGCGCAGATGGAATCCCTGCCGGTGGCAACCACGGTACTGATGGCAATCAGCGGTTTCGTGGCACACAAGTGGTATGTTCTGATTCTGATAGGAATTATTGTTTTTATCGTCGGAAAGATTATCTTTTCCATTCCGAAGGTAAAATATTTTAAGGACTGGCTGGAGCTTCATCTTCCGAAGATCGGAAAACTTCGTAAGATCGTATATACGGCTCGTTTTGCGAGAACACTTTCCAGTCTGTACTCCGCAGGTATTCCGATTATCACCTGCTTACAGATTGCCAAAACGACCATCGGTAATACTTATATCGAAGGCCAGTTTGATGAGATGATTGCATCGGTTCGAGGAGGTGCTACACTGAGCTCCGGAATCGACAGCATAGATGGTTTTGTAAAGAAACTGACGTCTTCCGTCAGCGTCGGAGAAGAAACCGGTGAGCTTGACAGCATGCTTGTTTCCATCGCCGATCAGATGGATTACGACTCTGAAATTGCTACAGAAAAGCTCGTGGCAATGATTGAGCCTCTTATGATTGTGATCATGGCAGCAATCGTAGGATTTATTATGGTAGCGATTATTCAGCCGATCTATGGATCGTACCAGTCCATAGCAGGCGGTTCCATGTAAAAAACAAGGGGGAAAAACCAAAAGTGAGTGTAAGCGTTTATCTGAACAACCTGCAGGTACAGTTTGTACAGGGTACCAGAGGGAAGAAAGGAAACTTTCAGCAATCCATGATTCTGGATGCACCGGAAGGAAGCATTATCAATGGTGTGATCACCGATGCTTCCGCTTTTGTGGCGTTCTTAAAGGAAACGTGGAGCTTTTATCAGTTCCCGAAAAATGACGTCCATCTTGTGGTTGGCGGAAATAAGATTCACGGAAGAAGCATCGATGTTCCGGTTTTGCCGCCGGCAAAGACGAGACAGTATATCGGCCGTGAGATTTCCGACATGGAAAAAGAAGGGGAAACCTACATCGTTTGCTACAATGCACTTCATGGCAGCACCGGAAAGAAGCTGAAGAAGTACTATGTGGAGATGGCGGAAAAAGACCTGATCAAGGACTATGTCGATATCTTCAAGGAAGCAGGAATCACATTAAAGAGCCTTGTATCCGCTGAGGGAAGTCTCATCAGTCTTCTCGACAATACGGTAACCGCATATAACAAAACGTTCATTATGCAGATCATGAACGGAAACATTGTAACCAACGTTCTCTGGGTGGACGGATGCTTTAACTACTATAACTCCGTACGCTGCTTCAATGACGTTGGAACAAGTGCTTACTTTGAAGACTGTGCAAGATCCTTAAGTAACTTGAACCAGTTCATGCAGGCACACAAGATCGAGCAGAGAGTGGAAAAAATCATCATTGCCGGCACTGAAAACGCAGACATGAGTTTCTATGGCGACATCGTTTCGGCATACGGCCTTTCCGCACCGGTTACAACACTGAACCAGGGCCTTGGACCCAATCCCGAGAAAAACCACCTTGCACAGCAGGTTATTTTTGCACTGAGCGGTCTTTACACGGACGGAACCAAGGAGAGCAACTTCCTGGCAAATCTGGACCTCAAGGAAAAAAAGTCGACCATCGATCCGGAACTGAAGAAGAACATTATTATTGTCGGGGCAACATTGGCAGTTATGGCACTGATCTTCCTGGTTGTTTTTGCAATGAGAATGATTCGTCAGTCAAGATATAACGAACTGGTAGAATATAACGAAGATCCCATGGTTGTATCGCAGGCTGCCATGTTTGATGCTTTTTCCGCAAGGCGTGATACATTGGCATCCAGAGCCAATTCCATTCGTAACGTGTTAAATACAATCGATACCTATCCTGTTTTTACCAGAGAGGTAGAGCGGTTGTTGCAGAAAACGGCAAGCGGCTATGCCGATATTACGATCGGAAGCTTTGATGCGGAGAACGGTCTTGTAAACGTAACCGCCAGAGCTACGGATGTAGAAATGATTAACCAGTATATTTATCGTCTGCAGGAGCAGGAAATCTTCAGCAGCGTAAGATATAGCGGTTATACATATAACCAGGACGGAACCTGGAGCATTAACGTTACCTGTACCTTTGCAGAAAGCGTCGGAAGGGAGGTTGAAGAATAATGAAAAGTAATCTCTCTCAGAAAGACAAACGACTGCTTCTTTTCATGTTCCTCTTCGTAGTTGTTGTAGGTATTGGATACTGGGGCATTTATCCTCAGATTAAAGCTTATAACAAACTGGAGGCCGAAATCGCAGAGCAGGAAGCACTGCAGTCCATTAATCAGCAGAAAGTAGCGAATTACATTTTTGTGGAAACACAGTGTGAAGAATTCGAACAGAGTATGGCGGAGGATAAGCAGAAGTTCTTTGACCGTATGAATGAAGCGGATGTGGATAAACTCTTAACCACAAAAGCATTAAAGCACGGACTCGAATCCTTCAACTTAAACATCGTAATCGAATCAACTCCTTCCACAAGAAAGGCATACAAGTATTCCGAACTTTATCAGCAGCAGCTTCAGTGGGAGGCAGCAAATAAGCAGAAGGCTCAGGCGAGCAGTTCCACGGATGAACTCATCGAAGATCTGGAAAAGGATACCGGCAAAAAGAACAGTGATAAAGAAGAGGATGAGGAAGACGGAAAGGTAACCCAGGAACTTATTGATATCTTTGGCGATACCGATACCGTAGGATTAAACAACGATATCTATGCCGCAAGAGTTTCCATGACGCTCGGCGGTTCCAAGGAAGAACTGCAGGCATTTCTGGAAGAAATGATGAATTTCGATAAAGAAGTTCTCATCACTTCCTTCGCATGGAGCGAGTACCGTGTACAGCGCCTGAAAGAGGGCATCGTGGTTACGGAAGAAAACAAGAAGGACATAAAGCGTACGGATTATGAAATCGTTACCATGGATGCGTTAACCATCAACATGGAACTGTATATGTGCGATAAAGACTGAAAAATAAAAGAAACAGGGGAAACATATGGACATCAAGAATAACAGAAATATTCGTATCGGTGATGTTTTAAAAGAATTTGGGTACGTTACGGAAGATCAGATCGGAGAAGCGATTGCCTATCAGAAGGAGCATGAAGGCGTTCGTCTGGGCGGTGCTTTGATTGCACTGGGTCATATTACCGAGCATCAGATGCTGGAAGCTCTGGGACAGAGACTTCAGTATCGTCTCGTTAATATTTCGGATCTGAGTTTTGATATCAATGCGGTTGAAATGATTCCGAGACCGTTGGCGGAAAAATACGGAATCCTGGCATACCGTTTGGAAGAAGGCGTTCTCTTCATACTGACGAACGATCCGTTGAACTTCTACGGAATCGAAGATGTCCGTCAGGTGGCCGGAACGGATCTTCATATCGAGCTTTGCGAAAAACAGCCGCTGGATAACGCAATCCATTACTATTATTCCGAAGTTTCTGCAAAGAAGGCAGCGGATAAGGCTGCAAAATCCAACTTCGCGGAAGAAGATGAAATTGAAGTAAACGTGGAAGAGGGCGATGACGACACCCCGATTATCAACCTTTTGAATTCGCTGGTTGTCCGTGCCTACAATTCCAACGTTTCCGATATTCATATCGAACCTTTTGAGAAACACACCTCGGTTCGTATGCGTATGGATGGTGTAATTGTCGATTTCATGACTTTACAGAAAAGCATTCATAACTCCTTAATTGCCCGTATTAAGATTCTCGGTGATCTGGATATCGCAGAACGCCGTGTTCCCCAGGACGGACATTTCAAAACAAATATTGACGGAACACCGGTCAACGTCCGTGTTTCCGTAATTCCTACCGTATTCGGTGAAAAAGCGGTTCTTCGTCTGCTTGCATCGGCTGCAACCATCGATCACTCCGGAACCTTCGGTATGAACGAACGCAACTACGAGATCGTAAGCAACATGCTGAGATCCCCGAACGGTATCATCTATGTAACCGGACCTACCGGTTCCGGTAAATCCACGACACTTTACATGATTCTTTCGGAACTTTCCCAGAGAGCGGTAAACATCTCCACGATTGAAGACCCCGTAGAAAAGAACCTTCCGAAACTGAATCAGATGCAGGTAAACAATACCGCCGGCCTGACCTTCGAAATCGGACTTCGAGCTTTGCTTCGTCAGGACCCCGACATTATCATGTTAGGTGAGACCCGTGATGCCGAGACCGCATCGATTTCCGTGCGTGCCGCTATTACCGGCCACCTGGTATTATCCACCCTGCATACCAATGATGCCGCATCTTCGGTAACCCGTTTGATCGATATGGGTATCGAACCTTACATGCTTGCAAACTCCTTGGTCGGAATCATTGCACAGAGACTTGTTCGTAAGGTTTGCCCGGACTGTGGTGAGTGGGGAGAACCGACGGAAGAAGAAAACAGAATTGTCGGCAAGATGCTTCCGCAGGTAAAACACAAAGTGGGTTGCAAGAAGTGCAACGGTACCGGATACAGAGGACGTATTTCCATCCACGAAATCCTTCCGATTGACAAGCCGGTTCGTAAGATGATTTCCGACAACAGCACTGCAGAAGAAATCAAACAGTATGCAAGAGACGAACTGGGAATGTTGACTCTGAAGGAAAGCTGTCTGGAACTGATTTACCAGGGACTTACCACAGTGGAAGAGCTGGTTAAGGTTGCATACTACGACTAATTTATACCGGAAAGAAGCAACGGAATAGGATCCGGATAGTATTTTATAAGAAAAACATAAAAAAGTGAGTACAGACTCACTCTCGAACAAACCTTTTGTGGAAAATGACGAGAGTGTGTTAAAAATAACACGAGATTTCACAAAAATAAAAATATATTAGCATGGCGAAACGGTTTTATTGGATTTTTCAAGGTTTTTGCTGGACAGAAATAGAAATATTATGGATGCCTGTTTGCTTCGGAAGATCAAAAACCACTCAAAAAGTGAGTGCAAACTCACAAAAAAACGTTCAAAAACGCATAAAATAGTGTCATGAACTAAAATCATTCATCAAATTGCACAAACGACTTTTCGGTTCTTTGTTGAATAGGTTGATTTTACTAAAAGAGGTGCAAAAACGGTTGCCTTTTTTGGATATGGTTGATAAAATCTAATTACACTAATTCATGAGAGAGTTATTCAATAACTGTTTGAGTAGAGATAAGGAGGAATACTTATGAAGAAGACAAACAATAACAAAGGTTTTACCTTAGTTGAATTAATCGTTGTACTTGTTATTTTAGCAATCCTTGCAGCTATCCTTGTTCCTGCATTGTTAGGATACATCGACAGAGCAAGAGAAAAACAGTACGTACTCAATGCAAAATCCGCATTGACCGCTACCCAGGCTGAGTTCTCCAGCTTATATGGTGCAGGAAAGAGCATGTGCCCAGCAAGTGTTCAGGCTAGAGCATCTGTTATTTCCAGAACCGCTGATACTCCGGACGGAACTCATTTCTATACCGTTATCCAGGACGGCGTAGAGGCTACATCCGCTAACCATGCAGCTTACACCGTAACCAAGGCATACTACGTAGAAAAAGGTTTCTACATCGTATATGACGGATCCGCTTGGGAAACATATGATGCAGATACATATGCAGCAGCAATTGCAGGAGATACCTACACAAAGGTTTACTAATCTCTAACCGGAATAATAAAGTGTATAATTAATCATGAAGCCCCGCAGTTTAGACTGCGGGGCTTTTTTATTGCTTTTTTTGTTTGTACTGATTAAAATGGATTTTATGGAAAAAGGGAAACCGAAAAAACGATATATTCTTTTGATTGTCCTCCTGCTGATACAGACAGGACTTCTTTTTGTGATCTTCGGAAAATTCAAGCAGGGTTTTCATTCGGATGAAGTGTTTAATTACGGATTTGCCAACAGTGTGGAATATAAAGAACTGGATGAGGCAAACGACGGAACCTCTATGGTTTATGTATGGCAGGATGGTCAGAGATTCCGCGATTATATTACGGTAAATGAGGGGCAGCAGTTTCGTTATGATGCGACACTCCGGAATGCGAACAATGATCTGAATCCGCCGCTTCAGATCCTGTTGCTTCATACAATCTGCTCTTTTTTCCCGGGCCGGTTTTCCTGGTATTTCTGTCTGGCGATCAACCTGATTGCTTTTCTGGTTACGCAGATTTATTTATTCCGTCTGGTAAAGCGCATAACCGGAAGCGATTTTGCTGCATTTGCCGCAGTGATCCTCTATGGGTTCGGCATCGGCGCGATGAATATTGCGATTTACCAGCGCTTATATGCACTGGGCGTCATGTTTGTCATGATGTTTGCCTTCTATTCGCACAGGATCTACGAAAGCCGTAAGGAAACAAAACTTCCGGTAAAAGAGCTGATCCTGCTGTTTTTCAGCTGTTTATGCGGAGCCTATACGCTCCATTTATTCCTTGCGATCGCCTTTGTGATCACCCTTTGTTATGTGATCTATTATCTGTTTTCCAAACATTTGAAATTGTTTTTTGCCCACGGCCTGGCAGCACTTGCAGCGGTCGGGGTAACCCTGATCCTGGATCCGCAAACGATCGCGCACTTCGGCGGGGTCAATCCGAATGAACAAAGCTATGCGGAAGTGACCTATCCGTTTGGCATGCAGTTTCGGCAATATCTTTATATGCTGACGAAGGATATTTTCGGGCCTCATGTCTTATCCTATGCCAATGTGGTTCTGGAAGTAGTTGCCGTATTCTTAGGAGCCATTATTCTGTTTAGTATTCCGATCATCTGGTTGTTCCACAAGGATCCGAAGTTTAAGGCATTTTTATCCGGAACAAAGGAGAAATGGAAGAGGATCTGGGCGAAGAGAAAAGGATTTCAGTTTACGACAGCGGTTCTTTTTATCTCCATCCTTGTAAAACTCCTGTTTGTATCCTGGCGAAGCAGCGTGTTTTTTATGGGAAAATATGCGAGCCGGTATGTCTTTGTAACCTATCCCCTGGCGGCTGTCTGGATTGCCTGTATTCTGTACTATCTGGTTGGGCTCATCGGTGAAAAGAAGAAGGTTACCGATATTGTGATCTTAATACTGTGTGTGATCATGACGGTCTGGACGCATTTTAATCCCGATGCGGATGCGTATTTCTTTCGGCATGAAGAGGAAGGAATTACGTTTACGCAGATCGAACCCGGAGCCAATACGGTCATTGTAATGAGTGAGAGTTGGCTGATCGTCTGTTTTGCACCGGAATTATATGATGTCGGGCAGTATTATGCGACGGACTTTTTCAACTTTAAGAATGATGAAGCCGTATTTGAGGAAACGGATAAGACGGCTCCCTGCTATCTTCTGGCGGATCAGAAGTATATCCTGCCGGAAGGAACTACTTATGAGGATGCGGAAAACACACTCCTTTATCAGGTTTATAAAGACTTTATCTACACCGAAGAAGACTTCCTTGCGTTCTATCGCAACATGGAGGAAGTCGACGACGTGACGTATGTCGGCAAGGATTCGGCATTCGGAAGAGAGTACAAGATCTACAGGGTGAAGTTCGCCGAGTAAAGTATACCGGATAAAGTGTACCCGGTAATAGCAGGGACTCCCCTAGTGAATTTCATGACAGATCCTTCCCTGTTGGTGCGGAATGCTTGTGTATTTTCAACGCTTTCGATATAATAATACTACCTATAAGTATGCATTTTTCGTAGAAGAGAAATGGTGAAGATATGAAGAAGAATCCCGAAAGAAAACAGAATAAAGGGTTTACGCTGGTGGAACTGATCGTTGTGCTTGTGATCCTTGCAATTCTGGCAGCCATTCTGATTCCGGCTCTTTTGGGCTGGATCGATCGTGCGCGGGAAAAGAAAGATCTTCTGGAAGCGAAGAGTTGCTTAACGGCCATTCAGGCACAGCTTTCGGAACGGTACGCACTGAACGGAGGCACGGTTCCGGAAGGAAAACCCATCTTATATCGGGAAGGTTATGCTCAAGAAAAAGACCAGCCGGATTATTGGGGAAATAAAAGAAAGTTTGCAAATGGCAATGATGATATTAACGCTACCAGACAGACCGACAATAAGGGCCAAACAAAGCCGGATACGTTTGCAACCCCGATCCTTAAGACAATTGAATCAGCCAAAGATAAGAAGAGCAAGGAAAAGGATCCGTATTGTATTATTTTCGGAGTCGGAAGCAATGCAAAGGGGACCAAAACCAAGAGCCCTCAAACGACAAAACACGATAAATATACCGTATATTTCCTGTTCTACATGAAGGAAAAAGATTCCACTCCATTGTTTTATTTTGACGGAGAATGGTCCACGACGTTTCCGAAGACTTCCTCCGGACAGGACGCGTGGGACGGAGATAACATTGTCCGGGAAGGCAGCCTGGCGGGGAAGCGGTTACAGTTTTATTCCGTTTCGAACGAGGCATACAGAGAGCAAAACGGAGGATATTCCTTCCCGGGAGCTGATTCAGCTGCGAATACTAAGTTCTGGAACTGGATGAAATCATTTAAATAGAATATGAATTTTCAAATTATTTCAGGCTTCCGTCTTCGGAAGCCTGTTTTTTTACAGAACGTTCACAATTTGTAAATTGAAAGCGCCCGCTTTTTTTGGTACAATGAATATACGCTTTGGGGAAGTATAAGCGAAAACAAAAAAAGAGAGAAAACCGGAAAAGGAGGGTTACAAATATGAAGTTTTATCGTTGTAAACGTTGCGGACAGATTGTTGCAATCGTGAAAGAGACGAAAGCTCCTCTTATGTGCTGTGGGGAAGCCATGGAGGAAATTATTCCCGGAACGACGGATGCAGCCGTAGAGAAACATGTGCCTGTTTTTGAAGTGGCAGACGGCAAGGTAGTTGTAACGGTAGGAAGTGTTGAGCATCCGATGGCAGAAGAGCATTACATTGAGTGGATTGCGCTTCAGACAAAGAACGGAAATCAGCGTGTTACATTAAAACCGGGCGATGCACCGAAGGCAGAATTTGCTCTGCTTGACGGAGATGAGGTAGTCGCAGTTTATGCATACTGCAACCTGCACAGCCTCTGGAAGGCATAAGCCTAAAAATGAAAACCAAGTCACAAACAATAGGGAGTGGCGAAAAACAATAACAGTAACGGAGGAAAAACAAGAAATGAAAACGTATAAGTGCTTAATCTGTGGAGAAACTTTTACCGTAGAAGACGGTGTGGAAGCTGTTTGCCCCTTATGTGCGGCAGCAGGTGACCAGCTCGAAGAAGTAGTGGAAGCAGCTGCTGAAACCAAGAGCGGAAACAAGTATGCGGGAACCCAGACCGAGAAAAACCTGCAGGAAGCTTTTGCAGGCGAGAGCCAGGCAAGAAACAAATATACCTATTTTGCATCCAAGGCTAAGAAGGAAGGATATGAGCAGATCGCTGCATTATTCTTACAGACGGCAGACAATGAAAAAGAACATGCAAAAATGTGGTTCAAAGAACTGGAAGGCATCGGAACGACCGCTGAAAACCTTGCAGCTGCAGCAGCAGGCGAAAACTTTGAGTGGACCGATATGTACGAAGGATTCGCAAAAACAGCTGAAGAGGAAGGTTTCCCCGAACTTGCGGCTAAATTCCGTGGCGTAGCGGCAATCGAGAAGCGTCATGAAGAGAGATACAGAGCACTCTTAAAGAACGTGGAAGCACAGGAAGTCTTCAAGAAGAGCGAAGTAAAGGTTTGGGAATGCCGTAACTGCGGTCACATCGTAGTTGGTACCGAAGCTCCGGAAGTTTGTCCGGTTTGCGCACATCCGCAGAGCTACTTCGAAGTACACGCTGAGAATTACTAAGAAGCAAATGAAAACAAAGAAAAACGAATCCGAACCCCTCGGATTCGTTTTTTTATGGCTTTTTTTAGGGAAAAGAGATACAATAAAAGGTACGACAGGAAGCGGAGTTACTTTTCAATGAATTATCAGGAAGCCTGCAATTACATCAGTGACATTCCGAAGTTCGCACCCAAAACAGGCCTTATTAACACCCGGAAACTGCTGGAAGCGCTCGGAAATCCACAGGAGACGTATCAGAGTATCCACATTGCCGGAACAAACGGTAAAGGAAGCGTTGCAAAAATGCTGGCTCTCAGTCTGCAAAGCGCGGGATACAAGGTCGGGCTTTTCATTTCTCCGCATCTTGTGAAAATGAACGAGCGCATCTCCGTAAACGGAGAGGATATTTCGGACGGAGGATTTGCGGAAAGCTTCCAAATTATCTATAATACTTGTCAGGAATTGCTCAAAGAAAACACAAGCCGTGCCGAAACAGAAGAGGAGTTTCACCATCCGGCATATTTTGAATTTTTGTTTGCCATGGCGGCGGACTGTTTTGCAAAAGAAAAATGTGACTTCGTTGTCTGGGAGACCGGACTCGGCGGAAGACTGGATGCGACCAATACCGTTCATCCCGAAATCTGCGTTATCACTTCCATCGGCATGGATCACATGCAGTATCTCGGCAATACGATTGAAGAGATTGCGGGAGAGAAGGCCGGAATCATCAAAAACGGCGTGCCGGTAATCTACAATACCGGTGAAGAGGCGGCGGATTCTGTGGTGGAACGTACCGCCACGCAGAGAAATGCCAAAGCCGTAAATGCGAATACCGCGGCTTTATCCGAAGAAACGGAAGCAATTCTGGAAGAATTCATGCTGGGACAGACGGCGCTCTATCAGGCAGACAATGCCCGTACAGTAGCCGTGGCGTTGGAAGAGCTTTTTGTTTCGTTGGGAAGAGACGATGCGAACCGGTGCCTGAAGGATGGATTGGATGCTTTTTTCTGGCCCGGAAGAATGGAAGAAATCGCCCCGGGAATCATCGTGGACGGAGCACATAACGAAGATGCCGTAATACGCTTTGCCGAAAGTGCGAAGGCGATTCTTCATAAGAAAGGGTATGAGAAACTGAGCCTGATCTTCGCGGTATGTGAGGATAAAGACTATGAAAGCATCATTCGTACCCTCTGTCTGGAACTGAAACTGGAAAATGTCTATGTTGCCGAACTGAACACGGCCAGAAAGACACCGGCAAAGACGGTTGTGGATTTGTTTCAAAAGTACCGTCCCGCAGGAGAGTATTGGAATAACTACGGTTTTTCCGAATTATCGGATGCGTTAAAGACCGCGACCAAAGAAAGGGATAAAAAAACCCTTCTCATGGCAGTCGGATCCTTATATTTAATCGGGGAAATAAAAGAGCTGTTATAATTGGGGAAAACAGTGAGTTTTATTCACTGGATTACGATTTTGATTATCGCTATGAGCCCTTGGATCCGGAAAACGGCGGAAACATCCAGTCCATCACCGGGAAAATCACAAAAGCCGGTGGAGACAGCAAGGACTTTACCTTTGAGACTATCGGTATCAGAGGACAGACCGGAATCTGGTATGCAGGAATCTGCTCTTGCAGAAATGGTGTTTTAGGAGACTATACGGCGGAATAAGAATCAGGAGGACGCAAGATGAGGCACGGATTTGTAAAAGTGGCAGCGGTTACGGTACCCGTAAAAGTTGCGGATCCGACAACAAATGCAGAAAACGTGAAAGCCAAAATCGATGAGGCGGTAAAAGAACAGGCGAAGATTATTGTTTGTCAGGAGCTCTGCCTTACCGGCTACACCTGCCAGGATTTGTTTTATCAGGAGACGTTGCTTGCTTCCGCGAAAGAAGCACTGCTTTCGGTTGCTTCCCATACAAAAAACATCGATGCCCTCATCTTTGTCGGACTTCCGCTGGAAGTGGAAGGAAAACTCTATAACGTGGCAGCAGCTCTTTGCGGTGGTGAGATCCTTGGTTTCATTCCCAAGAGAAATCTGCCGACCTATAACGAATTTTATGAAAAAAGACACTTTACCGAAGGACCTTCGGAAGTGCGTGAAATCGTCTTCGGCGAAAGCATTGTGCCTTTCGGCTCCAATCTTTTGCTGGAGTGCGACAGCGTGCCCGGCCTGATTGTCGGCTGTGAAATCTGTGAGGATGCCTGGGTTCCCGAAACCCCGTCCACCACACATGCCGTTGCCGGTGCAACCTTAATTGTGAATTTATCGGCTTCTACCGAAACCATCGGAAAAGCGGAATACCGCAATATGCTGATCAAATCCCTTTCCGGACGCTTGGTATGCGGCTACGTTTACGCAACCGCAGGGGAAGGCGAATCCAGTCAGGATTTGGTTTTTGGAGCGAATAATATCATTGCGGAATATGGAAGCGTCTTAAATCAGGGAAAGGTTTTCGCAAACGAAATCGTAACGGCCGATGTGGATATCGAAAGAATCCGCATGGAGCGCAGAAGAATGAATACTTTTGCTACGAATCCGTATGCGGATTATGTGATTTATCCCTTCCATCTGGAGAAGACCGAAACAAAGCTTTCCCGTACCTTCTACAGAAGACCGTTCGTTCCCGCGGATGAGAACTTAAAGAAAGAACGCTGCGAACTCATTCTTTCCATGCAGGCGGAGGGATTAAAGCAGCGATTGAGACATATCGGAGGAAAGAAGATTGTCCTCGGACTTTCCGGAGGACTGGATTCCACCTTGGCTTTGCTTGTCTGTGTCAAAGCCTTCGAAGAACTGGGCTTGGACCCTGCCGGCATGATTACCATCACGATGCCGGGATTCGGAACCACGGACAGGACATATACCAATGCCTGTGATATGGCTCGCTGTGTCGGAGCAACACTTCGTGAAATCAGCATCCGAAAGGCTGTGGAAGTGCATTTTGAAGACATCGGACAGAGTGCGGACGTACATGACGTAACTTACGAAAATTCCCAGGCGAGAGAGCGTACACAGATCCTGATGGATGTTGCCAACAAGGAAAATGCCATTGTCGTAGGTACCGGCGATATGTCGGAACTGGCACTCGGCTGGGCAACCTACAACGGAGATCACATGTCCATGTACGGTGTCAATGCCGGCGTACCGAAGACTCTGGTTCGCCATCTGGTTCGCTTCTACAGCGAAGATACCTCCAATGAAAAACTGCGTGAAGTCTTAACCGACGTATTAAACACACCGGTCAGCCCCGAACTCCTTCCTCCGAAGGACGGCGAGATTGCGCAGATTACGGAAGATGTGGTAGGCCCTTACGAACTTCACGATTTCTTCCTGTACTATATGCTTCGTTGCGGTTATTCCCCTTCCAAGGTGTACCGCATCGCGGTAAAAACTTTTGCCGAAGCGGCAGAGGGAGAGGAAACCTACGACGAAGAGACAATCTTAAAATGGCTCAAAACCTTCTACCGTCGCTTCTTCTCGCAGCAGTTTAAACGTTCCTGCCTGCCGGACGGAGTCAAGATCGGTAGCGTTGCCCTGTCCCCGAGAGGAGACCTTCGTATGCCGTCCGATGCCAGTGCAAAAGTATGGCTGAATGAGCTCGATTGCCTTTAAGCAATTTTTGTGTTATAATATATCCCCCATGGGCAATTGTGCCCGGTTATAAAGGATATTGCTTATGAAAAAGAAAACATTCAGAAAGAAATACAGCGTAAAGAAAACGATTGTTGCAGTTGCAGCATCCGTTTCCGTTTTTGCGTCCTGCTTTTCCTTCCTGCCTGCCTATGTTCACGCAGAGCCTGAGAAGACTCTGACCGAAGAAGAGCAGAAGAAGCTGGAAGAAAAGAAGAAACAGGAAGAAGAAGTAAAGAAGCAGCAGGAGCAGACCCAGAAGGACCTCCAGGAGAAGAATAAGGAAGTCGGTGCACTGGAAAAAGAGCAGAGCGCCGTACAGAGCCAGATTGCGGATTTGAATGCACAGATCAGCAACCTGATGAGCGATATTGATATTCTGGAGTACGATATTGCGAATACCGAAGCTGCCATTGAAGTTGCCAAAGAAGAACTGGATGAAGCAACCGCACTGGAAGCGGAACAGTACGAAGCAACCAAGACCCGAATCAAGATTATGTACGAGCAGGGCGAAACCAACTATGTGGATCTGCTTGTATCATCCTCTTCTTTCAGTGAATTCCTGACCAATGCGGAATACATTGAAAAAGTATATCAGTACGACCAGAAGCTTCTTTCCGATTATCAGGATACCAAGAAACAGGTTCAGGAAATGAAGGAAGAACTTGAAATCGAAGAAGCAGACCTCGAAGCACAGAAAGAGGACTTAGTAACACAGAAGGCGGAACTCGATTCCAAGATGTCCAGCCTTCGTGCAATCGCTGCCGATTATGACAATCAGATTTCGGCTGCCAAGAAGCAGGCGGAACAGTATGCCAAATTGATCAAGCAGCAGAACGCACAGATAAAATCCCTTCAGGCAGAAGAAAAAGCACTTACTACTCCTACGGTTACAACGACTACACCCGTTACAACCGGTGCGGAAGGCGGTACGGCTATTATGACCGGAACCATCGTTTCCGCAGGCCCGAACGCGAAGTTCCACGGAGCACAGTATCAGATTGATACCGGCGTCATTACCTCCGCAAGAGGATCGGACAAAGGAAAAGAAGTGGCCTTGTATGCGATTCAGTTCCTCGGAAATCCGTATGTACATGCCGGAAGATCTTTGATCACCGGTACGGACTGCTCCGGATTTACCTCCCTTGTATATGCACACTTCGGCATTAAGATTTCACCGGGTGTTGCTTATCAGAGAACCCAGGGACGATCGGTTACCTATGAAGAGGCCGAGCCCGGAGATGTCATTTTCTATCCCGGTCATGCGGCATTATACTTAGGAAACGGTAAGATTATTCACGCAAGTTCGTCGAAAACCGGAATCAAGATTTCGAACGCGAACTACAGATCATACACGAACATTCAGCGAATGCTTCCGTAATTACGGATTGTTTACAGTTGGATAAAGCCTCCTGACTTGAAGGAGGGGCATGAAAATGTTACAATACGTTACTGGTCATATTTTTTGACCGGTAACTTGTGCTGTTAAGGAAGTGATAGATTTCGATGGATCGAAAATTCTATATTGTATGCGGTCATTACGGCTGCGGAAAGTCCAATTTCTCGATTAATCTGGCGTTGGAACTTGCCGAAAAAGGCCGGAAAGTCATTATGATGGACTTAGACCTGGTGAATCCGTATTTCCTGTCCTCAGCCTACAGCGAGATGCTTGAGGAAAAAGGAATCAAAGTCATTGCACCGATGTTTGCTAACTCCAACGTGGAGACACCGGGACTGCCGGCGGAGATGAACCTGGTTTTTGAAACCGACTGTGACGTGGTCATGGATGTCGGCGGAGACGATGCCGGAAGCGTAGTGCTCGGAAGATTTCATGAGCAGCTTGCAAATACGGACTATGAAATGATTTATTTAATCAATCATTACCGGAACCTTACGATGACACCGGAAGAGACGGCGCAGGTCCTTCGGGAGATCGAAGCGGCTTCCAGATGTAAGGCCTCGGCGGTTGTCGCAAACTCGCACCTGAAGCAGGAGACAACCTGGGAAACGGTACAAAGTGCGATTCCCTACGCAAAGGAAACGGCAAAGGAGCTAAACCTTCCCCTGAAGGCGGTAACGATTCCGTCCTATCTTGCAAAGGATGACCGAGTGAAAACGGAAATGAATAAAGAAGATGTGAACTGGTACCCGGTGGAGATTTATGTGAAGGCTCCCTGGGAATAACCCGAAACATAAAAAAGTAAAGAAAGCCGTTTTATAACGGATGAATCTTCAGAAAGAGAGGAAAGTCAAAAATGGGAAAGATTACGATTGACGAGACCATCTGTAAAGGATGTGGAATGTGCGTAAATGCCTGCCCCAAGAACCTTTTGGAGCTTGCGAAAGACCACATCAATGCAAAAGGATACCATCCTGCAACCATGACCGACATGGAGCAGTGCATCGGCTGTGCATCCTGTGCAATCATGTGCCCTGACGTGGCAATTACCGTAGAACGTTAGTAAATAATAATCAGTGGTGTCAGACACCATAAACATTCAGTTAAGGAGAATAAAAATGGCAGAGAAAGTTTTAATGAAAGGAAACGAAGCACTTGCAGAAGCTGCAATCCAGTGTGGCTGCAAGCATTACTTCGGTTATCCCATCACTCCGCAGACGGAAGTTGCGGCGTATATGTCCAAGCGTTTACCCAAAGAAGGCGGTGTTTTCCTTCAGGCAGAATCTGAAATTGCAGCAGTTAACATGGTGCTTGGTGCAACCAGTGCCGGTGTTCGTGCAATGACATCTTCTTCCTCTCCCGGAATCAGCTTAAAGTCCGAAGATGTATCCTATATCGGTGGATCCGATCTTCCCGCACTGATCATCAACGTTCAGCGTGGCGGCCCGGGACTCGGCGGTATCCAGCCTTCCCAGTCTGACTACTGGCAGGCAACCAAGGCATTGGGCCATGGTGATTTCCAGTTATTCGTACTGGCTCCTTCCACTATTCAGGAAATGGTAGACTTCGTATCTCTGGCATATGAAGTAGGTGAAAAATACAGAGTACCCGCTATGATTCTTTCCGACGGTATGCTCGGACAGATGATGGAGCCCGTTGAGTTCCCTCAGAAGAAGGACGAGCCCGTAGCAGACAAGCCCTGGGCAACCAACGGACACAAGAATCAGCGTAAGAAAAATATCATCAACTCTCTTTACATCCAGCCGGAAGAACTGGAAGACTTAATCAAAGAGAGATATCAAAGATATGAAAAGATCAAAGAAGAAGAGCAGCGTGCGGAAGAATTCATGACCGAGGATGCTGATGTTGTAGTTGTTGCATTCGGTGCATCTTCCAGAGTTTCCCGTTCCGCAGTAATGCAGGCAAGAGCGGAAGGTATCAAGGCCGGATTGATCCGTCCCATTACCCTTTGGCCGTTCCCTGACAAGACCATCGAGAAGAACGTGGATCATACGAAGCAGTTCTTATGCGTCGAGATGAACATGGGACAGATGGTTGACGATGTACGTCTTGTGGTAAGCGGAAGAAAACCCGTTTCCTTCTTCGGCCGTACCGGCGGTGTGATTCCCACTCCCGCAGAAGTACTTGCCGAGATTAAGAAGCTTGCAGGAAAGGAGAACTAAAAATGGCAGTCGTATTTGAAAAACCCAAGGCATTGTCCGATGTGCCTTTTCATTATTGCCCGGGATGTACACATGGTATCGTACATCGTCTGGTAGCAGAAGTACTGGATGAACTCGGAGTAGAAGGAAACACCGTAGGTGTTGCATCCGTAGGTTGCTCCGTATTCGCATATAACTATTTTAACTGTGACATGGTGCAGGCAGCACACGGTCGTGCTCCCGCTGTTGCAACCGGTTTAAAGAGAGCATTACCCGATAATGTGATTTTCACATATCAGGGCGACGGTGACCTCGCAGCCATCGGTATGGCAGAAACCGTACATGCAGCAACCAGAGGTGAGAACATCACCGTAATCTTTATCAACAACGCAATTTACGGTATGACCGGCGGACAGATGGCACCGACATCCTTACCCGGACAGGTTACCCAGACCTCTCCTTACGGACGTGATGTAAAAGTGGCAGGCTACCCGATCCGTGTCTGCGAACTTCTTTCCACCCTTTCCGGTACCGCACTTGCACAGCGCGTAACCGTTGACAGCGTGGCTCATGTAAGAGAAGCAAAGAAAGCCATCAAGAAAGGCTTTGAGAACCAGATCAACAAGCGTGGATATTCCATTATCGAAGTGGTTTCCACCTGCCCTACCAACTGGGGCCTTTCCCCGAAGGAAGCTGTACAGTGGCTTCGTGACAATATGCTTCCTTATTATCCTCTGGGAGTTTATAAGGATGTAACTGCTGAGGGAGGTGAAAACTAATGGCTAACACATTAAATATTCTTTTGGCCGGATTCGGTGGACAGGGTATCCTTTTCGCCGGTAAAACCATCGCTTATTCAGGACTTTTGGACGGCAAGGAACTTTCCTGGCTTCCTTCTTACGGACCTGAAATGCGTGGCGGTACCTGTAACTGCTCCGTAGTACTTTCCGATGAATCCATCGGATCTCCGTTGGTTACCACTCCCGACGTACTGATCGCCATGAACCGTCCTTCCTTGGAGAAATTCGTGGACAAAGTAGTACCCGGCGGAACTATCCTTGTCGACAGCTCCATGATCGACATCAAGGTAGAGCGTACGGACGTAAACGTATACTATGTGGACGCGACCAAGATTGCGGACGAAAACAATATGCACAGCTGTGCCATCATCATCCTTGTCGGCAAAATGTTCAAAGAGCTCGGCTTCTGCAGCAAGGAAGCACTTGACGGAGCAATCCAGAAGGTTATTCCCGCAAAGAAGGCTGCCATGCTGGAGTTAAACCAGAAGGCTCTTGAAATCGGACAGAACGCATAAGAGGATAGTAATGTACTCATGAGGAAGTCCGATCACAACCGGACTATTTCCTCGGAGTGCACGGCTCCCGCCTCGATTGGCTCAACGTAACGGTTCTAAATTCGCTGCGCCTGACGGCTGGCTCATTAAGAACCGACACTCGCCAAACGACCCTCCTCGAAAATGTCACGGTCGTTCGCTCATGGCAAGGAGTACGTTCGCTTATTGTAAGGAACCTGATTGCATTTTTTAAGGAGCATGTGCGCTCATTCTAAAAAACATTGATTGTAATTTAAAAATATATTCAGGAAAGGAGTATGGTATGGACGAGATTAAAGAGATCGCGATGCGAATTAAAGAGCTTCGGGAAATCTGTGGTTATACCGAGGAGGAAGTGGCCACACGTTTAGGCGTGCCCGTCGATGAGTATAAGCAGTACGAATCCGATGGCCAGGGAATCCCCATCAACGTGATTTACCAGCTTTCCAAAATGTATAAGGTCGACTTTTCCGAGATCCTGACCGGTGTGAGTGCAAAACTGAACACCTATCAGGTTGTAAGAAAGGGCGAAGGCCAGATTGCGGACCGCTATCCGGGATACCGCTTCCAGGATCTTGCATATCACTATTCCAACATGATCATGCAGCCCTTTATCGTAACACTGGATCCCTCCGATAAGCCGGCGGATCTGGTTTCCCACAGAGGAGAAGAGTTCAACCTCGTGCTGAAGGGAACTGTCGTCGTCACCCACGGTGACAAGGAATTGATTTTACATGAAGGCGACAGTATTTATTTTAACCCCACATATCCGCACGGTCAGAGATGCGGCGGCAATGAGCCGGCAATCTTCCTTACCATGATTGCGGAGTAATTCGGCAGAAAGGAAAGTGCGTTAAAGGCGCAAGAAGTAACAGAACAATGCTTGAGAAATTTTTACCGAGAATCGAGTTTGATTCTTACGAGGACTTTAAGAAAAACTATACCGTGAACATTCCGGACGGATTTAACTTCGGATACGACATCGTAGATGCATGGGCCGAAGCCGAACCGGAGAAAAGAGCACTGGTTTGGTGCGATGATCACGACCATGAAAAGACTTTAACATTTACCGATATCTCCAAAATGTCCAACCGGGTGGCAAATATGTTTGCCGGGAGAGGATTCAAAAAAGGCGACGTTGTAATGCTGATTTTAAGACGTCGCTGGGAGTATTGGATTACTGCGGTAGGCCTGATGAAGCTCGGTGTTATTATCGTACCGGGAACCTTACAGCTTACCAAGAAAGATATCGCATATCGTGCAAATGCTGCGGGAATCAAGGCATTTGTCTGCGTAGACGATCCCTATGTAATGGAGCAGATGGAACTTGCAAGACCTGAGGCTCCGTGCATTCAGGAGATTTTTGTAACGAATGTGAAGAAAGAGGGTTGGACGAACTTTGACGAAGAGTTCGCAAAATATCCGGATACTTTCACCCGCCCGACCGGCGATGAAGCAACGAAGAATACGGATATCATGCAGATTTATTTCACATCCGGTACGACCGGTATGCCCAAGATGGTATGCCACAATTACAACCACCCCTTAGGTCATATCGTGACCGCCAAATACTGGCAGCAGGTTCAGGAAAACAAGCTCCACATGAGCGTTTCCGATTCCGGCTGGGCAAAGTTCGGCTGGGGTAAGATTTACGGACAGTGGATCTGCGGCGCTACGGTTTTTGCATATGATATGGACAAGTTCCATGCAAACAATCTGCTCGCCATGATTCAAAAATACAAACTCACCACGTTTTGCGCTCCTCCGACCATGTATCGTTTCATGTTACAGGAGGATGTGGCAAGTTACGATTTATCGAGTGTGGAGCACTGGGCAACTGCGGGAGAACCTTTGAATCCCGAAGTATTTAACCGCTGGGAAGAGCTGACCGGCCACAAGATTGCGTCCGGATTCGGACAGACCGAAGGTACGGTTTTGATTGCAAACTTTCCCTGGTTCGAATCCAAGCCCGGTACCCTCGGAAAACTTTCCCCGATCTATGATATCCACTTAATGACTCCGGAAGGAAAAGAGTGTGAGCAGGGTGAAGAAGGTGAAATCTGCATCTGCGGACTGAAGGAAAACCCTCCGGTTGGTCTTTTTGTGGGCTATTACAAGAATCCGGAGATGACGAATGAGGCACTCGGTACCGGAACTTATAACTTAAAGGACGTTGCCTGGGAAGATACGGACGGATATTTCTGGTTTGTAGGTCGTCACGACGACGTAATCAAGTGCTCCGGTTATCGTATCGGACCGTTCGAAGTAGAGTCTGCCTTGATTGAGCATCCTGCAGTTGTGGAATGCGCAATTACGGCTGCACCGGACCCGATCAGAGGTCAGGTGGTAAAGGCTACCATCGTACTTGCAAAGGGATATTCCCCGAGCGAGGAACTGATCAAGGAACTGCAGAACCATGTTAAGCATGCAACGGCACCTTACAAATATCCGAGAATCGTGGAATTCGTAGACGAGCTTCCGAAGACTCTGGGCGGAAAGATCAAACGTGCGGAGATTCGTGCCGAGGACATGAAGAAACAGGGATAATCGGGTTGATAAAGGATACGGAGAATGAGCAATACCAAGGATAAAAAGCTGCGCAGGAAAAGGGCGGAGAAGAAGGCCAGATGGAAAAAAAGCCTCGCCACCCTTTTTGGCGTTTTGTTGGGGCTGGTTGTAATCGGTGCCATCGGATGGCTGATTTTTTACAATGTCAGCTTCTCGGTCAAAGACCACAAAAACTATTCCATCGGACTGAATGCGGACGGAACCATCGAAG
The DNA here is from genome assembly GCA_017518735.1 of Lachnospiraceae bacterium. Classification (GTDB taxonomy): domain Bacteria; phylum Bacillota; class Clostridia; order Lachnospirales; family Lachnospiraceae; genus UBA3766. The sequence goes on along the minus strand of JAFWTY010000027.1, from coordinate 67,189 downwards.
GCATAAAGGCAAAAGATTATGTCATGCTGCCGGGATATCAGGAAATAACCGTGCAGAGATCGGAGCTGGAAATCAGCGACGAGGAAGTGGACGAGTATATCGAAAGCCTGCTGGCCGATGAACAGACGTTAAATACCGACGAAAGCCTTGTGGTAAAAGAAGGCGATTCCATCAACTTAGACTATGTCGGAAGTATCGACGGTGTGGAATTTGACGGTGGAAGCACGATGGGTATGGGAGCCAGCATAGTGGTCGGACAGGCGAACTATATCGAGGGCTTTGAATCCCAGCTTGTCGGCCATCACGTCGGTGAGAGTTTTGATATCGAGGTAACCTTCCCCGAAGACTACGGCAACGAAGAGTTAAACGGAAAGGATGCCGTTTTTGCAATCACCTTGAACGGTATTTACGAAGATGCCGTTTTTGATGATGATTTCGTAAAAGAACATTTCTCGAACGAGGCAAGCACAGCGAAGGAATACATTCAGAACTACAAAGACTCCAAGTTTGAGGAAAATCTGACGACCTACGTGCAGAATTACTTACTGGACAATTCCCGTATTCTGGATTATCCGGAGTCCTATGTAAAGGGATTGATGGGACTTTTAAAAGGTATTGATATCGACCAGTACAATGCCTACAATAACTATTATAAGTCCACCATGGGAAGTGAAACTTACAAGTCGCTGCAGGAATATACGGGACTTGATAAGAAGGAATATTATGCATCGCTTCGTACACAGGCCGAGAACAATGCGGATGCGAACCTGATTTATCAGGCAGTTTACGAAGATGCAAATCTGACCGTGACCGAAGAACACAAAAATCTCGTGCTTCAGTCCTACGGTGTAACCGAACAGTACTACCAGAATCTAGTAGATACATACGGAGAAGGATTTTTGAATCAGGCAGCCATTCGTTTTGCGGTGCTTGATTATGTAAAAGGTCTTGTGACTATAGAATAATAAGCGAAAGGAAGGAATTTTTATGGAAAGAAGAGTCGGAACAGTATCCAGAGGCATTCGTTGCCCGATTATCAGAGAGGGTGACAACCTTGTGGACATCGCTGTAGAGAGCGTATTGGGAGCTGCAGAGAATGAAGGATTTGAACTTCGCGACAGAGACGTAATTGCACTGACCGAGTCCATCGTGGCAAGAGCACAGGGTAATTACGCATCCGTAGACGATATTGCGGAAGATGTAAAGAATAAACTCGGAGGAGAGACCGTCGGTGTTATTTTCCCGATCCTTTCCAGAAACCGTTTTGCAATCAACTTAAAAGGTATTGCCAGAGGCAGCAAGAAAGTGGTTTTGATGCTTTCCTATCCTTCCGATGAAGTGGGAAATGCGCTTCTTACCTGGGATCAGATTGATGATGCAGGCATAAACCCTTATTCTGACGTTCTTTCTTTGGAAAAATACAGAGAACTCTTCGGATATGGTGTACATGAGTTCACCGGTGTTGATTATATCGAGTACTACTCCGACATCATTAAGGAAGAGGGTGCCGATGTGGAAGTTATTTTTGCAAACCAGGCAAAAACCATCTTAGACTACACCGACAAGATCATTAACTGCGACATTCATACCAGAAAGCGTACCAAGAGAATCCTTCTTGAGGGCGGCGCAAAGGTTGTTTGCGGTCTGGATGATATTATGAATTCTTCCGTAAACGGAAGCGGTTTCAACTCCAAATTCGGACTTTTGGGATCCAACAAATCCACCGAGAATAAAGTAAAACTTTTCCCGAGAGAAGAGTGCAAGAGCCTTGTTACGGAGATTCAGGAGCAGATTCTTTCCCGTACCGGCAAGCATGTGGAAGTTATGGTTTACGGTGACGGTGCGTTCAAGGATCCTCAGGGCAAAATCTGGGAACTTGCAGATCCCGTGGTTTCTCCCGCATTTACCGACGGACTGATCGGAACTCCGAATGAGCTGAAGTTAAAATATCTTGCGGACAATGATTTTGCATCCCTTTCCGGTGAAGCGCTGAAGAATGCAATCTCCGAAAGCATCAAGGCAAAGAAGTCCAACCTTGTCGGCAACATGGCTTCTCAGGGAACCACCCCGAGACAGTTAACCGACCTGATCGGTTCCCTTTGCGACTTAACTTCCGGATCCGGCGACAAGGGTACTCCGATCGTCTTGATTCAGGGATATTTCGATAACTATACAACTGCGTAAAACAATGCATGGTGTCTGTCACCATTCCGAAAGGATGAAGTGAAGCAATGGCGAATTTTACGAAAAATGCAATAAAACAGACTTTCATTGGGCTTTTGGAAACAAAAGCCCTTTCCAAAATCACGGTTCAGGATATCGCGGATGCGTGCGGGATCAACCGAAATTCCTTTTATTATCATTTTCAGGATATTCCGGCTCTGATTGAAGAGATTATCATGGAAGAGGCCGATAGGCTGATTGCCGAATACCCTACGATTTCTTCGCTGGAAAATGCAATTTTGGTGGCAGTGGATTTTGCAAAGAAAAATCAGAAGATGGCCCGTAATATTTATCATTCCGCGAACCGTGATATTTTTGAGCAGCATTTATGGAAAATCTGTGACTATGTGGTGCATGCTTACGGAGAAAGTGCTTTTCCCGATGTAAAAGCCGATCCGGAGAGTGTGGAGATACTGGCGGATTATTACAAATGCGTCTGCTTCGGAATTATTATGGAATGGATGGAAAAAGGAATGCCTCAGGATACAGAGGCTATGGTGCACAAATTTCTGACCTTAAGTGAAGGTATGGTGGAAAGGACATTAAAGAGAGCGGAAAAATAGAGTCGCCGTTTTTGGACAAAAAACAGTTTTTGTTTAAATTTTGGATAAAAATCTACCCGTGTTTAAAAACTGAACACGGGTATTTTTTTGTCCATTTTGCGTTGTCGGCACTCACGCTACAATGTGGCTGAAAGGATGAGTTAATAAAGTTTTAACGGTGCCCGGCACCGATAGAGAAAAGGAGGTTTTATCATGAAGTTTTCAAAAGCGGTTGTGAAAGCAAGAATTCCGATCCTCATCGTAACACTGCTTTTACTGGTTCCATCTGTATTGGGAATGGCAAAGACGCGAATTAATTACGATATGCTCAACTACCTTCCGGACAGCATGGAAACCGTAAAGGGACAGGATGCGCTGATGGAAGACTTCGGAAAGGGAGCGTTTTCCTTTATCATCGTGGAAAACATGAGCGACGAGGATGTGCATTTTCTGAAGGAAAAAATCGAAAAGGTTGACCACGTCGATACCGTCCTTTGGTACGATACTTTGGTTCCGGATCTGAAGATTCCGAAGGAATTTCTTCCGAGTAAGTATTACGATGCATTCAACTCCGGAGATGCCACAATGATGGCGGTTTTCCTTGATACATCCACATCTTCGGATGAAGCAATGCAGACAATACGTGAGATTAGAAGCATCTGCGGAAAACAGTGTTACGTTTCGGGTATGAGCGCTCTGGTTACGGACTTAAAAGATCTTTGCGAAAAAGAGGAACCGATTTATGTCGGCATCGCCGTAGCTCTGGCCTGCGTGGCCATGTTTGTCTTTCTCGATAACTGGATCATTCCGTTTGTGTTCTTAGGTTCCATCGGCGTGATGATTTTATTAAATCTCGGAAGCAACTACTTCCTCGGGGAGATTTCCTACATCACCAAAGCACTGTCCGCCGTACTGCAACTGGCCGTAACCATGGATTATTCAATCTTTCTCTGGCACAGCTACAACGAACAGAAAAGAACGGAGAATAACCGTCTTACCGCGATGGAGAAGGCGATACACGAAACGCTAACAAGTGTTATCGGAAGCTCGGTGACCACGATTGCCGGTTTCATTGCTCTTTGCTTTATGACCTTTACGATGGGCCGGGATCTTGGCATCGTTATGGCCAAAGGCGTGTTTCTCGGCGTCGTCGGATGCGTTACCTTCTTACCGAGTGTCATTCTGGTATTGGATAAGCCGTTATCGAAGACCATGCACAAGGCACTGATTCCGAACATGGATAAACCGGCGAAGGGTATTTTAAAGATTTTTCCTGTATTTCTTGCTGTTTTTGCAATCCTGATTCCGGTATTCTTCTACGGATATCGCAAAACGAATAAAGAAGTTTACTACGATATGGGCGAGTGCCTGCCGAAGGATATGGACTATGTCATTGCCAATTCCAAATTAAGAGAGGAATTCGACATTGCATCCACGCATATGCTTCTGCTGGATAAAAACACCCCGTCCGCAGATGTGCGCGCCATGTGTAAGGAAATGGAAAACGTGGACGGCGTGAAATATGTTCTGGGACTGGAGTCGGTTCTCGGCGAAGCGGTACCGGAAGAGATTCTCCCGGATTCCGTTAAGGATATTCTTGAAAGTGACCGCTACAAGCTGCTTTTGATCAACTCCGAATACAAAGCGGCAAGTGATGAGGTCAATACACAGATTGATGAATTAAATGCCATCATGAAAAAGTATGATCCGACCGGAATGATTATCGGTGAAGCGCCCTGCATGAAAGACATGATCGAAACCACCGACAGAGATTTTAAGGTGGTAAATATGGTATCCATACTGGCGATTTTTGTCATCATTGCCTTGGTGGAGAAGAGCATTTCGCTGCCGTTTATTTTAATCTCGGTCATCGAACTTGCCATTTTTATCAACCTCGGACTGCCGCACTATCTTGGCCAGCAGCTTCCGTTCATCGCACCGATCTGCATCAGTACGATTCAGCTCGGAGCTACTGTGGATTACGCAATCCTGATGACCACGCGATATAAGAGCGAACGAAGCGAAGGCAGAAATAAAAAGGAAGCCGTTCATACGGCGCTGGCGACGTCCATTCCGTCCATCGTTGTTTCCGGAATGGGACTGTTTGCGGCAACCTTTGGAGTGGCAATTTACTCCGATATGGATATTATCAAATCCATGTGCATGTTACTTGCAAGAGGCGCGGTAATCAGTATGTGTCTGGTCATTACGATTCTGCCGGCGTTGCTTATGCTCTGTGATAAAGTAATTTGCGCAACAACAATCGGAATGAGAAATGGAAAGGGCTTGTCCCGCAGAATAAGAGAAAGAGAGGCATAATATTATGAAGAATAAACTTGTGAAAGTATTATGTTTGGGAATGTCGGCAGCAATGATTTTTACCATGCCGGGCTGCAATACACAAAAGAATACAGCAAATACGGAGGAAATCGTTGTCGAGACGGACAGTGAGATCATTGAAAGCGAAAACAATTACCTTGGAGCATCCGGGGAAGTCGCACAGACGGAGGACGGAGACACCCTGTATGTCATATCGGATGCAAGCGGCAAGGTGAGCAAACTCATTAAAAGTGCCAAAGTGGAAAAAAACGGCGAAGAGATTTACGAGCAGGAAGAGATGAAAGAAGATCCTCCCGTGGATGTGAAAGCAACGTATTACCTGGACGGAAAGGAAATTGCTCCGGCGTCCCTGGCCGGAAAAAGCGGAAAGGTAACCATTCGTTTTGATTACACCAACAATACAAAAGTTCCCGTAAAGAAAGACGGAGTTGAGGAGACCTACAAGATTCCGTATACCATGATGACAACGGTCATTCTCCCGAAGGAGCATTTTTCCAATGTGGAAGTAAAGAATGCAAAGATTGTGGATGACGGCACCAGAAGTCTTGTGGTTGGTTATGCATTCCCGGGACTTACCGAAAATCTTGCTCTGGAAGAAGAGTTAATCAACATTCCGGAATATGTGGAGATTACCGCGGATGCAACGGATTTTGAACTCGAGAGCATACTGACAATTGCCACGAATGAACTTTTTGCGGCTACCGATGAGGACGGAGAAGAAAAAATCGATCAGCTGGAAGCGGATTTGAATGAGGATATGGAAGGCCTCGAGGAAGCGCTCTACAAACTTGAAAGCGGAGCAGGGGATGTCTACGATGGTATGACAACGCTGGAAGGAAAAGCGGGAGACCTGCAGGTTGGTGTAAAACAGCTTTCTGACGGCGCTGAGAATTTAAAGAACGGATTGGATCAACTGAAAGCAAACAATGCTGCATTGATTGACGGAGCCACCAAGGTATTTGATTCCCTGCTTGCAAGCGCAAACAAGGCTTTGGCCGATGCCGGAATCGAAGGGGTTACGCTGACAAAAGAAAACTATGCGGCAACCTTGGATACGCTGATTGCTTCCATGGATCAATCCAATGTGTATGCAAAGGCAAAGGCAAAGGTGGAAGAGGCGGTTGAAGCACAAGGCGACGAGGTTTATACATCATATCTTAAGACCCGGGCCGATGATATCTATGCTTCCTATGTAACGGCACAGATTGCCACACAGATGGGAGAAATCTGGGGAACATTATCGGAAGAAGAGCAGGCGGAATATATACAGGCCGGAGTGGCAGGCTTAACGGAGGAACAGAAGAACGGGATTATTGCCGGTGCGGCGGCCAAACTTTCCGATGAGGAGAAAGCGGCCATAAAGGCAGGAGTCGTGGAACAGCTGCTTGCAGACAGCGAAGAAGTAAAGCAGGCGGTTGCGAAGGCGGGAGCGGGAGCAGAAAGCCTTGCCTCCCTGAAGGATCAGCTGAATTCCTACAATACATTCTATACGGGGCTGATTGCTTATACGGCAGGGGTTGCTGCAGCCGATGACGGTGCGGCAAAGCTTGCGGACGGAGCAGAAAAACTGAATGCAAATATTCCGGCTCTCTTAGAGGGAATTTCCGCTTTGAAGGACGGAACGAAGATGCTTTCCGACGGAATCCGGACATTTGATACGGAAGGGATTTCCAAACTGACCGGCATTAAAGAAGACAAGTTAGACAAGGTTTCCGACCGGATTGCAATTCTTCGTGAAATTTCCGGGGACTCCAAAGAAGGTAAAGTTATCTACCGCCTGGACGGAATACAATAAATCATCCTTTTCTCGAAAAAGGCACCCGGCGTATCCAAGCCCGGTGCCTTTTTTGCGCATTCAGGCGGTTGTTTCTTTTTTTTGTTTGTAGTAATATGAAAGTGTCTGCCGAAAGCAAAGCGGGAAACATAAAAAACAGGGAAACGGTACATAGTGCCGTTTTTAAGGAGATAAGCATGGGAAAATCGAATAATTCAACCCGTAATCTGATTATCGGAATTGTTTGTATCATTTTTGGGATTGTTCTGCTAATCTTCAAAAAAGAAGTAATTGATGCGATAAACACATTTGTAAAATGGAGTGTGGCAGCAGCTATAGTTGTGCTCGGTGTCATAAACCTGATTGCATTTATCAAAGACCGGAAAAAAACGGCCGCGCTGATTGTTGCCATTGTAGCGTTTGCGGCGGCGATTATTCTGCTTGTTTTTTCCGGCATCATCACTGTAACCATTTGTATTACAATCGGTGCGTTGCTTGTCCTTGACGGCATTTTTAAAATTAAAAATGCCCTTGCAATCAGCAAGGCAAAGGCGAAGGGTTGGCTTCCGATGTTCCTGTTCGGTATCTTAAACATCGCGATCGGCGCTGTTGCCATTCTGGTACCGTTCCGGTTTGCGGATTCCATTACAACGGTTCTTGCCATCGGACTCGGAATCGCACTGATTGTATTTGGAGTTCAGCAACTGGTGATTGGGATTGCAACCGCGAAAAGCTAATCTAATCGTTCCCGGTATGGGAGGTATGATATATGAATGAACAACTGACGGCTTCCGACATTCAGAAAATTGAAGAAGAAATCAATTATCGCAAGGTGGAACTGCGTCCGAAACTTCTGGAGGATCTAAAAGAGGCGAGAGCGCAGGGAGACTTAAGTGAAAATTTTGAGTACTATGCCGCAAAGCGTGCAAACAATAAGAATAACAGCCGCATCCGGTATCTCGAGAGAATGCTCGGAACTGCGGAAGTGATCGAAGATGATTCCAAGGAAGACGAGGTCGGAATCAATAATTGGGTGACGATTTATATCGAAGAAGACGATGCGGAAGAGACATACAAGATTGTTACACCGATCAGAGCCAACAGTTTAAAAGGTTTCATCAGTATCGAGTCTCCGCTCGGCAAGGCACTGCTGAAGCATAAGGTCGGTGACAAAGTGGAGGTTAAGGTAAACGATTCCTACAGTTATATCGCGGAAATCCGAGACCTCGATGCTTCCACGGATGATTCGGAAGATACGATAGCGAGTTACTAAAGCATTTACGAACCCATTGCATAAATCTTGGACAGGAGAGATTAACAAATGAGTTTCTTCGAGATATTCTGGGCTTATTCGGATACTCTTGCCGAGAGCGGCATAGAGGGGTTTTCCTATTTTTCCCTGCCTCATTTCATATGGCTTTTTATTATGGCAGCGGGGATTGTGTTATATGCATTTTCTTATTGTAAGGGCAGCGAAGTACGAAGAAACAATCTACGGAAAGGAATGGCGGTTTTCTTAATACTGTTCGAGTTTATGCAGATTGGGGTCATGGCCCTGACGGACGCGCCCGTAAAATATTATCTGCCCCTGCATATGTGCAGCCTGGCGGAGTTTATGATTCTTTTTGACGCTTTATGGTTAAAAGGAAAGAGTCGTATGGGCGGTCAGATTCTGATCTTTGAATTTCTGCCGGCGGCTTTCAGTTCCCTGGTTATGCCGACATCCGTGATTTATCCGCCTTACAATTTCTACGTAATTCACCAGTTCCTGTTGCACGGCGGAATTGTAGCATATATTATTGCCGAATATGCCGCAGGGGAGATTCGCCCGCGTTACGTGGGTATCTGGCAGGCGATGCTCGCATGCTATATCGAAATGTTCCCCATCTATTTCATAGATAAGGCTTTCGACTTAAACTATATGTTTTTGATGGAACACTGGGATAATCCGTTGCTGAAGCTTTTGTGGGATTTGTCCGGCAAAAAAGGCGGAATTCCATACATCTTCGCCCTCAGCATTATGGTGATCGTGTTCATGCATATCTGTTACCTGATATACAGGCTCATAGGTTTTATTCAAAAAAAGAAGTCCACGATTTAATTAATAATCGTGGAAGGGAGAGATTACTTTGTAATCTCGCCCCCTTGCTATTTATAGACTTTGAAAGATCCCCACGAATTGTTTCCAATTCGTGGGGATTGTGTTATAATATATTTCGTATTTTTATGGGTAGGGGATAGTATGCTTTGAAGACACTTTTAAAGAATGCATGGGTCGTAAATGTATTCACGGATGAACTGAACAATCAGAACGTCCTGATCGAGGACGAGCGCATCATCGGTGTCGGAGATTATGATGATTCCGATGCGGATTTCGTGCGGGATTTAAAAGGAAAATTCATCTGTCCCGGCCTGATTGACGGGCATATCCATATTGAAAGCACGATGCTGATTCCCGAAGAACTTGCGAAGGTCTGTCTTCCTCACGGAACGACTTCCATTGTTGCGGACCCGCATGAAATTGCGAATGTCTGTGGCCTGGACGGAATCCGGTATATGCTTGCAGCGAGTGAGAACATCCCGATGGATGTGTTTTTTACCGCATCCTCCTGCGTACCTGCAACGCCGTTTGACGAGGCAGGTGCCGAGCTCCACGCAGAAGATTTAAAAGCACTTTACGAAAATCCCCGCGTGGTCGGTCTGGCTGAAATGATGAACTATCCGGGCGTCCTTATGAAAGACCCCGATGTGCTTGCCAAAATCGCCGATGCCGGGAAGAACGGCAAGGTAGTGGACGGCCATGCGCCGATGTTAAGCGGAAGAGACCTGGATGCATATGTATCTGCCGGAGTGAATTCGGACCACGAATGCTCCACTGCCGAAGAGGCTGTCGAGAAGCTCGGCAAAGGGCAGTACATCATGATTCGCGAAGGAACGGCGGCGAGAAACTTAAAGAGCCTGTTGCCGCTTTTTGATCAAAAATACAATCACAGATGCCTTCTGGTTACCGATGACCGTCATCCGGCGGATCTGTTAAACCAGGGCCATATTGACAATATCATTCGACTGGCATCGGAATACGGACAGGATCCGATTATTGCAATCCGAATGGCATCCTTACAGGCGGCCGAATATTTCGGACTGAAAGGATACGGGGCTGTCGCACCAGGCTATATTGCAAACCTGACCGTCGTCAACGATTTGAACCATTTTCATGTAACCGACGTATATACGCACGGTAAGGAAGTGGTCAAAAACGAAACGCTTACGGCTTTTGATTCTCCGGTCATTCCGGATGAATTGAGAAAAAAAGCCACCGAATCTTTCCACGTGGATTATCTTACGGAAGAGGATTTCAAAATCCGGGAAAGAAAAAGCGTATGCCGAGTAATTGAACTGGTACCCGGAGAACTGATTACGAATGAGGTTCATCTGGAAATCGATTTTGATTCCCACGACGGCATCGATCTGGAGCGCGATATTTTAAAACTTGCCGTGATTGAGCGACACAAAGGAACCGGCCATAAAGGAATCGGATTTATCAAGGGTGTCGGAATGAAGGAGGGAGCCATCGCATCGAGCGTCTCCCACGATTCCCACAACATCATCGTCATCGGAACGAATGACTATGACATGATGGTTGCGGCAAACAGGATCATTGAAATGCAAGGCGGAAACGTTGTGGTAAAGAACGGCGAGGATATTGCGAGAATGCCGCTTCCCATCGCCGGACTGATGTCCGACTATTCCGCGAAAGATACGGCCAATTTTAACGCCCGTGTTCGCAATGCGGTATACGAGCTCGGAACGCCGAGGAACGTGGAGCCGTTCATGAATATGGCATTTGTTAGCCTTCCGGTCATTCCGAATTTGAAGATGTCCACCCAGGGGCTGATCGATGTAGTGAATTTCCAAAGAGTAGAATTAAAAGTTTAAGGAGAAATAAAAAAATGGAACGAATTTACAACCCTGCCGAGATTGAAAGAAAGTGGCAGAAATATTGGGAAGAGCATCAGACATTCAAGACGGATGTTTGGGACTTCTCGAAGCCGAAATTTTATGCATTGGATATGTTTCCGTATCCGTCGGGCGTAGGCCTTCATGCCGGACACCCGGAAGGATACACCGCAACGGATATCGTATCCAGAATGAAAAGAATGCAGGGATATAACGTACTCCATCCGATGGGATATGACTCCTTCGGACTTCCCGCAGAGCAGTATGCGGTAACGACCGGCAACCATCCCAACGGATTTACGGAGAAAAATATCGAGACCTTCTCTAAGCAGCTTAGGGAACTCGGTTTTGACTATGACTGGTCCAAGATGGTCGCAACGAGCGATCCGAAGTTTTACAAATGGACCCAGTGGATCTTTAAACAGCTTTACTTGGACGGCTATGCAAAATACATCGACATGCCCGTAAACTGGTGCGAAGAACTTGGCACCGTACTTTCCAACGACGAGGTGATCGACGGAAAGAGCGAGCGTGGCGGTTACCCTGTTGTACGTAAGAACATGAAGCAGTGGGTTATCGATCAGCCTGCTTTTGCGGAAGAACTTCTGGAAGGCCTTGACGAAATCGACTGGCCGAAGTCCACGAAGGATATGCAGCGTCACTGGATCGGCAAATCCGAAGGTGTGGAAGTGAAATTTGAAATCGTAGGCGGCGGAGAGTTCTCCATTTTCACAACCTGTATCGAGACCATCTACGGTATCACCTTCATGGTACTTGCTCCCGACGGAGAGATCGTAAAGCAGTTGATGCCGAGAATCGAGAATAAAGAAGAGGTTCAGGCCTATATCGACGAAACCTTAAAGAAGAACGATATGGACAGAACCGAATTGAATAAAACCAAGTCCGGTTGCGAGTTAAAGGGTGTAACCTGCATTAACCCCGTAAACGGCAAAGAAGCAAAACTGTTCATCGGCGACTTCGTACTTGCAAGCTACGGAACCGGTGCGGTAATGGCAGTTCCCTCCCACGACCAGCGTGACTTCGAGTATGCGATTGCGCACAATATCGACATGATTCAGGTTATCGACGGTTCCGACGAAGCGGGCCATCAGGATGTTTCCGAACATGCGCTTGAAAAATACGACTATCTCGGCAAGGGCTTTAAGCTTGTCAATTCCGAAGAGTTCACCGGAATGACCGTGGAAGAAGCAAAAGAAGCCATTACCGTGAAACTGGAAAAAATGGGTGTTGCAAAACGTTGCGTAAACTATCATTTCCGTGAATGGATTTTTGCCCGTCAGCGTTACTGGGGCGAGCCGGTTCCCGTGGTTCATCTGGAAGACGGTTCCATCCATGTACTCGATGACGAAGAACTGCCCCTGATTCTTCCCGAACTTGAGAATTACAAGGGCGAGGGTGGCAAGGCACCTTTGGAGAATGCGGTAGAGTGGAAGCAGTACGATCATAACGGAATCAAGGGCAAAAGAGAAACCTCCACGATGCCCGGCTCCGCAGGATCTTCCTGGTACTATTTCCGTTACATCGATCCCGACAACGAGAACGAATTTGCCAATCAGGAATTATTGAAGCACTGGATGCCGGTTGACCTTTACATCGGCGGTCCCGAGCATGCAGTTGGCCACTTAATGTATTCCAGAATCTGGAACAGATACCTTTACAACAAGGGCTTATCCCCCGTTAAAGAGCCGTTTAAGAAACTGGTTCACCAGGGTATGATCCTTGGAGAAAATGGTATTAAGATGGGTAAGCGTTTCCCCGAATTTGTGGTTAACCCGAGCGATATTGTAAGAGATTACGGCGCAGATACCTTAAGACTCTATGAAATGTTCATGGGACCCCTTGAGGTTTCCAAGCCCTGGAGCAAGCAGGGTGTTGAGGGCGCAAGAAGATTCATCGGACGTGTATGGACCTTCTTTACCAACCCTGACAACTTAAATGACGACAAGAAAGCGAACCTTGAAAAACTCTATCATAAGACCGTCAAGAAGGTGACCGATGACTTTGAGTCCTTAGGATTCAACACCGCCATCTCCCAGATGATGATCTTTATGAACGCAGCATACAAAGAGGGCAGCTGTCCGAAGGAATATGCCGAAGGCATCATCAAGATGTTATCCTGCATCACTCCTCACGTAGGTGAAGAGATGTGGAGCATTCTTGGACACGAAGGCACCATCGCATTCGAAGCATGGCCCAAGTATGATGAGAACCTGGTTAAAGACGATGAAATTGAAATCGGCGTTCAGGTTAACGGTAAGGTTAAAGATACCGTGCTCGTAGGTGTGGACGAGGATAACGATTCCGCCATCGCCAAGGCAAAGGCTTCCGAGGCCGTTAAACGTTCCATCGAAGGCAAGACGATTGTCAAAGAGATTTACGTTAAGGGAAGAATCATCAACATCGTTGTAAAGTAATCAGCCGTAAGAGGCATTAGTGCAGATACCGGTAATGAATACCGGCGCAGGGAGAAGATATGAAAATTATCATTGTAGGATGCGGAAAAGTCGGACAGACTCTGATCAAGCAGCTTTCCAGAGAAAAACATGATATTACGGTCATCGATGCGCGTTCCGAAGCAATTTCGGAAGCAACCAATACCTATGACTGTATGGGAGTTGTGGGAAACGGAGCCAGCTACAGTGTGCAGAAGGAAGCAGGCGTAGAGCAGTCAGACCTTTTGATTGCGGTTACGGGTTCGGATGAGTTAAACCTCCTTTGCTGTCTGATTGCAAAGAAAGCCGGTAATACGTCCACAATCGCCAGAGTCAGAAACCCTGTTTACAGCAAGGAAATCGACTATATCAAAGAAGAACTCGGTCTTTCGATGGTTATCAATCCCGAGTATGCATCCGCAACGGAAATCGCGCGTATCTTACGCTTCCCTTCCGCGGACAAGATCGATACGTTCGCACACGGACGTGTCGAGATTCTCAATTTCTTCATCGGTGAGGATTCTCCGTTAAAGAACATGACACTGATCGATGTGTCGAAGAAATACAAATGTGATGTCTTAATCTGTTTCGTGGAAAGAGGCGAGGATGCCTTTATCCCGAACGGTCCCTTCATTCTTCGTGAAAACGACCGCGTAAGTTTTGTGGCCACACCGAGAAATGCAAAGGAATTTTTTGAAAAAATCGGCGTCGATACGCATCAGGTAAAGAATACCATGATCGTCGGCGGCGGTATGATTGCATACTATCTTGCCACACAGCTTCGCAACATGGGCACCGTTGTCAAGATCATCGATTCCGACAGAGCCCGCTGCGAGGAACTTTCCGAACTGCTTCCGAAGGCCTGCATCATTAACGGCGATGCAACCAACAAGGATGTGCTGATGGAGGAAGGCATTGAGAGCTGTGATTCTTTCGTGGCACTGACAGGAATCGACGAGGCAAACCTCTTCCTTTCCATGTATGCGAAGTCCGTATCCAAGGCAAAAAAGATTATTACCAAGATCAATCGTATCTCCTTCGACGATATGATTTCCACCTTCCAGGCAGGAAGCATCATCGCACCGAAGAACATTACGACGGATTACATCATACAACATGTACGAGTTATGCAGAATTCCATCGGATCCAATGTTGAGACGCTTTATAAGCTGATGGACGGAAAGGTGGAAGCACTGGAGTTTTTCATCCGCGAAGCATCGGAAATCACCGGAGTGCCCCTTATGGAGCTGAAGTTAAAGAGAAACGTTCTGATTGGTTGCATCAACCGTGGCGGAGCCATCATTATCCCCAACGGTCAGTCTACCATTCAGGTCGGCGACACGGTTATCGTGGTTACCACCCATACGGGACTCGGAGATATTAAAGATATTCTTGCAAACTAAGGCAGGGAATGTGAAGAGATGAACTTTTCATTTATTTTTTACATTTTGGGCTGGGTAATAACATTAGAGGGAGCATTCCTGATGCTGCCTTGTGTTACCTCACTGATTTACCAGGAAAGACAGGGAATCTGGTTTTTGGTGGTTGCGGTCATTGAAGCGGCAATCGGTGCCCTGTTAATCCGCAGAAAACCGAAAAATCCGCAGTTTTTTACGAAGGAAGGTTTTGCGGTTGTCGGACTGTCCTGGATCATAATGTCCTTAATCGGTGCTCTGCCGTTCACCCTTGCGGGAGAGATTCCCAACTATGTGGATGCTGTTTTTGAAACCGTGTCCGGCTTTACAACAACCGGTGCGAGTATCTTAACGGACATTGAAGCATTGAGCCATACGGCATTGATCTGGAGAAGCTTTACCCACTGGATCGGCGGTATGGGCGTATTCATTTTCCTGCTTGCCGTTCTGCCCATGGTAGGCGGATACAATATGAATTTGATGCGCGCGGAAAGCCCCGGACCCAGCGTCGGAAAACTGGTTCCGAAGGTAAAGGAAAGCGCCAAAATACTCTACCTGATTTATTTTGCAATGACCATCACAGAGATGATCATTCTGGTGATTACCAAAATGCCGGTATTCGATGCAATCTGTATTTCGTTCGGTACGGCCGGCACCGGTGGATTCGGAATCCGAGGAGACAGCTGTGCGTCCTACTCGGCAGCATCCCAGTGGGTGATTACCGTATTCATGGCATTGTTTGGTATTAACTTTAACTTTTACTATTTCATTCTGAAGAAAAAATTCAAGGCAGCGTTCTCCATCGAGGAAGTGCGCTGGTACATTGCCCTGATTTTACTCAGTACCGTATTTATCGGCTACAACATCTTAAAGTTCCACGACAGCATCGGAGAAACCTTCCGCACCGCGGCATTTCAGGTATCTTCCATCATCACCACGACCGGATTTGCAACGGTGGACTTTAATTTGTGGCCTACGTTTTCCAAGACCATCTTGATTGTACTGATGCTGACCGGAGCCTGTGCCGGAAGTACCGGCGGCGGTCTGAAGATTTCCCGTTTTGTCATCTGGTGGAAGAGCATCAAAAACGAACTGGAGGGATTTATTCATCCCCGTTCCGTAAAATCGTTTGAAATGGACGGAAAAACCATCGACAAGGAAATGGTCCGTTCCGTATCGGTATACATGGTTGTGTTCATGCTCGTTTATGCCATCTCCGTATTCTTACTTTCTCTGGACAAGTTTGACATGGAGACGAACTTTACGGCAGTACTTGCAACCATAAATAACATCGGGCCCGGCCTCGGAGAGGTTGGTCCCTGCGGAGGATTTGCCAACTTTTCCTGGTTTTCCAAGATTGTCATCATTTTTGACATGCTGGCAGGAAGACTGGAACTGTATCCGATTCTTCTGCTTCTGGCACCGGGACTTTGGAAGAAACATTAATGCGGTAATTTGAGGGGATTACATGGCAGTAAAGGGGAAAGTACGCAAGAGAATATTTGACATTATCCAGATCGGAAACAAATCGGATATCCCCAGTGCGGTTTTTGATCTGTTTATCACGCTGACGATTTTCGTCAATCTTTTTGTGACCTTTTACTCGACTTTTCAGAGTGCCCAAAAGTTTTCTTCCACGCTGACGATACTGGAATACGTTACGGTGGGTATTTTTACGGTGGAGTATATTCTTCGTATTCTTACGGCGGATTATCTCTATCCGAAGAAAAATCCCTTCCTGGCACGTATTCTTTTTATTTTCTCATTCTACGGACTGGTTGACCTGCTTACGATTCTGCCGTCCTTCCTGCCGTTCTTTATTCCGGGCGGTGCGGTGGCTTTTCGAATCTTCCGCGTGGTCCGAATTTTCAGACTCTTCAAGATCAACTCGCAGTATGATGCGTTCAATGTAATCATCAATGTCTTAAAAGAAAAAAAGAACCAGATCATTTCCTGTGTTACGATGATCCTGATTCTAACTCTGGCATCTTCCCTTTGCATGTATGGGGCGGAGCACGATGCACAGCCGGAAGCATTCGAGAATGCGTTTTCCGGAATCTGGTGGAGCGTATCGACTCTGTTAACCGTAGGTTACGGTGACATTTATCCGATCACGACACTCGGAAAAATCATGGCAATTATCATTTCCTTCTTAGGCGTCGGCATGGTTGCCATTCCCACCGGTATTATTTCCGCAGGATTTGTGGAGCAGTATACAAAAATCAAAACCCTTGCAAATTCCGAAGAAAAGCATGACATTCATTTCGTGGTTTGCGATATGAACAGCAAACATCCCTGGGCCGGAAAGGCCATTAAAGATATCGTTCTTCCGCCCGAGGTCATTGTGGTTGCGATCGAACGCGACGGCGTTATGCTGATTCCGAGGGGAATCGATGTCATTGAAAGCGGAGACCGCATGATTCTCGGTGCCCACTTCTATGAGCCGGAGGATGACGACATCGTACTGTCCGAGGTGATTATCAAGCACGAAAATCCGTGGGTCGGCAAGAAGGTGAAGGACTTAAATATTACCAGAAGAGAGCTTCTTGTAAGAATCCGCAGGAAGAACCAGAACATTGTTCCGACCGGAGATACCGAGATCAAATCCGGCGATGTAATTCTTTTGATTAATGCGAAAAAGGAAGACTGATTTCATTGAAGAAACAGAGCCTTTATGCTACAATTTAGTAGATGTGACAGGAGAGAAGGGGTTTTTGCCATGAAGATGGATAAAACCGAAAAAAGAGCCATAGCGGTATTTGCGATCAGCCTTGCCATATTGCTGTTTTTGTTTGTTTTTACCATAATTCGGTGCAAGATGGACAATACGCAGGAGTTTGTCACGACCATCAGTCTTCAGGACCGCACGGGCGACCCCGAGGAACCGAACAATCTCCGCAAGAGCGAGTTTGTCACACTCGAAGAGACCAAGTACTGGACATCCGCCGAACTTACGGGAAAGGTTTTAACCGGAGCCGAATACGACGGTGTAATCTATAACAACAGCGGTAAGGCAATCGTAGACTGGTCCATGACCATCTATATGCCGAACGGAAGAACCGGAACGACGGCCGAAGGAATCATCGATTCCTCCTGGAACGGAGAATATACCAACAACGGAACGAGTATCGGTTTCATGCCGGCGGACTACTTAAACAAGATTCCCAAGGGCGAGAGCAAGACCTTCGGATTTGTATTGTATTCCGATGCGGTACTGGATTTTACGGATTTTGAATTCCGCGGTTTCTACGAAACCATCCTTCCGGATTATAAGGAATTCTGGATTTCCTCCATTGGCCTCGGCATATGGGTTGTATGGCTGACGGCATGGCTTATGAACAATGCCCGTACCAGAAAGTTAAGACGTCAGAAAGAACACGACGAGCACATCATTGAAGAGACGATGCAGGTTTTTGCAAACTTCATTGATGCGAAAGATGAATATACCAAAGGTCATTCGACCAGAGTTTCGTTCTACTCCCAGAAGATCGGAAAACGAATGGGAATGAACGAAGAAGAGATTAAGATGATCGGCTATATGGGTCTGATGCATGACTGCGGAAAAATAGCCATCCCGGACGAAGTCCTCAATAAGAGGGGACCGTTAACCGAGGAAGAAAGAGAAGTCATCAAGCAGCATACCGTCAAAGGCGGACAGATGCTCGAAAACTTTGCTTCCCTGCCAGGTATCCGCGACGGTGCATTGTATCACCACGAGCGTTATGACGGAAAAGGATATCCGCAGGGCCTGATCGGAAAAGAGATTCCGCTCTATGCAAGAATCATCAACGTGGCGGATGCATTCGATGCAATGAACTCCGATCGTTGCTATCGAAACCGTCTGCCGAAGAACAAGATTTTGGCAGAACTTCGAAACAACTCCGGTACACAGTTTGATCCGGAAATCGTAGAGTACATGATCGCTATGTACCAGGAAGGCAAGATTTAAACGTTTGGGTTTATCAAACGATTAAATAAAGAAAAGTATTTCGCTGGGACGAAAAAACAAAAAGGAGGGTTTTTCAAGATGAAAAAATTTTTTCAGGAATTCAAGGAATTTGCGTTAAAAGGTAACGTAATGGACATGGCTATCGGTGTTATCATCGGTGGCGCATTCGGAGGAATCGTAGCAGCACTCACCGCTGACTTCATCAATCCGCTTATAAAATCCTTCGGCGGAACCGAAATCGGTGGCGTGATCAAACTTCCCTGGGTAAACTACGAAGCAATCGAAGACGCGGAAGAAAGACTTGCAATGTCGATTAACTGGGGCGATTTTGTAACGCAGATAATCAACTTCCTCATTCTGGCACTTGTTCTCTTCCTCTTAATCAAGGGAATGAACAAACTCTTCGATTCCGCAAAGAAGTTAAAGAAGAAAGAAGAAGTGAAGGAAGAAGCTCCTACCACGAAAATCTGTCCTTTCTGCAAATCCGAAATCAACATCGAGGCTACCAAGTGCCCTCATTGTACATCTGATCAGCCTGCTGAAGCTGCAGAATAATGAAGAAAGAATAAACAAAAAGCTGTCGGTTTTACCGGCAGCTTTTTTATTCCTGAATGATAAGAATTATCGGAAAATGATTTCGCCTGTAGCGGCGTCCATGGACTGGACGATGGCAAGAGATTCGAGTTTGATTCCTTTGGCGCGGAGGGCATCTCCGCCGGCCTGAAAGCCTTTCTCGATTGCAATGCCGACTCCTTCGAGCGTTGCGCCCGCCTGACTAAGCAGTTCCATCAATCCGTTTACGGCACAGCCGTTGGCGAGAAAGTCATCGATGATCAAGACATGATCCTCGGGGCCCAAAAACTTCTTCGAAACGACAATGTCATAGACTTTCTTCTTGGTGAAGGACTCAACCTTTGCGGTTAACAGTTCACCGTCCAAGTTGACACCCTGTGTTTTCTTTGCAAAAACGACAGGCACATGAAAAAACTCGGCCGCAACACAGGCAATTCCGATACCGGAAGCCTCGATGGTCAGGATTTTGTTAATCTTTTTGTCTGCAAAAAGTCGCTTCCATTCCTCTCCCATTTCGTGGAAGAGTTCCACATCCATCTGGTGATTTAAGAAGGCATCCACCTTTAAAATGTTTCCTTCTTTTACATTTCCGTCCTTGCGGATTCTGTCTTCGAGTAGTTTCATATTTTCTCCTTTGAGGGGCATTTGTCTTAATATCGGCCCTCGCGATTACAAAAATCATAGCATTCCAATTGTCTATTTTCAATCTTTTTTGCGTGTCTTTGAGGGTATTTTTGGTTATTTTTCAAGGCGGTTCTCAATTGACATGACCTTTCAAATGGGACTATACTTCAAATGAAAAAACAACAATTCTTTCAGTGAAAAGAGAAGTTTATAGGAGGATGAGATGAAAAAGTTTTTAAGTATACTCCTTGCTTGCACCATGGTACTCAGCCTTTGCGCATGTAACGGTGGCGGCAAGAAGACAAGTGAGACCAATTTCAAAGCAGGTTTTATTTTTCTTCACGATGAGAACTCCACTTACGACTTAAACTTCATCAATGCCGCAAAGCAGGCTTGTGAAGAACTCGGTGTGGAATGCATTATGAAGACCAACATTCCGGAAGGTCAGGAATGTCAGGATGCCGCAAACGATCTTGCCGATCAGGGTTGCGGATTCATTTTCGCAGACAGCTTCGGTCATGAGGATTATATGATTGAGGCAGCAAAAGAGAACCCGGATGTTCAGTTCTGTCATGCTACCGGAACCAAGGCACATACCGAGGGTGTTGCAAACTTCCATAACGCATTTGCTTCCATCTATGAAGGACGTTATCTTGCAGGTGTAGCAGCAGGAATGAAGTTAAACGAAATGATTGCGGAAGGTAAGATTACCGAAGATCAGGCAAAGGTTGGATACATCGGAGCTTATACCTACGCAGAAGTTATTTCCGGATATACTTCCTTCTTCTTAGGCGTTCGTTCCGAATGCCCGAGCGCTACCATGGAGGTTACCTTTACCGGATCCTGGTATGACGAGACAGCTGAGAAGGAAGCGGCTACCAAGTTGATCAACGGCGGATGCGTTTTGATTTCCCAGCATGCCGATTCCATGGGTGCTCCTACCGCATGCGAGAACGCAGGTGTTCCGGACGTTTCTTATAACGGAAGTACTGCAGATGCATGCCCGAATACCTTTATTGTTTCTTCCAGAATTGACTGGACACCTTACTTCAAGATGGCAATCAAGAACGCCATGGAAGGAAAAGAGATTCCTACCGA
Organism: Lachnospiraceae bacterium; assembly: GCA_017518735.1. Lineage (GTDB taxonomy): Bacteria > Bacillota > Clostridia > Lachnospirales > Lachnospiraceae > UBA3766. The sequence goes on along the minus strand of JAFWTY010000027.1, from coordinate 46,241 downwards.
TTATGTCGGCACACTGGCAACCGGTTCCGTAAAACTTACCGAGCTCGGTTCTGCTGCAGCAGAAGGAACTCAGGCAAGAATTGATGAAGTAAAGGCCGAACTGGAAGCAGGTACTCTTCACGTATTTGACACCAGCAAGTTCACTGTAGAAGGTCAGAAACTGGAAAGCTACATGGCTGACGTGGATACCGATCCGAACTATGAAGGAGATCATGAGGTAATCGTTGACGGTTACTTTAATGAGTCTGGCGAAGGATTCAGATCCGCACCGTACTTCGATTTGAACATCGACGGTATTACGCTTCTCGATCAGAAGTACTAATATCCTTGATAGAACAAAAGAGAATATGATAAAATAGAAAGGCGGTTTTTCGTTTACCGCCTTTCTTTTCTTTTCAACGACGGAAAAGTCTTTTGGAGATTTTCATATGAGCGAATATGCAATCGAACTGAAAAACATTACCAAGCGTTTCGGCACGATCGTGGCAAATGACAACGTGTCCATGGGCGTGCGTAAGGGGGAAATCCTGGCGCTTCTCGGTGAGAACGGAAGCGGAAAGACAACGCTGATGAATATGATTTCCGGAATCTATTATCCGGACGAAGGTCATATTTTTCTGGATGGACAGGAAGTAAAAATCGCTTCCCCGAAGGATGCGCTTGCACTCGGAATCGGTATGGTACACCAGCATTTCAAACTGGTGGACGTGCTCACCGCGACCGAAAACATCATTCTGGGTCTGCCCGGAAAACTGAACATTTGTGAGGCGGAGGAAAAGATCCGCACAATCTGTGATAAATTCGGTTTTATCATTGACCTGAAGAAAAAGGTCTATGAAATGACGGTATCGGAAAAGCAGACGGTCGAAATTGTAAAGGTTTTGTATCGTGGTGCCAACATTCTGATTCTGGATGAGCCGACCGCCGTATTGACACCGCAGGAAGCGGAGCGTCTGTTCCTCGTTATGTGGAGAATGAGAAACGACGGAAAGGCCGTTATCATCATTACCCATAAGATGCATGAAGTAAAAGAAGTATCGGACAGGGTAGTTGTTCTTCGAAAAGGTCGCTACGTCGGAGAAATGGATACGGGCGACTGTGATGTGCAGCGTATGACCGATATGATGGTAGGCCGTTCGGTTTCCTTAAATATCACCAGAAAGACACCGGTGGATCCCAAGCCCCGCATCGAAGTGGAACATCTGACCATCCGTGATGACGAAGGGGTTGTCAAGATCGACGACATTTCGTTTACGGCTAACAGCGGCGAAATCCTCGGAATCGCAGGTGTTTCAGGCTGCGGCCAGAAGGAACTTCTGGAAGCGATTGCAGGACTTCAGAAGCATGTGGACGGAGAAGTTCGTTATATCGAGGATGACGGAAGCAAAACGGATTTGCTGAAAATGTCTGCCCAGAAGATTTCGGAAAAGGGAATTGCCTTATCCTTCGTTCCCGAGGACCGTCTTGGTATGGGTCTCGTGGCCAACATGAATATAGCGGAAAACATGATGATCCGTTCCTTCCGTAACGGCCCCATTGTGGAAGAGGCAGTGGAAAGGAACAAGGCGGAGGCACTTCGTAAGCTTCGAAGAGATTTGAATCCGTTCACGGACAGAAAGAGCCCGAGGAAACTTGCGGAAACCGTTGTAAAGGATCTGAATGTCGTAACACCGAGTATTACCACTCCCGTTAAGAATCTTTCCGGCGGAAACGTACAGAAGATTCTCGTCGGACGTGAGATTGCATCCAAGCCGAAGGTTTTGCTTACGGCTTACGCGGTAAGAGGACTGGATATCAATTCCTCCTACCAGATCTATGAACTGATCAATAAACAGAAAGAAGAAGGAACAGCGGTGGTCTATGTCGGCGAAGACCTGGACGTGCTGCTGGAGTTGTCCGACCGGATCTTAGTCCTTTGCGGAGGCAAGGTAAGCGGTATCATCGACGGACCGGGAGCGGACAAAAATCAGGTTGGACTTATGATGATGAGTGTGGAAGGAGGCAAAGATGAAAACTAGAAAATCAGAGCCTTTATTCCATATTGTAAAAAGAAAAGACATGCCGTTCGGAAAGCAGGTTATGGTACGTGCCATTGCAATTGTGGCTGCGTTGATCGTATGCTCCGTCATTACCATCATCACCACAAAAATGAATCCGCTTGCGATTTTCTCGGCAGTTATTCAGGGTGCTTTCGGCTCCACGAGAAAAATGTGGATCACCTTCCAGGATACCTCAATCCTGTTAATCATTGCCCTTGCCTTAACACCGGCATTTAAGATGAAGTTCTGGAACATCGGAGGCGAAGGACAGGTTTTGATCGGAGGTCTGGGCGCAGCAGCTTGTATGATTTTGATCGGAGACAAAGTTCCGGACCCCGTGCTGATTTTGATCATGCTTGTGGCGGCGGTCGGTCTCGGTGCACTCTGGGGTGCGATTCCGGCTATCTTTAAGGCTGTCTGGAATACGAACGAAACGCTTTGCACGCTGATGATGAACTATATCGCCATTCAGATTGTTGCCTTTTTTACGATTCTTTGGGAAGTTCCGAAAGGATCCGGAAAAATCGGTATCATCAACCAAAACACGAATGCCGGATGGCTTTTGCAGGTCGGAAACAAATATCTGCTTACGATCCTCATTGCCATTCTGATTACCGTCGGCATGTTCGTTTACTTAAAATATACGAAACACGGCTATGAAGTATCGGTAGTCGGCGAAAGCGAAATGACGGCACGTTACGCGGGAATTCATTCCGGAGCCGTTATTATTCGTACCATGATCATATCGGGCGGTCTCTGCGGTCTGGCCGGTTTCCTCCTCGTAGGAAGCATCCACCATACGATCACGACCACCCTTGCGGGCGGAGAAGGATTTACCGCTGTTATGGTGTCTTGGCTTGCACACTTCAATCCGATTGCGATGATCGGGGCAAGTCTGTTGATTGTATTTTTGTCAAACGGAGCGGCTCAGATTTCACAGAACTGCGGCTTAAACCAAAGCTTCGGTGACATCATTACAGGTATTATTATTTTCTTCATCATCGGCTGCGAATTCTTCATTCGCTACCGCGTGGTATTCCGTGCCAAAAAGGGAGCAATTCCTGCACCGGTAACAGGAGAGGCTGTTTTCGGCGGCGGTCCCGGAGACGAATCAGCCGTAAAAGAAATAAAGGAAGAGGAGGGAAACGACAATGATTGATTTAATAGCGTTTATTCCCAGAGCGATCGGACAGAGCGTACCTCTTCTGTACGGATGTACCGGTGAAATTATTACGGAAAAATCCGGTAACTTAAACCTCGGTATCCCCGGCGTCATGTATGTCGGTGCCATCAGCGGTGTTATCGGAGCATTTGCATATGAGCAGGCAACCAAGGGAGGCAATTTCATTCCCGCACTCGGAATAGCAATTCCCCTGCTTTGTTCCCTTGTGGGATCCCTGTTAATGGGACTTTTGTACTGTTTCTTAACAGTAACCCTTCGCGCGAACCAGAACGTAACCGGTCTTGCGATGACCACCTTCGGTGTGGGCTTCGGAAACTTCTTCGGCGGTTCCTTGATCAAACTGTCCGGAAGCGATGTTCCGACGATTTCCCTTTCGAAGACAAGTAACTGTTTCAGCGCATCCCTTCCGTTTGCGGACAACCTCGGATGGTTCGGAAAAATCTTTTTAAGCTATGGATTCCTTGCATACATTGCTTTTATTCTTGCAATTTACGCAGGTTTTGCCTTAAAGAAGACGAGAATAGGTCTGCATCTTCGTGCGGTCGGAGAAAATCCGGGAACCGCGGATGCAGCAGGTATCGACGTAAGCCGTTATAAATATTTTGCAACCTGCATCGGCTGTATGGTAGCCGGCCTCGGCGGTCTTTACTACGTAATGGACTATGCGAGCGGTATCTGGTCAAACGATGCATTCGGCGACAGAGGATGGCTTGCAATTGCACTGGTTATTTTCTGTATCTGGAAACCCGGCATCGGAATTTTAGCATCCATTTTGTTTGGCGGACTGTACATTATCTATCTGTATATCCCTGCCGGAATCGATCATATGGAATTAAAAGAGCTTTACAAGATGATTCCCTATGTGGTAACTATGATCGTGCTCGTGATTACGAGTATGCGGAACAAGCGTGACAACCAGCCGCCTGCGAGCCTGGGTATCCCGTATTTCCGCGAGGAACGATAGGTAGTTAATATTTTTTTTAGAAAACATTAATTCTTTTATAATGGATTTTTTACCAAAATCTGTTAAACTCTTGTTTAGTTTGACTAACCACGGACAACGTGGACTCACGGAGGAACAGAATGAGCGAATTTTTACTTACCACGGAATCCCCTGCGGATTTAAGCAAGGAATACTACGAGGAAACAGGGATTCCCTATATTCCGTATCACTTCCAGGTGAATGACGGAGAGCTTCTGACCGACTATGTCGGCGAAGGAATGACCGTTAAGGAACTTTCGGAAATGATGGATAAGGGTGTGGTTCCTAAAACATCGCAGCCGAACAGTACAGAATATGAAGAGTTTTTTGAACCCTTCTTAAAGCAGGGAAAGGACATCTTCCATGTTGTATTTTCTTCCGGTCTTTCCGGTGCATACAATGCCTGCGTGGCAGCAGTGGAAGAACTGAAGGAAAAATATCCCGACAGAAAGATTATTGCGGTAGACAGTCGTGCAGCAGCTCCGGGATTCGGACTTTTGGTCGATGAAGTATATTCCCGTTACAAGAACGGTGCGACAATGGAAGAGCTGGAAGACTTCGTTTTAAAAGAACGTAATCACGTACAGCACTGGTTCTATGTAACCGATTTAAAATACTTAAAGAACGGCGGAAGAGTTTCCGCAACAAGTGCGGCACTCGGAAATCTTTTAAATATCTGCCCGCTGATGTTTGTCAATCCCGCAGGCGAATTAAAGGTATTCGAAAAGGTACGCGGCAAGAAAAAAATCATTTCCGCTACCGTAGACAAGATGGTGGAACATGCGCAGGGCGGAAAAGACTACAATGGCAAGTGTTTCTTGGGACATTTCAATGCACCCGAAGAAGCGGCAGCAGTCAAGGCGGCCATCGAGGAGAGAATTCCGAACATCAACGGCGGTGTAAGAATTTTTGAAATCGGAAAGACGATCGGAGCACATTCCGGCCCGGGTACAATCGCCGTATTCTTCTGGGGAGATGACAAGGTTGATTTGAAGAACTAATATTTTTTCAAAAAAACCTTGCATTTTAAGAAATTGTTTTGTAGAATTACAAGTGCTGTTGAAATGACAGGCAGCACTTGTAATGCTTAGGGCTATCGCCAAACGGTAAGGCAACGGACTCTGACTCCGTCATCTCAAGGTTCGAATCCTTGTAGCCCTGTAAGGGATCTCAGGAATTCTGAGGTCCTTTTTTTAGCGAGAGAGGGTATGAAAAAGATTGGTGCATTCTTAAAAAAAGAACCGATGCTGGTGGTTGCGGTCCTTGCCGCAATCGCATCGTTATTCATAACGCCCCCGAAAAAAGAACTGCTTACGTCGATTGACTGGCACACTCTGGGGACGCTTTTTATGATGCTTACGGTTCTGGAGGGATTCAAGCAGGAAAACCTCTTCCGTCCTCTAATCAAGCTTTCCGTGAACTTCAAAACGATGGCAACACTTTCGTTATTCCTAATCTTCGGCGTCTTCTTTACTTCGATGTTTGTAACGAATGACGTATCGCTGATCATTTTTGTGCCCCTTACGATCCTGCTGTTTCGCGGGGCCGGCAGGGAGGAATGCATCCTGCCCGTTATCTCGATGGAAAACATTGCGGCGATCCGCGGTTCACTTCTGATGCCGTTCGGAAGTCCGCAGAATCTTTTCTTATATGAACAGTCCGGCACGAAAGCTTTGCATTTCATGTTACACATGGCACCGCTTTGTGTCGTTTCGGGAATTCTTTTAATCATTTTTGTACTGATTATGTATCGAAAGGAACTTCGAAAGAAGATTTCAATCAATGCATCAGCCGTAACGTCCGAGTGGACGAAAGAGGGCAGGGTAAAAAGAATCACCTACCTTGTGCTGTTTTTGATGATCTTATTTACGATCGTAAGCCGAACCGCCTACTGGCCGATTGCGGTCGGAGTCGTGATTGTTGCGGTTCTGGTGGTGAACCGCAGACTTTTCCTTGCGGTGGATTATGTGCTGCTGGTAACGTTTTTCTGCTTTTTTGTATTTTCCTCGTCGATTACGGCGAATCCTGCCATCAGCAACTTCCTGAAAAATGCGGTCGCTGGTTCGGAGTACTGGTGGACGATCGGACTGAGCCAGATTATTTCCAATGTACCGGCGTCAATCGTGCTGTATCCGTTCGCCGAAAACTTTGCAGGATTAATCTACGGTGCGGACACGGCGGGACTTGTCTCCCTGATCGGTTCCCTGGCATCGGTTATCAACTACAGAATCTACGTAAGGGAGTACCCGAAGAACGGCAAAAAGTTCATCCTTACGTTTACCTTGATCAGCTGGGCTTTCTTTGCAATCGTGGTAATTCCCGGATATCTTTTAAGCAAATACTGGGCCTGGTAGAAAAAAGTGGACAGATGAAAAAGAAGTATTGTACACTTGAAGCGGCGGATGCCGTTATTTAAGGAGAGAAAAATGCTCGAACTTGGTAAAATTCAGACATTAAAAGTGGTAAAAATCGTGGATTTCGGTGTCTATCTTGCCGATCCCGATTTGGAATATAAGGAAAAACTTTCATCGGAAGATAAGGTACTTCTGCCGAAATCCCAGACATCCGAAAGCGTTTCGGTGGGAGATAAGCTGGACGTATTCTTATACAAAGATTCGAAGGATCGCCTGATCGCGACGGTGCGTACTCCGAAGGTTACACTGGGCAAGGTCGCAAAAATGAAGGTCGCAAGCGTAACAAAGATCGGTGCTTTTTTGGACTGGGGACTGGAAAAAGATCTCTTCCTTCCCTTCCATGAGCAGACCTATAAGGTGCGCGAAGGCGATGAGGTACTCGCGGCGCTTTATATCGACAAAAGCAGCAGACTCTGTGCAACCATGAAGATCTATCACTATCTGATCAAGGAAAGTCCTTATCAGATGGAGGACAAGGTGGAAGGAACGCTGTATGAGATCAGCGACAACTTCGGAGCCTTCGTTGCGGTAGATGATAAATACTCCGCACTGATTCCGAAAAGAGAGTTCACGAAAGACCTTCCGGTGGGCAGTCACGTGACGGCACGCGTGGTGGAAGTAAGAGACGACGGAAAACTGACGCTTGCGATTCGTGAAAAGGCATATATGCAGATTGCCTCCGATTCGGATCTCGTCATGAAGGCCATCGAAAGCTACGACGGAGTGCTTCCGTTCAACGACAAGGCCTCCCCCGAGACCATCCGCAGAGAGATGAACATGAGCAAAAACGAGTTCAAACGTGCGGTCGGAAACCTTTTAAAAATGGGAAAAATCGAGATCACGGAGACCTCGATCCGCTTAAAAGGCGACGCATAATAATAGGGATTTTTGAAGAGAAAAGCAGAAGACCGAAGACCGGTTTTCTGCTTTTATGAATTTTGACGGAAAAGATACAAATAAGTTGTGGAATTTTTAGAAGAAATGTTGTAAAATGGACATTGGGGTATGTTATATTGACTAAAATGTCAAGAAATCGTATGACAATATAACGAAAACGAGGGGGTTAAATCGTTATGATATCCAGTCAGATTTTGCAGAATTCTATTGATGGGATGAAGAATATTTCCCGCATGGATCTTTGTGTAACGGATACGGACGGAAAAGTGGTTGCGACTACTGCGTCTTTCCAGACCAACTATACGGCGGCTGTGGAGGAGTTTGTGAAATCTCCCGCAGACAGTCAGGAAATCCAGAACAGTCTTTATTTTAAAATCTATGACGATCAGCAGCTTGAGTATATCGTCATCTGTTCCGGTGTGGGCGAGAATGCCTATGTGGTCGGCAAGATGGCTGCCTTCCAGATTCAGAGTCTGGTAGTGGCTTATAAAGAGCGTTTTGATAAGGATAACTTTATCAAGAACCTGCTTTTGGACAACCTGCTTTTGGTTGATATCTACGGACGTGCGAAAAGACTGCACATCCAGACCGATGTAAGACGTGTCTGCCTGATCGTGGAGAACGAAAACGGCAAGGATATCAACTGCCTGGATCAGGTAAAGGACTTCCTCGGAAACGACAAGCGTGAGTTTGTGACCGCGGTTGATGAGAATAATGTTGTCGTAGTCAAGGATCTGACCGAAGAAAACGAAGCGGAAGACATCGAAAAGATGGCTTGCGACATCGTGGCATATTTAAAGAAAGAGGGAATGCCGAATATCCGTATCGCATACGGTACTCCGGTAAACGAGATCAAAGATGTCAGCCGTTCCTATAAGGAAGCCAAGATGGCTCTTGACGTAGGAAAGATCTTCTTTGATGAAAGAAGCGTGATTGCGTACGGCCAGCTCGGTATCGGACGTCTGATCTACCAGCTTCCCATTCCTCTTTGCAAAATGTTCATTAAGGAAATTTTTGACGGAAAGAGTATGGATGATATCGACGAAGAGACACTTGTTACGATCAACAAGTTCTTCGAGAACTCCCTGAATGTTTCCGAAACATCCAGACAGTTGTTCATCCACAGAAATACACTGGTTTATCGTCTGGATAAACTGCAGAAGACGACCGGACTGGATCTTCGCGTATTTGAAGATGCCATTACCTTCCGCATTGCGCTGATGGTTGTCCGTTACATGAATTATATGGAAAACGTGGAATATTAAGATAAAAGGAGTATTCAATGGCTGAGAAAGAGAAGAAGAAAAGCAGGGAGCGAGACGAAGCAAAGAACGTCATCTACCTTGAAAACGTCAACATCGCCTATTCCGATGCCAACGGAGTTCCGGCGCTGATGAATATCAATCTGAAAATCAAAAAAGGCGAATTTGTCTTTATCGTGGGAGACTCCGGTTCCGGAAAGTCTACCCTGATTAAGCTTCTTTTGAAAGAGCTGACCGCAGATTCCGGTCGTGTCATCGTAAACGGTTACGACTTATCGACAATGCGTCACAGCAAAGTTCCGAAATTCCGTCGTGGTCTCGGCGTCGTATTCCAGGATTTCCGTCTCTTAAAGGATCGAAATGTATATGAAAACGTTGCATTCGCGCAGCGTATCGTAATGCGTCCCGAAAGAGAAATCCGCAAGAACGTTCCGACCATGTTATCTCTTGTCGGCCTTGCCGGAAAATACAAAGCAAAACCGAAGCAGCTCTCCGGTGGTGAGCAGCAGCGTGTTGCGGTTGCCCGTGCGCTGGTAAACCGTCCTACCATTCTTCTTGCAGACGAGCCTACAGGTAACCTGGATTATCGTAATACGAATGATATTATGAAACTTTTGGAAAAAGTCAACGAAAACGGAACTACCGTTGTCGTTGTAACGCATAACCGCGACATTGTAAACGAAATGCAGAAACGTGTTATTACGTTAAAGCAGGGCGTAATCGTAAGCGACGAAAAGAAGGGAGCATATATCGATGATTAATACATTCTTTTATTCCCTTGGCCAGGGCGTGAAAAACGTCTTTCGTAACAAATGGTTTACCCTTGCATCTTTGGCAACAATTTCCGCCTGCCTTTTCGTATTCGGTATTTTTGTTGCGGTAGTAATAAACGTAAATCATATCGTAAAAACGGTGGAGGAAGGTGTTTCCGTAACCGTATACTTCAATGAAGGAATCGAACAGGATCGAATCAATCAGATTCAGGATCTGGTTACAAAGCGTCCCGAGGTTTATCGTTGTGACTTTGTCTCAGCTGACGAAGCATGGGCGGAATTCTCCAAGAAGCTCGGCGAAAATGCGGAAGGATTTACTGAGAACCCGCTTGCCGATTCCGAGAACCTGCAGATTTATTTAAATGATGTTTCCAAGCAGGCTGACCTTGTAAAATACCTTGAAAGCGTAGAAGGCATCCGTAAGATCAACAAATCGGAGTTGACCGCAAATACCTTATCCGGTGTAAAAGCGGTAGTTACCTACGTTTCCGTTGGTATGATCATCCTCCTGCTTGCGGTATCCATCTTCTTAATCAGCAATACCGTAACCATCGGTATTTCCGTTCGTAAGGAAGAAATCAACATTATGAAATACATCGGTGCGACCGACTTCTTCGTACGTGCACCGTTCGTTTTTGAAGGTATCATTATCGGTCTGGTGGGATCTTTGATCCCCGTCATTGTACTCTATGTTCTTTACAATGCGGCCTTTGATTTCTTAAGATCCAACTTCTCCTTCTTAAACGATTATGTATCCTATGTATCTGCCGGAGAAGTATTTGCTTATCTGGCTCCCGCATCCATCATCATCGGTGTTGGAATCGGTTTCTTCGGAAGTTTCTTCACGGTAAGAAAACATCTTCACGTATAATCCGAAAGGTGACTGCATGAGAAAAAAAGTTGTCGGAAAAATGTTAAAAAGTTTCGTGGCGGTTGCAATGGCCGTTACGGTTTTGATCTGTTCCAATCCCGGAAGAGTGGTTGCCGAGACCAACAGCGACATTGAAAAAAGCATTCAGGAAAAACAGGCACAAATCAAAGAAGCTCAGAAAGAGAAAGATCAAATCAAGGCCAATATCACGAATGTCCAGAACATCAAGAAGCAGCTGGAAAAGAGTAAGGCCGACCTGACGGCTTATGTGGTGGAACTTGACAACACCATCAACGACATTGAAGCAAAAATCAATAAACTCAACGACGATATCGCCGCAAAGCAGGCGGAAATCGATATCAGCAAACAGGAACTGGAAAAGGCGGAACAGGAAAGAGACGATCAGTACGCAGCGATGAAGAAGCGCGTTCAGGTTCTTTATGAGCAGGGCGATGATTACTATTTGGAACTTCTGCTTACGTCCCATGGCTTTTCCGACTTTTTAAACAGTATGGAAAACATCAATAAACTTGCGGATTATGACAGCAGAATGTATGATTCCTATAAGGAAAGCGTACGCTATGCGGAAGCCTGCAAGGAACAGCTCGAAGAGGAAGAGTCAGTTTTGGAGGAAGCAAAGAAAGCTTCCGAAGAAGAAAAGAAGGCAATGGAAGAACTGGTAGATGTGAAGCAGCAGGAAATTGCCGCATATCAGTCCGATATTGCAAATAAGGAACAGGCGATCAGAGAATACGAAGACGACCTGGCGGTACAGAACTCCGTTATTTCCGAACTGGAGAAGGCAGTAGCTGCCGAAAAGTCCAAACTGGCACAGTCCAGAGTATATGACGGCGGTAAGTTCTGCTGGCCGGCACCCGCTTATACGAGAGTTTCCAGTGAATACGGATATCGTATTCACCCAATCCTCGGCGTAGAGAAATTCCACAACGGCGTTGACCTTGCGGCACCGGGCGGATCCGACATTCTTGCAGCCTATGACGGCGAAGTTGTTGCGGCAGCCTATAACGGAAGTATGGGCAACTATGTTATGATTGATCACGGCGACGGACTTTACACGATTTACATGCATGCGTCCAAACTTCTGGTAAGTGCCGGACAGACGGTAATCAGAGGCCAGAGAATTGCACTGGTAGGAACCACCGGAAGAAGTACCGGTAATCACCTGCACTTTAGCGTACGTGTAAACGGTTCCTATGTATCTCCCTGGGGATATATTGTAGCACCGTAATCGAAATACAGAAATATTTATAATGAAACACCGGCCGGGTTGGTCCGTGGCTCAATGGAGACACAGACCCCGGTCTGTTTTATAAGAGAAGGGACAGTCATGGATAATCAGGAATACAGTGATGATTTTCAGCCGGAAGAAAAGGCTAAAGAGGTTGTAAACAGCGAACCGGTTGAAAAAAAAGGCCAAACCGATGCTTTGAAGTTTTTACTCGGAATGCTTGTGGGAGCGGTAATTATGTTCCTGCTGTGTTTGTTTATTGTAGTACTGCCGGCAAGAAAGCAGCGCGTGCAGGCACAGAATCAGCCCGGATCCGAGATCAAGACACCCGCGGAGGCGGGACAGGAACTTCTGGATGAGGCAACGGTTGCCAAGATCGGAAAATTAAAAACGATTTTGGACAATTATTATTACGAGGATGTATCCATAGATACACTGAGGGAAGCCATTTTCCATAGTATTATTTCGTCGACAAAAGACCGTTATTCCACCTATTATTCCGAAGAGGAATTGCGCTCCGCAAATGAAGACTGGGAAGGAAAATTCTACGGAATCGGTGCGGTTCTTACCATCGATCCGGAAAGTACTTATACCATGATCGACAGCGTAAATGTCGGATCCCCTGCCGAAAAGGCGGGAATCAAAGCAGGCGACTACATCATGGAAGTAGATGGTGTGGACGTAGGCGGCTGGACATTGACGGAAGTGGTAAAGGTAGTCCGCGGAGAAGACGGTACGGATGTTGTTCTTACCATCGTAAGAGCAGGTGTAGCAATGGAAATCACCGTAACCCGCGGAGAGGTAACCATTGACGATGTGGTTTATGAGAAGAAGGAAGACGGAATCGGTTATATCCGGATCGCCTCTTTCTCGGACATTGCGGTCAATGAATTTGCCGACAGCATTGCACAGGCAAAAGCGGACGACGTTAAAGGAATCATCGTGGATCTTCGAGGAAACCCGGGCGGCGGACTCGACGTGGTTTATGAGATTTGTAACGAATTTATGCCGCAGGGCCTCGTTGTATATACAGAGGATAAGTACGGCAATCGTGACGATTATTACTGCGACGGATTAAACGAATGGGATATTCCGATGGTTGTTTTGATTGACGGATCTTCCGCTTCCGCTTCGGAGATTTTTGCGGCAGCAGTTAAGGATCACGGGGTGGCAACCCTGGTCGGAACCAAGACCTACGGAAAGGGTGTTTACCAGAGTGTCATCCAGCTTACGGACGGATCTGCCGTAAAGGTCACCTCCGGAAAATTCTATTCCCCGAACGGAGTATGCTTCCACGGGGTAGGTGTGGAACCTGATGTCGAGGTACCGTTTGATTCCGAGAAGTACCTGGAAGATGAAACGGATAATCAGCTGGAAAAGGCAATCGAAGTATTGAAAGAAAAAATGAACCGCTAAAGAAACGGGGTACGGGGTTATGAAATATTTTCTTACAAGAAGCCAGGCACAGAATATTGATATCTACACGCAGGAAGAGATCGGAATTCCGGGCATCGTCTTGATGGAGAAGGCTGCGGAAAAACTTGCATACCGGATTGACCGCGTCATTAAGAAGGGAATCTATGAGAAACTGAAGGGCTTCGAGCCGAAGAGAGATAAGATCCTCGCGATTGTGGAAAGCGGAAACAACGGAGGAGATGCGGTTGCGGCCGTAAGAATTTTAAAGACTCTCGGATACGATACCGCGGTCTATGAAATCGGTGCCATTGATAAAATGACCGAGTCTTACACGAAACAGGCGGAGATTGCCTCAAGACTCGGTGTGAAATTTTTGCAGATTAAGAAATCGACTTATACGGCGGAAGATCTGGCGGACAGTTTTTCCAATTATCGAATTGTCATTGACGGAATTTTTGGGGTCGGACTGGGCCGTAATGTAAAAGATTTACACAGTGTCGTCATCAGCGGAATCAATCTGGCTTCCCAGAGAGGAACCTTTGTGGTCGGCTGTGATATCCCGAGCGGAATCAGTGCAGATGACGGAAGCATTCAGGGCAGCGCAGTAGACTGTGACATAACCGTGACCTTTGATTACACGAAATACGGCATGCTCTTTAACGAGGGCAGAGAGTTTTCGGGCGATATCTATACGGAAAGCATCGGACTTTACAAACCGAAGACTCCGGAAGAACTGGTAAAAGTCCTGTCCGGATACGATGCCGTTCCCTATGTTTATTATGAATACGATAAAGATGAAGCAATACAAACCCTCCCGGCAAGAAAGGAGGATTCCAATAAAGGAACCTACGGAAAAGTTCTGATTGTTGCGGGTTCCAAGGATGTGTACGGCGCTCTCTGGCTGTCCGCAAGTGCATGTTTCCGCTCCGGAGCCGGCATGGTGAAGGTGGTTACCAATACGGTAAACCGTGACCTTCTTATGCAAAAACTCCCGGAGGCCATGCTTCTTACTTACGATCAGTCCAATGCGGGCGAGGCTTTTGAAAGAGATTATGCCGCAGCGATTCGCTGGGCGGATGTGGTGCTGATCGGTCCCGGAATCGGAGAGAGCGAGATGGCAAAGAAGCTTTTGGATGGTGTCATCGAAAACTGCCACGAGAAACAGAGCCTGGTATTCGATGCCGACGCCATCAACCTGATTGCGAAGGATAAAACAACGGATCAGATCCGTAAGATGGAAGAAAAAGTCGGACCGGAGCATATCGTCTTTACCCCTCACGTTGCGGAGATGACAAGACTGTTGAAGGGATTGAAAGCCGACCTTCCGACCGATTTTGTAAAGGGAAACAGAGAAAGACTGGCATATCTTGTATCCGACCCGCTGAAAATCATCTGCGTCCTCAAAGACGCCAGAACGATTATATCGTACGCGGGCGAAATCGAAGGCGCTAAGAAAATCTATGTGAATACGACAGGAAATTCCGGTATGTCCAAGAGTGGTTCCGGAGACGTTCTTGCGGGAATGGTTGCCGGGCTTCTGGCTCAGAACAAAGAGGGCAAGGTTTCCAACTATGAACTGACATGCGCGGCGGTTCATCTGCACGGAAGAGCCGGTGATGCGGCACGCACGACCCTCGGGGAAAAGGAGATGTTAGCCGGAGACCTGGTAAAATTCATGGATTTCTAGGAAAGAATTTAGAACATTTGTTCTATAAAATGATAGACAAAGAATGTAAAAAATGATATGCTAATAGATGGCGTATCATTTTTTATTTATTGAGAGAACGAAACGTATGGACTTTAAACTTCACTCCGATTACAAACCGACCGGCGATCAGCCGCAGGCAATCGAAGCCCTTGTGGAAGGCTTTCGAAAAGGCAACCAGTTTGAAACGCTCCTTGGCGTAACCGGTTCCGGAAAGACTTTTACAATGGCCAATGTGATTGCGGCTTTGAACAAGCCGACGCTGATCATTGCACATAACAAGACTCTGGCGGCGCAGCTCTACGGGGAGTTTAAAGAGTTTTTCCCGGAGAATGCCGTGGAATACTTCGTTTCCTACTACGATTATTATCAGCCGGAGGCCTATGTGCCGTCTTCGGATACCTATATTGCCAAAGACTCCTCGGTAAACGATGAGATTGATAAATTAAGACTGTCGGCGACCGCCTCGCTTTCCGAAAGAAGGGATGTAATCATTGTGGCCAGCGTATCCTGCATCTACGGTCTGGGTTCGCCCGACGATTACATGGGAATGGTACTATCCCTCCGTCCCGGTATGCAAAAAGACAGAGATGAGGTTATTCGCGGTCTCGTGGCTATGCAGTATGACCGAAACGATATGGATTTAAACCGCGGTACCTTCCGCGTACACGGAGATACCCTGGAAATAGCACCTGCGGAAAATACGAAGGTGGTTTACCGTGTGGAATTCTTCGGAGATGAAATTGACCGGATCTCCGAAATCGATCCGGTAACGGGAAAGGTGAACTGTATCTTAACGCATGTGGCTATCTTTCCGGCCTCCCACTATGTCATTGCCGCAGAGAAGATGCTCAAAGCCTGCGATGAAATCGAGGCGGAGTGCAAGGAGAGAGTGGCATTTTTCAAATCCGAAGATAAGCTGTTGGAGGCACAGAGAATTGCGGAACGTACCGGATTTGACGTGGAGATGCTCCGCGAGACCGGTTTTTGCTCCGGAATCGAAAACTATTCCAGGATCCTCAGCGGCAAGAAACCCGGAGAACCGCCCGGATGTCTGCTGGATTTCTTTAAAGATGATTTTTTGATGATCATCGACGAGTCTCATATGACGATTCCGCAGATCGGCGGAATGTATCACGGGGACCAGGCCAGAAAGAAGACCTTGGTGGAATATGGTTTCCGCCTGCCTTCGGCACTGGACAACAGACCGCTTTCTTTTGAAGAATTTGAAGACCATATCGATCAGATACTGTGTGTATCCGCAACGCCGGCACAGTATGAGAAGGAACATGAACTTTTGCGTGCGGAGCAGGTCATCCGTCCTACCGGACTCCTGGATCCCGAAGTGGATGTGCGTCCGATCGAAGGACAGATTGACGATCTGGTCGGAGAAATCCGGAAAGAAACCGCCAAAAACAACAAGGTCATGATTACGACACTTACCAAGAGAATGGCGGAAGACTTGACATCCTATCTGGAAAAGGTGGACATCCGTGTCCGTTACCTGCATTCGGACATTGATACGCTGGAGCGAGCGGAGATTATCCGCGACATGAGACTGGATAAGTTCGATGTACTTGTCGGAATCAACCTTTTAAGAGAAGGTTTGGATATTCCGGAGATCAGTTTGGTTGCGATTCTGGATGCGGACAAGGAAGGTTTCCTTCGAAGCGAGACCTCTCTGATCCAGACCATCGGTCGTGCGGCCAGAAACGCGGAAGGCCGCGTCATTATGTATGCCGACATGATCACGGATTCGATGAAGGCGGCGATCGAGGAAACGAACAGACGTCGCAGCATTCAGATGAAATACAATGAAGAACACAATATCACGCCGACGACGATTCAGAAGGCGGTTCGCGACCTGATCAGTATTTCGAAGAAGGTGGCTTCGGATGAGAAGAAGTTCGAAAAAGATCCCGAGTCCATGAGCAAAGGAGAACTTGAGAAGATGATGAAGAATCTCGAGAAGGCCATGAAGAAGGCTGCCGCGCAGCTTGACTTCGAAACCGCGGCGGAACTCAGGGATAAGATGATAGAAGTAAGAAAGCACCTGAATTAAAGGAACTAAATATGTCTGCAAAAAAAGAACAAACAACCAATCCCCTCGCCATGCATCCGGAAGACGTAAAGATGCTTCCCAAGGGAGAACTGATCCGGATTCGCGGAGCGAAGGAAAACAATTTAAAAGAACTGGATGTCAACATTCCGAGAAACCGACTGGTGGTATTTACCGGCCTTTCCGGCTCGGGCAAGTCCTCACTGGCTTTTGATACCATCTATGCGGAAGGTCAGAGAAGATATATGGAATCCCTGTCCTCCTATGCGAGACAGTTCCTCGGACAGATGGAGAAACCGGATGTGGAAAGAATTGACGGTCTTTCTCCGGCCATCAGTATCGATCAGAAAACCACGAACCGAAATCCCCGTTCCACAGTTGGGACTGTGACGGAAATCTATGATTATTTCCGTCTGCTCTATGCACGTATCGGCGTACCCCACTGCCCGAAGTGCGGAAAGGAGATTCGCAGACAGAGCGTGGATGAAATCGTGGATCAGATTATGCAACTGCCCACAGGCACAAAGATTCAGCTCCTGGCTCCCGTTGTACGCGGAAAGAAGGGCGAGCATGCGAAGGTTTTGGAGCGTGCCGGAAAGAACGGATATGTGCGTGCCAGAATCGACGGCAACATGTATGAACTGACCGAAGAAATTAAACTGGACAAAAATATCAAGCACAACATCGACATCGTTGTGGACCGTCTTGTGATGAAACCGGAAATCCTGATGAGACTTTCGTCTTCCATCGACAATGTCATGGAGATTGCGGAGGGACTGGTGACCGTGGATGTCATCGGCGGAGAGGAATTGCATTTTTCCAGAAGTTTTTCCTGCCCGGACTGCGGGGTTTCCATTGATGAGATCGAACCGAGAAGTTTTTCCTTTAACAATCCTTTTGGCGCCTGCCCCGTCTGTGCCGGTATCGGTTACAGCATGGAGTTTTCCGCGGAACTGATGATTCCCGACCCTTCGCTTTCCTTAAACGAAGGTGCGATTCAGGCTCCCGGCTGGGCATCGAGCAAGGACAACGGAAGCTTTACCCATGCACTTTTGGAGGCAATGGCGAAGCATTTCGGATTCTCCCTCGATACGCCGTTTGAGAAACTGAGTAAGAAAGTACAGGATATTCTCATTTACGGAACCACGGAGAGTGTGGATGTAAGATACGTGGGACAAAGGGGAAGGGGAGTCTATCCGACCGTTTTTGAAGGACTGATTGCAAACGAGGAGAGACGTTACCGCGAAACCTTCTCCGAAACCATGAAACAGGAATACGAGAAGTATATGAATATTACTCCCTGCAGTGCCTGCGGCGGACAGAGACTGAAGGAAACCTCCCTTGCGGTCACGATTGCGGGAAAGAATATCTACGAGATTACAACTCTTTCCGTAGGAGATTTGGAAGAATACTTACGAACTCTGAAACTCTCCGACAGGGAAAAACTCATCGGAGAAAGAGTATTAAAAGAGATAATCGCCAGAGTGGGCTTCTTAAAGGAAGTCGGTCTGGAGTACTTAACCCTGGCCAGAGCCACGGGCTCCTTATCCGGAGGGGAAGCGCAGCGTATCCGTCTGGCTACCCAGATTGGTTCCGGCCTTGTGGGAGTATGCTACATCCTGGACGAGCCGAGTATCGGTCTGCACCAGAGAGACAATGATAAACTTTTGAATGCGCTAAAGAATCTTCGCGACCTCGGCAATACCCTGATCGTGGTGGAACATGATGAGGATACCATGTACGCGGCGGATTATATCGTGGACATCGGCCCCGGTGCCGGTTCGGAAGGCGGTGAAGTGACTGCCCTCGGTACCGCGGAAGACATCATGAAGGTGCCCGAGTCCGTAACCGGTCAGTACTTAAGCGGAAAGAAGTTCATCCCGATTCCGAAGGAGCGCAGAAAACCGGTCGATTTCCTGGAGATTAAGGGAGCAGCGGAGAATAACTTAAAGAATATCGATGTAAAAGTGCCCATCGGCGTATTTACCTGCGTTACCGGTGTGTCCGGTTCCGGAAAGAGTTCGCTGATCAATGAGATTTTGTATAAGTCGCTGGCAAAGAAGTTAAACCGTGCCGTGACGATTCCCGGCAAGCACAAAAGCATCAAGGGTGTGGAAAAGCTGGATAAGGTCATCAATATCGACCAGTCTCCGATCGGAAGAACGCCAAGATCGAACCCGGCAACCTATACAGGTGTCTTTGATATGATTCGTGACCTGTTTGCGAATACCTCCGATGCGAAGGCCAAGGGCTTTATGAAGGGCCATTCTCCTTTAACGTAAAGGGCGGACGCTGTGAGGCCTGCCAGGGCGACGGTATCATCAAGATTGAGATGCACTTCCTGCCGGATGTATACGTACCCTGCGAAGTTTGCGGAGGAAAGCGTTACAACCGCGAGACTCTGGATGTGAAGTATAAGGGCAAGACGATTTCCGACGTGCTGAATATGACGGTGGAAGAGGCTTTGCCGTTCTTCGAAAACGTCCCGTCAATCCGTAACAAGATTCAGACCCTCTACGATGTGGGACTGTCCTACATCAAACTCGGACAGCCGTCCACGACGCTCTCCGGCGGTGAGGCACAGAGAATCAAACTGGCAACCGAACTTTCGAAGAGAAGCACCGGAAAGACAATCTATATTCTGGACGAGCCGACGACCGGCCTTCATTTTGCAGATGTACACAAGCTTGTGGAGATTCTGCAGAGACTGACCGAGGGCGGAAATACTGTTGTGGTCATCGAGCATAACCTCGATGTGATCAAAACCGCCGACTATATCATCGACATGGGACCGGAAGGCGGTGACAAGGGCGGTACCGTAATCGCCAGCGGAACCCCGGAAGAGGTCGCAAAAAAGAAGGAATCTTATACCGGATATTACATTAAGAAAATGATTGAACGAGCCAAGAAACAGAAGTAGTAAACGGCGCGTTCCTCTTGGGACGCGCTCTTTTTGGAAAAAAATGAAAGATAAGAAGAGTTATATCAAAAAAATACTGGCCATCGCCATACCGATTATGCTCTCAAGCTTAATCTCGGAATTGCAGATGCTGATTGACCGTATTTTTATCGGGAAAATCTCCCTGGATGCCATGAGCGCGGTAGGCAATGCCGGAACTCCGATGTGGACGACGATGAATATCATCTTTTCGTTCACGACCGGTGCAACCATCATGGTTAGCCAGGCTTATGGTGCGGGAGATATTGAGAAAGCAAAAAATACTCTGGCATCGCTTTTTAAGTACAACAATGTAATCGCGATTCTGATGTTTTTGTTCTGGCTGCTCTGTCCGAAGTTTGCGTTTACCTTAACGCGTGTGGATGAGAGCATCATGGGAATGGCGGTCGACTATGCGAAGTTTTATTCGCCGATCTTTATCTTAACCGGAATCGGCGCCTCGGTCAGCTGTATGCTGCAGGCAAGTCAGAAGACGAAGATCATGGTCTGGTACGGTGTGACGAGGTCACTGGCCAACGTGGTACTGGACTATGCATTAATCTTCGGGCACTTCGGACTTCCCGCCATGGGAGTAAAGGGTGCGGCACTTGCTACCGCAATTGCGGAGTTTATCGGCGACATGGTGGTATTGATTTATGTGATGGCAGCAAAGGACCTGGAACTGAAACCTTCTTTTGCGCAGATCATAAAGTCGGAGTTTTTGCCCTATATACGGACTTTGAAATTCGGCGGACCCGCGGCAGCGGAGGAATTCGCCTGGAATTTGGGAAACCTGTATTTGATCGTTATGATGAACGAAATCTCCAAGGAGGCGGCGGGAATCCATTCCATTGTCTTCGGTGTGGAACTGATTGCCGTGGCAATTGTCTGTGCCATCGGTAACGCAACACTGTCACTGTCCGGATACGAGACAGGAAAGAACAATATAAAGGGCGTCTGGGATGTTGTCATCAGCTCATTAATTCTAAGCGGAGCGATAGCGGCGGTTAATCTTTTGCTGTTTGTCCTATTCCCGAGAACGATACTCGGCTGGTTTACCGATGATGTGGCCGTGATTGCCCTCGCACCTTTGTACCTGATCATTGTCGGAATCGACCTCTTCCCCAAGAGCGGAAACATTATCACGGGTTCCGGCATCAAGGGATACGGAGAACCGACCTGGATGTTAAAGACACAGCTTTTCGGAACGGTCTTTGTCGTTGCGGCAAGTTCGATTATGGTTTTGGTCTTCCACATGGGAATTGTTGAAATCTTTGTTATGGTGGTTGTGGATGAGACGCTTCGTCTGATTCTGAACTACTGGAAACTGTGCCGTATCCGTAAGAAGCCCAAGCTTCCGGCTGCTCCGGCTCAGTAATGGTTCATCTTGACGTGCGGAAGAATACAGCGCTGGTTATTTTGACTTTGTTTTCGTCTATGACGGAAAGGCAATTGCCACGATGTTAGCTTACTTCTATGACATGGGAGCACTGGAAGGCAAAACCGATGCCGAACTGGAACAGTTAACAAAAGACATTCAGTAAATTTCTCTATTTTTCCCTTGTATAATTTCCCTTCAGCGGTTAAAATGTTAGATACCGCTTAAGAGATTTATGAACGGAAAGAGGAATTAAAATGCAATACACAGATATCGGAATTGACTTAGGAACCGCCAGCGTTCTCGTGTATATCCGAGGCAAGGGCGTTGTTTTAAAAGAGCCGTCAGTAGTAGCATATGACTGCGATACAAAGAAAATAAAAGCAATCGGTGAGGATGCCAGATTGATGCTTGGCCGTACTCCCGGAAATATCGTAGCGGTACGTCCGCTTCGTAAGGGTGTTATTTCCAACTATACCGTAACCGAGAAGATGATGAAGTACTTCATTCAGAAATCCATCGGAAAGAAGACGTTCAGAAAACCCCGTATTTCCGTCTGCGTTCCTTCCCGTGTAACGGAAGTTGAGCGTAAGGCCGTTGAGGATGCTACCTACCAGGCAGGTGCAAGAGAGGTTTCCATCATTGAAGAGCCGATCGCAGCTGCAATCGGTGCAGGAATCGATATTGCAAAACCCTGCGGAAACATGATCGTTGACATCGGCGGCGGAACCACCGATATCGCTGTAATTTCCTTAGGCGGTACCGTAGTAAGCGATTCCCTTCCCATCGCAGGTGATGATTTTGACGAAGCAATCGTTCGTTACATGAAGAAGAATCACAACCTGATGATTGGTGAAAGAACCGCAGAAGACATCAAGATCAAAATCGGTGCGGCATACAGACTGCCCGAGGTAAATACAATGGATGTAAGAGGACTGAACGTACTGACCGGTCTTCCGAATTCCGTAAAGGTTTCCTCCGAGGAAATCGAAGATGCTTTAAGAGAGACCACTTCCAAGATCGTGGAAGCAATTCATGGTGTTCTCGAGCATACACCGCCCGAACTTGCTGCTGACATTGCGGACCGCGGAATTGTTTTAACCGGTGGCGGAAGCATGCTTCGCGGACTCGAGGAACTGATTGAGTCCAGAACCGGTATCAATACGATGACGGCTGAGGAACCCATGACCTGCGTGGCCATCGGAACCGGAAAATATGTGGAATTCCTTGCGGAAAACAACACAGAACCCTAAGATTTATTCAAATTGATTACTTTCCCTCCCCGGAGTTTTCCGGGGAGCGGATTTTCTTTTTTATTCTTTTTCTTTTCCCGGTATTTTGAATCGTTTATAATAGTGAATTGACAGATCATTTGGGGCTTTTTGCGCCCTGACGGAGTTTTTGCATGAAATACAAAGGCTATGTGGAGAGTTTTTCCTATCGAAACCCCGAGAACGGCTACGGCATTTTTACCCTGATCGGAGAGGGTGTTCCTGAAGGGGAAATCAAATGCACGGGACAGTCCGGTGGGCTCGACGTGGGAGACTGTCTGGAAATCGAAGGTGAACTGATTGTTCACCCGACATACGGTCCGCAGATTAAAATAAGTGCATTCCGAATCCTTCCCCCGGAAGAGGATATGAATGCGGAGCGTTATTTAGCCTCGGGAGCGATTAAAGGAATCGGCCCCGTTCTTGCCATGCACATTGTAAAAAAATTCGGCAAAGACACCTTCCGTGTCCTCGACGAGGAGCCGGAGAGATTAGCCGAAATCAGCGGAATCAGCATCCGCATGGCGGCCGAGATTGGCGTAAGGGTTCTGGAAAAAAGAGAACTCAGGGAGGCAATGCTCTATTTATCCGACTACGGCATCTCCAATTCCCTTGCGGTAAAAATCTATAACCGGTACAAAGCGGAACTCTATGACGTTTTTCAGAAAAATCCCTATCGCCTGGCCGAAGACATCGACGGAATCGGCTTTAAGACCGCGGATGAAATCGCCGAAAAGAGCGGAATCTCCAAGAACAGTCCGCAAAGAATCCGCGGCGGTCTCTTCTACATTCTTTCCCAAAACGTGCAGGAAGGAAATACCTACATGCCGATGGAGAAGCTTTTGGAGAGCGCGGAAGAACTTCTGGAAATCACAAGGGAAGAGGCGAAAGAAGAACTCATCCCCCTGATCATGGAGCAGAAAATCGTAGTCAAGGGCGACAACCAGGTCTTTTTGGCATCGTTATATATGGCGGAACTGAACATTGCCGCCAAGATCAAAGCCCTAAAGGGCGCTTTTTCCGAACTTCCGCTCAGCGCGGGCGAAAAAAAGAGAATCCTCACAACCCTTCATCAGATCAAGGAAGAGGAGGAGATGTTTCTCGACGATGTGCAGACCGAAGCGGTACTTCGGGCGGCGGAACAGGGAATCTTTATCTTAACCGGTGGCCCCGGAACCGGAAAGACCACCACGCTAAGGGCCATTATTCGGTATTTTGATCTGCAGGGCCAGACGGTATTCTTATGCGCACCGACCGGAAGAGCGGCAAAACGTATGGAGGAAGCTACGGGCTATGTCTCCAAGACGATTCACCGACTGCTGGAAGTAAGCGGAGGAGGCGAAGGAGAAGAGGACAGGGCCTATTTTCACCGGAACGAAAGCAATCCGCTCGAGGCGGATGTGATTGTTGTCGATGAAATGTCGATGATGGATACCCTGTTGTTTAAGGCATTGCTTTCGGCCATCCCGGAGGGATGCCGTCTGATTTTATCCGGCGATGCGGCACAGCTTCCGAGCGTCGGCCCCGGAAATGTACTGAAAGACTTAATCCGGAGCGGTTTTATTCAGAGTCTGACACTTGAGAAAATCTACCGTCAGGCGGAGGGTGGCGAGATTGCAGCCGGAGCGGACTGCATCCGCAGGGGCATCATGCCGGACCTTGCCGGAACAAATGACTTTTTCTTTGTGCCGAGACAGCAGGCGGAGAGTATCTACCGCGATATGGTGCTTTTGATTAAGGATAGAATCCCGGCCAAATTCAATGTTCAGCCTCTGCAGATTCAGGTTCTGACACCTATGAAAGCCGGAAATTTCGGAGTGCTGACCTTAAATAAAATCCTGCAGGAAAGCTTAAATCCGCCCTCGGAAAAGAAGGGCGAGCTCGTGCGCGGCGAAACTGTTTTCCGCCTCGGCGATAAGGTAATGCAGCACAAAAACAACTACAATGTCAAATGGCATGTCCGCGGAATCTTCGGAATCAGCGGAGATGAGGGCGAGGGTATTTTTAACGGAGATACCGGAATCATTACCGATGTGGATATAAGAGAAAGAACCCTAACCGTAACCTTCGACGATGACAGGGAAGTGGAATACGACAGGGAGATGCTCGAGGAACTGGAGCTTGCCTATGCCGTGACGATTCACAAATCCCAGGGAAGCGAATATCCGGGAGTCATTCTGCCACTGGTGGACGGACCGAAGATGCTGATGAACCGGAACCTTCTTTATACGGCGTTAACCAGAGGAACCGGCTGTGTCATGATTCTGGGAAAAGAGGAAACCATTCGGAGAATGGTGGAAACGGACGGAGAGCAGAAACGATTTACCGGCCTGTACGACAGACTTTGCGAGGTACTGAGTGAATAAATGGATGGATTTTTTCTTTCCGAGGCACTGCCCGATCTGCGATGCGGCCCTGCTGCCGGGGGAGAGAATCTGTGCTCCCTGCGGCAAAATCCCGCAGATCGTAGCCCGGCCGCACTGTGAAAAATGCGGAAAAGCAGTGAAGGAAGGCGAAGTATATTGTTTTGATTGTCTGAGAAATCCCCGTGCATTCGACAGGGGATTTTCTTTGTATGAGTATAAGTCAATCCACGATTCCGTGGCGACATACAAGAACATGGGAAGACCGGAATACGGAGAGTATTACGGAGCAAAAATGGCAGAGTTTTTCAAAGACGAACTGGAACGCCTAAAGGCCGATGTTTTGATCCCGATTCCGCTTCATCCGGCGAAGGAAAAGAAGAGAGGATACAACCAGGCACTGATCCTCGCGGAGGAAATTTCAAAGGCAACCCGGATTCCCGTTTTGAAGGATTACTTAATCCGCCCGAAAAGGACGAAAAATCAGAAGTCTCTTGGGCGGAAAGACCGCCAAAATAATATGAAAAAGGCTTTTCAACTTCACGGAAATGATGTAAAATTAGAAACTGTAATACTAGTGGATGATATCTATACCACAGGAAACACAATCGGTGCGGCAGCAGCGGTTTTGAAAAGTGTGGGCGTAGAGCATGTTTATTTTATTTCACTAGCTACGGGAAGAGGCCTGTAAGTATGTTAAATGAGCAACGTGTCATTCTCATGAGCCGTCTGGCCATGCATGAAAAGAAAGAGGGAAAAGAGAATAAGTCCATCGGAACGTATTTCCGGAGCGATTACATCAGCCTTCGCCTGATCGGAGCCGTAATTGCTGCGACGCTTTCCTTTATGCTTCTTTTCGGCCTGTACATCCTCTATGATTCGGAAGCGTTCATCGACGGATTGTACCGGTCGGATATTACGGCGCTTATTTGGACTATCGTGAAATATTTTGTCATTTTTGTAGTCGGATATTCATTGATTTCTTATATCTTCTTTGCAATTCGATACAGAAAAGCACGTAACCGTCTGAAAGTTTACTTCAATAACCTGAGACGATTACAGATTCTCTATCAGAGAGAAAGAAAGGAAAAGAAACAGCAATGACCAAATTACTGGAAATCAGGGAAACATTAAAGAATTTCTACGGCAAGTTTGAAAACTTCATCGTGCCGGTTTTGAAATTCATCCTTGCCCTGATTACATTTCTTATCATCAATTCCAAACTCGGATTCATGGAAAAAATCGCATAGTTCCCGATCACTTTGATCCTGGCACTTCTTTGCTCCTTCCTTCCGATGAATTTCATTGTAATCGCTGCGGCTATCCTGTGCCTTTTGCATGTCTATGCACTTTCGCTGGAAGCGGCGGCTGTGATCGGAATCCTTTTTGCGGTTCTGTTCCTGCTGTATTTCCGTTACAGCCCGAAGGATACCCTTGTAGTGGTATTGCTTCCGATTGCTTTTGTTTGTAAGATTCCCTGCTCGGTTACCCTTGCGGTCGGACTTCTCGGAACTCCCGTTTCCGCAATCAGCGTAGCCTGCGGTGTAATTGTTTACTATGCATTGCATTTCGTATCCACCCTTTCCAAGTCGAACGGCGTGGAGATTTCGGAGATGGCAACCAAGTTCAAATCCGTTGTGGACGGAATCATCGGAAACAAGGGAATGATGGTTGCGGTCATCGCATTTGCGGCAACCGTACTGGTTGTTTATCTGATTCGCAGAATGAATATTAACCATGCATGGACAATCGCCATGATCATCGGTGCACTGTTAAATGTCCTGATTTTGTTTGTCGGAGACCTTGTTCTGACAACACAGGTGCCTGTTATGGGTACCATTCTGGGAGCACTCCTCGGATTCGTGGTGGCCATGGTCATCAAGTTCTTCGTATTCAATCTGGACTACGCCCGAACGGAGAAGGTTCAGTTCGAAGACGATGAGTATTACTACTTCGTAAAGGCAGTTCCCAAGGTGAATTTATCCACCTCCGACAAGAAGGTGAAAAAAGTAAAATCCTCCCAGGGTACGGGAGAAAAAGAAGCGGGAAGGGAGAAAGTGGTTCGTAAAGAACTGAGTGCTCGGCGTTGATGGAGAGAATCGGAAATACGATAAGTGAATATTTCGCAGCATTCCGCCTGCCGAGAATCGGAGTTCTTGACGTAATCGAGATTCTGATTCTTGCATTCCTTTTATACAAGGCAATGGTATGGATGAAAAACACGAGAGCCTGGGCCATCGTAAAAGGTATGGCAATCGTGCTTGTTTTCATGGCCATTGCTGTTTTGCTGGATATGACGACCATTATCTGGCTGGCAAAGAGCTTGTTCACCTTAATTGCCCTGGCAATCATCGTGGCACTGCAGCCGGAAATCCGACGCCTGATCGAGGAACTCGGACAGACCAACTTCATCAGCGCATTGATGAAACTGGATGAAAAGAAGGTGGAAGGCCGTTTTTCCGATGATACCTTAAATGAGATCATCGTGGCAAGTTTTGAGATGGGCAGAGCAAAAACAGGCGCCCTGATTGTAATCGAGAAAGACTCTCCCCTGGGAGAATACGAGCGTACCGGTATTGCGGTTGATGCCGTGGTAACGAGTCAGCTTCTGATTAACATTTTTGAACATAACACACCGCTTCATGACGGTGCCGTTATTATTCGCGGAGACAGAGTGGCGGCAGCTACCTGTTATCTTCCTTTGTCGGACAAGAGAACCTTAAGCAAGGATCTCGGAACCAGACATCGTGCCGCAGTCGGCATTTCCGAAAATACCGATTCCATGACGATTATTGTCAGCGAGGAGACCGGAAAGGTCAGCGTTGCATACGGCGGAGAACTGTATCGTGCTCTCGATGTTTCCGAACTGCGCGCCAAACTGGAAATCGTACAGGAGAAACACCTGTCACGCAAGAGCATTTTTAAGAAAAAAGAAAAGGAACTCAAAAAGAGTCAAAGTGAGATAAAGCAGGATGAAAGAGCGACTAATCAGAAATCTTGATTTAAAAATACTCGCAATTGTATTTGCGGTCATATTGTGGCTGATTGTCGTAAACATTGACGATCCTGTCAAGTCGGACACATTTTCCGGAATAGAGGTGCAGATCCTGAATGCCGAAGAACTGGAAAAGCAGGGTCTGTGCTATGAAGTTCTGGACGGAACGGATATTGTGAATGTAAAGATAACCGCCCGCAGAAGCGTAATCGAAGAGATTTCCAAGGAAAACATCACCGCGACGGCTGACATGAAGGATCTTACTCAGATGAATACCATCAGTATCAAGGTGACATCGAATAAGTCCGCAAGTGATCTGGATACCATAAAGCTCAGCTCCGAGAGCGTGAAACTTGAGGTGGAACCGTTAAAGAAGATCTCCAGAAGAATTATCGTTGAGACGGACGGAGAGCCGGCAGAAGGTTATGTGTTGGGAAATCGTTCCATGGATTTAAACCAGGTTGAGATTTCCGGACCGGAATCCGTGGTTTCCAAGATTGATACCGTAAAAGCGGTAATTGACGTGGACGAAGCGACCTCGAATGTATCCGCATCCGTACCGATTTATCTTTATGATAAGGACGGAGAGCGCATCGAGTCCTCCAGACTCAAAATGAATATCACGAACCTGAATATCAATCAGGACGTCCTCTTCTCCAAGAAAGTGGAACTGGTTTATGAATTCAAGGGCACTCCGGCGAAGGGTTATGCCGCAACCGGAAGCATCGTTGCAAACTGCGAATCCGTAGTTCTGTGCGGAAGAAAGACCGCTCTGGAAAACCTCAACACCCTGTATATCAGGGGCGATGAGCTGAGCCTGGACGGTGTGGATGCCAATAAGACGGTTAAACTCGACCTGGAGGATTACATTCCTTCCAACCTTGATTTTACCGATAAGAGTTTTGATACAAATGTAACCGTAACGGCGATCATCCGGAAGGAAGACACCGAAGAGATGACGAGGACAAAGGATTCCGTCAGATTTAACGGACTCCCGTCCGACAAAAATGCGGAATTGCTGGAAGACGGACGTTATGTGACAGGCAATGTCATTAAGCTGGATCTGTACGGTCTCGAAGAGAATCTGGCTCAGATTAACATTGCCAATGTGACAATCTCCGTGGATTTCTCCACATATATGAAAGAAAAAAATCTTACCGAACTCGGCAACGGATACTATCATATAACCCCGACTATTTCGGGACTTCCCGAGGGAGTACACATCGATGATGAGGTGAAACTGAGAGTCCGGATTACAAACCGGTAAGAGAAAGGAAGGATACAAAAATGGCTAGATTATTTGGTACTGACGGTGTAAGAGGTGTTGCAAACGAGGAGCTTACTCCCCTTTTGGCAATGCAGTTGGGACAAGCCGGTGCTTATGTACTGACCAAGGAAACCAATCACAAGCCCACCATTATGGTAGGATGTGATACCAGAATCTCCGGTGACATGCTGGCTAATGCGCTTATGGCAGGTGCCTGCAGCGTAGGTGCAAATGCGGTTTACGTAGGTGTACTTCCCACACCGGCGGTTGCTTATCTGACCAAGAAATATAAAGTGGATGCCGGCGTTGTAATCTCCGCATCCCACAACCCTGTTGAATTTAACGGAATTAAGTTCTTTGACGGAAACGGATACAAGCTTCCGGATGCGCTCGAAGATGAAATCGAAGCACTGATCAAGAGCAATATGGAGGGCGTGAAGTTCCCTACCGGCTCCGGTGTCGGCAAGATTAAGTATCGTACGGATGCAAGAGAAGAGTATATCAACCACTCCATCCGTTCCGTAAATGTGGACCTTTCCGAACTGAAGATCGTTGTGGACTGCGCGGAAGGAGCTTCCTATTATACTTCCGTGGAAGCATTGAAGGAACTCGGTGCAAACGTGGTTGCCATTCATAACAACCCGGACGGAACCAACATCAATGCAAACTGCGGTTCCACTCATATGGAAGAACTCTGTGCAAGAGTTGTATATGAAAAAGCAGACCTTGGTCTTGCATTCGACGGCGATGCCGACAGAATGCTTGCAGTTGATGAGAACGGAAAGCTGGTAGACGGCGACCAGATCATGTCGATCATCGGTAATTATATGAAGGAACGCGGAACCTTAAAGCAGGATACCATCGTTGTTACCGTTATGAGTAACCTTGGTATGACCTTAATGGCAAAGCGTGAAGGAATCAATCTGGAGACCACGAAGGTTGGCGACCGCTACGTGCTTGAACATATGAAAGAGCATGATTACAATCTCGGCGGTGAGCAGAGCGGACACATCATCTTCCTTGACAGAAACACCACGGGTGACGGTCTTCTTTCCGCACTGCTTCTGCTTCAGGTAATCGTAGATTCCAAAAAGAAACTTTCCGAGCTTGCATCCATCATGGAAGTTCTTCCTCAGGCCCTCGTGAACGCAAAGGTTCCGAACCACAAGAAAGAATCCTATATGGAATACCCCGAAGTTGCATCTGCAATTGAGGAATTGAACAAGAAGTTCGCAGGAGAGGGCCGTGTACTCATTCGTCCTTCCGGAACCGAGCCGATGGTTCGTGTCATGATCGAAGGCAAGGATCAGAAGATGATCGAGGAAGATGCAAAGCGTCTTGCGGAACTGATTCAGAACACCGTATTATAAGGAAGCACTTGTTCGATGAGAGCAAACCGTGCGGGTGTGAATAAACTTGATAAACACCTCTTATATATGGTATAATTTGTTTGGGTTATAATGATTTTTCCTTCGGGGGACGGAAAAATCGAAAAAGGGTTTAAGGGATAGCAAAATATAATGGATTGGAGGTACGCAGATGGTAAGCAGAAGCGTAGTGATTAAGAATCCGACGGGTCTTCATCTGGGTCCGGCCGGGAATCTATGCAAGGAAGCGATCAAGTACAAATCGCTGATTACATTTCAATTTCGTGACAGTACCGCAAATGCAAAGAGCGTGCTCAGTGTGCTCGGCGCATGCGTAAAGAGCGGCGATGAGATCAACCTGATCTGTGAAGGGGTTGACGAGAACGAAGCTTTGGAGAATCTGGTAGCTGCCATCGAAAGCGGACTCGGCGAATAAGAACTTTAATAATGTAGTATGGAATGAGTTGATGCATCGGGAAAGAACAAAAGGTTCTTTCCCGAATTTTTCCCTAAAATATTGTTGACGTCATAACAAACCTGTGATATTCTACATAGGCGAGACCGAAACAGGGGTCTTATTTTTTAGCTTTTTTTATAGACGCGGAGGTAGAAAAAATGCGTACAAGAATTACTTTGGCATGTACTGAATGCAAGCAGCGTAACTACAATACAACCAAGGATAAGAAGAATCATCCTGACAGAATGGAAACCAAGAAATACTGCAGATTCTGCAAGGCTCATACTCTTCATAAAGAAACAAAATAATTGTTTCTTTCTATTTGATATGGAAAGGGTAAAACATGGCAGAGACTACCAATAAAGAAAAGAAACCAAACTTCTTTCATGGTGTGAAGCGTGAGTTTAAGAAGATTACCTGGCCGACAGGAAATGATATTGTAAAGCAGACCGTACTGGTAACTTTGATTACCGCTGTTTGTGCTGCAATCATTGCGGGCATTGATTTTCTTGCGAAGACGGGAATTGACAAGCTGATCAAGCTGTAAGGAAGAGGGCTTATGGAAGAAAATATGAATTTGGAAGCAGTTGCGGAAGAGGTAAAAGAGACAGTTGTGGCAGCAGAAGGCGAAGCAGCTGTTGTTTCCGATGAAACTGCAAAGGCAGAAGAGACTGCAAAGACCGAAGTTTTTGATATCGGACAGTCCGATAACAAGAGCGGAAAAGGAATGGGCTGGTATGTAGTTCATACCTATTCCGGATATGAGAATAAGGTAAAGGCAAATATCGAAAAGGCAATCGAGAACCGTCATCTTGAGAAGGAGATCCTCGAGGTTCGCGTTCCGATGCAGGACGTCGTGGAAGTAAAGAACGGCGCCCGCAAGACCGTTTCGAAGAAATTATTCCCCGGCTATGTACTGATTCACATGGATGCAGACAACAACGATGCATGGTATGTGGTTCGTAATACCAGAGGTGTGACCGGATTCGTAGGACCCGGAAGCAAGCCGGTTCCCTTATCGGAAGAAGAGATGAGAATTCTCAATGTAGGCGAGGGAGAACGCAAGATTCACTTAGACGTGAAAGAGGGAGATATGGTTTCCGTCATCTCCGGCGTTTGGCAGGATACCGTCGGTGCGGTTAAGCGTGTTGACGAAGGCAAGCAGGTCGTTGTTATCAACGTGGATCTGTTCGGCCGCGAAACTCCTGTGGAGATTGCATTCGCCGATGTAAAGAAGTTATAAAAGGTTTTTCCTTTTATATAGAGCAGTTAATTGCCGCGTTTTTTGCGGCAGTGGGAGCTTTCCGAAAGAAAGCGCCGAACCACATTTATTAGGAGGTAGCCAAAATGGCAAAGAAAGTAACAGGTTATATCAAACTTCAGATTCCTGCCGGCAAAGCAACACCGGCACCCCCGGTTGGTCCTGCATTGGGTCAGCACGGTGTGAACATCGTTGAATTTACAAAGCAGTTCAACGCAAAAACAGCAGATAAAGGTGATTTAATCATCCCTGTTGTAATTACCGTATACGCAGACAAGAGCTTTAGCTTCATTACAAAGACTCCGCCTGCTGCAGTTCTTCTTAAGAAGGCTTGCAACTTGAAATCAGCCTCCGGAAAGCCTAACAAGGATAAGGTTGCTAAGATTTCCAAAGACAAGATTCGTGAAATCGCTGAGTTGAAGATGCCGGATTTAAATGCAGCCAGCATTGAAGCAGCAATGAGCATGATCGCTGGTACCGCAAGAAGTATGGGTATCGTAGTAGAAGACTAACAGTTTGGATGAGTGGGAGCACGTTTGTGCAATGAACCACAAGGAGGATTAGAAATGAAACATGGTAAGAAATATAACGAAGCTGCAAAGCAGGTAGACAGAAGCGTTCTTTATGAGCCTGCAGATGCTGTAGCATTGGTAAAGAAAACCGCTACCGCTAAATTTGATGAGACCATCGAACTTCACATCAGAACCGGTTGCGACGGACGTCATGCAGAAGAGCAGATCCGTGGCGCAGTAGTTCTTCCCAACGGTACCGGTAAAACCGTTCGCGTTTTAGTTTTTGCTAAGGGCGACAAGGTAAACGAAGCAGAAGCTGCCGGAGCAGATTATGTAGGCGGCGACGAGCTGATTCCGAAGATTCAGAACGAAGGATGGCTTGATTTCGACGTTGTTGTAGCAACTCCCGACATGATGGGTGTTGTAGGTCGTCTCGGTAAGGTACTTGGTCCTAAAGGACTTATGCCGAACCCCAAGGCCGGTACCGTAACAATGGACGTTACCAAGGCTATCAACGATATCAAAGCCGGTAAAATCGAGTACAGACTTGATAAGGCTAACATCATTCACTGCCCGATCGGAAAGGCTTCCTTCACCGAAGAGCAGTTGGTACAGAACTTTGATGCATTAATGGGCGCTATCATCAAGGCTAAGCCCAGCACCTTAAAGGGACAGTACTTAAAGAGCGTGACCATGTCCAGCACCATGGGACCCGGCGTTAAAGTAAACAGCGCTAAAATCTAATATTGACAGAATATTTACTTAATGATATTCTAACAAAGGTCTTTAGACCACGCCGAAGACAGTAGGTGTCGCGGATATGCGACGTAAGCGAAGCGCCTACCGAGGATGAGTGAGATTTACAATGAATCAATACCCTCTTGTCCTTGCGGCAAGAGGGTTTTTATATCTCTCTTTTTCGGCACAAAACAAAATAATACAAGGAGGAAAAAGAGAATGGCTAAAGTTGAACTTAAGAAGCCCATCGTGGAAGAGATTTCCAACGGTATTAAGGATGCGAAGTCTGTAGTACTTGTAGACTATCGCGGACTTACCGTAGAGCAGGATACCAACCTTCGTAAAGCACTTCGCGAAGCAAACGTAACCTACAAGGTATACAAGAACACCATGATGAACTTTGCGTTCAAGGGAACGGATTGTGAAGGACTTGCTCCTTATCTTGAAGGACCCAGCGCAATGGCTTACTCAACAGAGGATGCTACAGCACCTGCAAGAGTTCTTTGCAACTTTGCAAAAACCGCAGACAAGCTCGAGGTTAAGGGCGGTGTTGTAGAAGGTACCGTTTACGATGCAGACGGAATCAAGGCTATTTCCGCAATCCCTTCCAAGGAAGTTTTACTTGGAAAACTGTTCGGAAGTATGCAGTCTCCTATCGCCAACCTTGCTCGTGTGCTTAATCAGATCGCTGAGCAAAAAGGTGCAGAGGCATAATTGTTACTTACTATTGAATATTAACTATGGAGGAATTTTAAAATGGCTAAATTAACTACCCAGGAATTTATCGATGCAATCAAAGAACTCAGCGTTCTTGAATTAAATGACTTAGTAAAGGCTTGCGAGGAAGAGTTCGGTGTTTCCGCAGCAGCAGGCGTTGTTGTAGCAGCAGCCGGTGCAGCTGATGCAGGTGCAGCAGCAGAAGAGAAGACCGAGTTCGACGTAGAACTTACCGAAGCTGGTCCTAACAAGGTTAAGGTTATCAAAGTTGTTCGTGATGCTACCGGTCTTGGACTTAAGGAAGCTAAGGATCTTGTTGATGGCGCTCCCAAGAACGTTAAAGAAGGCGTTTCCAAGGAAGAAGCTGATGAGCTCAAGGCTAAACTTGAAGCTGAAGGCGCAAAGGTTACTCTTAAGTAATCAAGTCCTGATTCATTAAACAAAAAAATAAAAAAGCAATCGGAAAAAAGTTGTTGACATCCGGTTGCTTTTTTTGTTACAATGGATAATGCGCTATTGTGGGTAAGGGTCCCCTTATGCCCATTTTAGGTAATATAAAGAAAGAAGGTCGCGAGTGTCAATGGAAAAGAACAGAATTCGTCCCAGAGTGAACGGCAACAGTATGCGTATGTCCTATCAGCGGCAGAAGGAAGTCCTTGAGATGCCTAACCTGATTGAAGTCCAGAAGGACTCCTATAACTGGTTTCTCAAAGAAGGCCTGAAGGAAGCTTTTGACGACATTTCTCCGATTACGAATTTCGGTGGTGATATTCGTATGGAGTTTGTTGGTTTCAAGCTCTACGAAGATGAGGCAGAGTATACGATTGAGGAATGTAAGGAAAGAGATATCACTTACGAAGCTCCTCTGCGCGTGAAGGTGCGTCTTTTTGACGAAAACAATAAGAACGATATCAAGGAACATGAGATTTTCATGGGTAAATTCCCGCTCATGACCGAGAACGGAACCTTTGTGATCAACGGTGCTGAACGTGTTATCGTCAGCCAGCTCGTTCGTTCTCCCGGTATCTATTACACAATTTCCCGAGATAAAACCGGGAAGAAGTTATATTCTTCCCAGGTTATCCCGAACCGTGGTGCATGGTTAGAGTACGAAACCGACTCCAACGATGTGGCATATGTACGTGTGGACAGAACCAAAAAGGTTCCCATCTCCGTATTTGTAAGAAGCCTTGGTCTCGGAACTGACGAGGAAATTATCGAGACTTTTGGTGATGAGCCTAAGATTCAGGCTTCTTTTGCCAAGGATCCCGCTAAGAATTACATTGACGGACTTCGCGAATTTTATACCAAGGTACATCCCGGTGAGCCTTTCAGCGTGGAAAGTGCCGAGAACTTCTTAAACAGCATGTTCTTTGATGCAAGAAGATATGATCTTGCCAAAGTCGGCCGTTACAAATTCAATAAGAAATTAATGCTCAGAAACCGTATTTCCGGTCATGTTCTTGCTGCAGACGTTGTAAGCGAGTACTCCGGAGAAATCATTGCAAAAGCAGGAGAGACCGTAACGCCCGAAGTTGCGGACAAGATCCAGAATGCCGCAGTGAAGTCGGTTCTGATTCAGACGGAAGAGAAGAACGTCGTAGTATTATCCAACTTAATGGTAGACATTACCGAGTGGATCGACTGCGAACCCAAGGAACTCGGCATTACCGAGCTTGTATACTTCCCTGAACTGATCAAGATTATCAACGAATTCTTCGAGAAACCCGAAGAGCTTACGGATGCTATTCAGAATAATGTACATAATCTGATTCCGAAGCACATTACCAAAGAGGATATTATTGCTTCCGTAAACTACAATATCCATCTTGAGTACGGCATCGGAAACGATGACGATATCGACCATTTAGGAAACAGACGTATCCGTGCGGTCGGAGAACTTCTGCAGAACCAGTATCGTATCGGTCTTTCCAGAATGGAGAGAGTGGTTCGTGAAAGAATGACCACCCAGGATGCAGATACTTTAACTCCGCAGAACTTAATCAACATCAAGCCCGTGCAGGCAGCAATCAAGGAATTCTTCGGATCTTCCCAGCTGTCCCAGTTCATGGATCAGAACAACCCTCTTGGTGAGTTGACTCATAAGAGACGTCTTTCCGCATTGGGACCCGGTGGTCTTTCCAGAGATCGTGCCGGATTCGAAGTTCGTGATGTACATTACACCCACTACGGAAGAATGTGCCCCATTGAGACTCCCGAAGGTCCTAACATCGGTTTGATCAACTCTCTTGCATCCTATGCAAGAATTAACGAATACGGCTTCGTAGAAGCTCCTTATCGTAAGATTGACAAGTCCAACCCGGATAACCCCGTGGTTACGGACGAAGTAGTATACATGACTGCAGACGAGGAAGACAACTACCACGTAGCGCAGGCAAACGAAAAACTCGATGCGGAAGGCCATTTCGTAAAGAACATGGTATCCGGTCGTTATCGTGAAGAGACTCAGGAATATCCGAAGAGAATGTTCGATTACATGGACGTATCTCCTCGTATGGTATTCTCTGTAGCTACCGCGCTGATTCCGTTCCTGCAGAACGACGACGCAAACCGTGCGCTGATGGGATCCAACATGCAGCGTCAGGCCGTTCCCCTTCTCTTTACCGAGGCACCTGTTATCGGTACCGGTATGGAAGTTAAGACTGCGGTTGACTCCGGTGTCTGCGTTGTTGCAAAGAAGCCCGGTACCGTAACCTACGTTGCATCCGACTTGATCAAAGTTACCTGCGACGACGGCGAAAAGATGGAATATAAGGTAGCGAAGTTCGTACGTTCCAACCAGAGCAACTGCTACAACCAGAAACCCATCGTATTCAAGGGCGATCATATCGCAGCAGGACAGGTAATTGCAGACGGTCCTTCCACAGCGGAAGGCGAACTTGCACTCGGTAAGAATCCTCTCATCGGTTTCATGACCTGGGAAGGTTACAACTACGAGGATGCTGTTCTTCTTAGCGAGAGACTGGTACGTGAAGATGTTTACACTTCCGTACATATTGAAGAATATGAAACCGAAGCACGTGACACCAAGCTTGGTGCAGAAGAAATTACCCGCGATGTTCCGGGTGTCGGCGAAGATGCATTAAAGGATCTTGACGAACGCGGTATCATTCGTGTGGGCGCTGAAGTTCGTGCCGGTGATATCCTGGTTGGTAAGGTTACCCCGAAGGGTGAGACCGAGCTGACTGCAGAAGAAAGACTTCTGCGTGCTATTTTTGGTGAAAAGGCAAGAGAAGTAAGAGATACCTCCTTAAAGGTTCCTCACGGTGAGTACGGTGTTGTAGTAGACGCCAAGGTATTCTCCAGAGCGAACGGAGACTCCGAACTTTCTCCCGGAGTAAACCAGAAAGTACGTATTTACATTGCACAGAAGAGAAAAATCTCCGTCGGCGATAAGATGGCAGGTCGTCATGGTAACAAGGGTGTTGTTTCCCGCGTTCTTCCCGTAGAGGATATGCCTTATCTTCCGAACGGACGTCCTCTCGACATCGTATTGAACCCCTTGGGCGTACCTTCCCGTATGAACATCGGTCAGGTATTGGAGATTCACCTCTCCTTAGCTGCAAAGGCTCTGGGCTTCAACATTGCAACGCCTGTATTTGACGGTGCAAACGAGAAAGACATTATGGACACTCTGGATCTGGCAAACGACTACGTAAACGGAACCTGGGAAGATTTTGAGAAAAAACACAAAGATGAACTGCTTCCCGAAGTACTGGAATATCTCTATGAGAACAGAGATCACAGAGAGCTTTGGAAGGGCGTTCCTTTAAGCCGCGACGGTAAAGTAAGACTTCGTGACGGTCGTACCGGTGAGTTCTTCGACGGACCGGTTACCATCGGACACATGCATTACTTAAAGCTCCACCACCTGGTAGACGATAAGATCCATGCTCGTTCTACCGGACCGTACTCCTTAGTAACCCAGCAGCCGCTCGGTGGTAAGGCACAGTTCGGTGGACAGCGTTTCGGTGAAATGGAAGTTTGGGCCCTCGAGGCATACGGCGCATCCTACACCTTACAGGAAATCCTTACTGTAAAATCCGATGACGTAATCGGACGTGTGAAGACATACGAAGCAATCATTAAGGGCGAGAACATTCCGACTCCGGGTATTCCGGAATCCTTCAAGGTTCTCCTTAAGGAAATGCAGTCCCTGTGTCTGGATGTGAAAGTACTCGATGAAAAGGGTGAAGAAGTCGAATTCCGTGAGAATATCGATGCTCCGACCAATACGTATCGCATTGAAATGGAAGGCGATCGTAAGAACTACAACTACGAGCAGGAAGATATGGGTAAACTTGGCTTCCAGAAACAGGAATGGGACGATAACGGTGAATTAACCGATATCGACGATGACTTTACGGAAGACGAAGGCGATTTCACAGATTTTGACAGCGACGATTCAGAAGAATAAGCGAAAGGAGAGCCAAAATGCCTGAAGCAAATAAAGAAATTTATGAACCGATTTCTTTCGATACCATTCGGATCGGTTTGGCATCACCTGATAAAATCAGAGAGTGGTCCCACGGCGAGGTAACCAAGCCCGAGACCATCAACTACAGAACTTTAAAACCGGAACCCAAGGGTCTTTTCTGTGAAAAGATTTTTGGACCCAGCAAAGACTGGGAATGCCACTGCGGTAAGTATAAGAAAATCCGTTTCAAAGGATTTGTCTGCGACCGTTGCGGTGTTGAAATTACCAAGGCCAGCGTTCGTCGTGAAAGAATGGGACATATCGAACTGGCTGCACCGGTTTCTCATATCTGGTACTTCAAGGGTATTCCGTCCAGAATCGGTCTGATTCTTGACTTAACTCCGAAGGTACTGGAAAAAGTATTGTATTTTGCTTCCTATATCGTACTTGATCCCGGCGAGACCGACCTTCACTTAAAGGAAGTTCTTACCGAGAGAGATTATCAGGATGCAAGAGAAAAATGGGGCGACAAGTTCCGTGTCGGCATGGGTGCCGAAGCAATTAAGGAGCTTTTGCTTGCAATCGATCTTGAGAAGGAATACAACGACCTGAAGGCAGAACTTGATTTAGAGAGCACCAAGGGTCAGAAGAAGTCCAAACTCGTTAAGCGTCTCGAAGTAATCGAGGCATTCCGCGAGTCCGGAAACAGACCGGAGTGGATGATTCTGGATGTAATTCCCGTAATTCCTCCCGATCTTCGTCCCATGGTTCAGTTGGACGGCGGCCGTTTTGCAACCTCCGACTTGAACGATTTATACAGAAGAATTATCAACCGTAATAACCGTCTCGGCAGACTCCTTGATCTCGGTGCTCCCGATATCATCGTTCGTAACGAGAAGAGAATGCTTCAGGAAGCGGTTGACGCGTTAATTGACAACGGCAGACGCGGACGTCCCGTAACCGGCCCCGGAAACAGAGCACTCAAGTCTCTGTCCGATATGTTAAAGGGTAAATCCGGACGTTTCCGTCAGAACCTCTTAGGTAAGCGTGTAGACTACTCCGGACGTTCCGTTATCGTAGTAGGACCCGAACTTAAGATTTATCAGTGCGGTCTGCCCAAGGAAATGGCAATCGAACTCTTCAAGCCCTTCGTTATGAAGGAACTTGTTGGCCGCGGAATCAGCCAGAACATCAAGCATGCTAAGAAACTTGTGGAAAGACTGGATGACGTGGTATGGGATGTACTGGAAGATGTTATCTGCGAACATCCTGTAATGTTAAACCGTGCACCAACCCTTCACAGACTTGGTATTCAGGCTTTCGAGCCCATCCTTGTAGAAGGTAAGGCAATCAAGCTTCATCCGCTCGTATGTACCGCGTTCAATGCTGACTTCGACGGTGACCAGATGGCAGTTCACCTTCCTCTTAGTGTGGAAGCTCAGGCAGAGTGCAGATTCCTGCTTCTGTCCCCGAACAACCTTTTGAAGCCTTCCGACGGTGCTCCCGTTGCGGTTCCTTCCCAGGATATGGTTCTCGGTATTTACTACTTAACACAGGAAAGACCGGACGCAAAGGGCGAAGGAAAGTTCTTCAAAGATGTAAACGAAGCAATTCTTGCATATGAAAACGGTGCACTTGATCTTCACGCAAAGATCAAAGTAAAAGTTACCAAGAGCTTACCGGACGGAGGAGAGATTACCGGTATTGTGGAATCCACACTGGGACGTTTCCTCTTCAACGAAATCCTTCCTCAGGATCTTGGCGGAGTAGAAAGAAAGACTCCCGAAGATTATCTGAAGCTTGAAGTGGATTATCTGGTAGGCAAGAAGCAGTTGAAGAGCATCCTTGACAAGGTTATTAACACTCACGGCGCAACCAGAACCGCCGAAGTACTCGACCTTGTAAAGGCAATGGGTTATAAATACTCCACCCGCGCAGCTATGACGGTATCCATTTCCGACATGATCGTTCCTGCTGTAAAGGCTGACATGCTTGCACAGGCTCAGGAGCAGGTGGATAAGATTACCAGAGACTATCATCGTGGACTTTGTACCGAAGACGAGCGTTACAAGGGAGTTATCCAGGTATGGAACGACACCGACGAACGTCTGACCGAGGAAATGATGAACGGTCTGTCTGCTTACAACAACATCAAGATGATGGCAGACTCCGGTGCCCGTGGTTCAAACAGCAGATGAAACAGCTTGCTGCAATGCGTGGACTTATGGCAGATACAACCGGACGTACAATCGAGTTGCCGATTAAGTCAAACTTCCGTGAAGGTCTGGACGTATTGGAATACTTCATCTCCGCACACGGTGCTCGTAAAGGTCTTTCCGATACCGCACTTCGTACCGCCGACTCCGGATACCTGACCAGACGTATGGTTGACGTATGCCAGGAACTTATCATTCGTGAGAAGGACTGCAGCATCGGACGTGATACCATCCCCGGAATCGTTGCAGAGGCATTTACCGACGGAAACTCCGTAGTAGAATCCTTGGAGTCCAGAATCAAGGGAAGATATTCCGTTGATACCATCAAGGACAAAGACGGCAACGTCATTGTAAAAGCAAACCATATGATTACCGCAAGTCGCGCAAGCAAGATTGTAAACACCGGCGTTGACGAGAACGGTAATGAAATTAAGAAAGTAAAGATCAGAAGCATCTTAACCTGCAAGTGCAAGAACGGTATCTGT
Source organism: Lachnospiraceae bacterium (assembly GCA_017518735.1). Classification (GTDB taxonomy): domain Bacteria; phylum Bacillota; class Clostridia; order Lachnospirales; family Lachnospiraceae; genus UBA3766. The sequence goes on along the minus strand of JAFWTY010000027.1, from coordinate 4,988 downwards.
GCTAAGTGCTACGGCGCGAACATGGCAACCGGTGAAGCAGTTCAGGTAGGTAAAGCAGTCGGAATCATCGCTGCACAGTCCATCGGTGAACCCGGTACCCAGCTTACCATGCGTACCTTCCATACCGGTGGTGTTGCGGGTGGCGATATTACCCAGGGTCTTCCCCGTGTTGAGGAGCTTTTTGAAGCAAGAAAGCCCAAGGGACTTGCAATCATCGCAGAATTCGGCGGAACCGTTACAATTAACGATACCAAGAAGAAGCGTGAAGTTGTTATCAAGAGTGAGGACGGAAAGGAAAAGACCTATCTGATTCCTTACGGTTCCAGAACCAAGGTTCAGGACGGCGCTGTAATCGAAGCCGGTGACGAACTTACCGAAGGTTCCATCAACCCTCACGACCTGCTTTTGATCAAAAAGATCGGTGCGGTACAGAACTACTTAATCCGTGAAGTACAGAAAGTTTACAACCTTCAGGGTGTAGACCTGGCTGACAAGCACATCGAAGTAATTGTTCGCCAGATGTTAAAGAAGCAGAAAGTGGAGACCGCAGGTTCCACCAACCTTCTTCCCGGATCTTTGGTAGACCGTCTCGAGCTGGAAGACATCAACGAGAAACTTTTGGCTGAGAATCCCGATGCAGAACCTGCAACCGCAAGCGATGTAATCTTAGGTATTACCAAGGCAGCACTTGCAACCAACTCCTTCATGTCTGCAGCATCCTTCCAGGAGACCACGAAGGTACTTACCGAGGCAGCAATTAAGGGCAAATCCGATCCGTTGATCGGCCTTAAGGAAAACGTTATCATCGGTAAGCTGATTCCTGCAGGTACCGGTATGAAGCGTTATCGCAACGTAAAACTGGACACCTCCTTAGAGGAACAGATGAAAGAGGAGTACTCCGACGAAGCTTACGAAGCAGCTGTAGAAGCGGCTGAGGAAGAAGTAGCAGCGGAAGAATAAGATTTTTGTGAAATTCGGTACAAAAAATACAGGGCAGAGATGCCCTGTATTTTTGCGTTATTGTAAACTTTAAACGCGTGCACATTCAAGCAGGATTCTTGTAATAATCAAACCGGCTCCAACAACCACAATAATTAATGCGGCATTTGCCAGCTTGTTTCCGCTTCTTGCGGTTTCATTCGGATAGTTAGTTTCCTTGAGTATTTTTTTATAAGTATCTTTGGCGGTAGAGGCCAGAATGGCTACGGTAAGTTTTCCGGCTCCGATAAGAATAAATAAAATGGGACCAACTCTGTCATAGGTTAGCAGTATCAAATCCAGCAAAAGACATACAATGGAAATAGGTAAAGCTGCTGCTCCGCTATTGCGTCCTTTTCTTGCTTCAGATTCGAGTTTTGGATTTGAAGAGGGTTGGCTCAAGTTTGTGTATGCTTGAGGTGGTATCGCGTTCTTCATTTCTCCGCAGTTCATGCAAAAATTAGCATTTTCAGGCATTTGATTACCGTTTTGATGGGCAGTAAAATGGAAAAGTAGAGGGTTAGTTTTTTCTGATTTCAGTAGAAATTACGGTTGTATATTGTCTTATTTCTAAGCCATTTATTGGCATCGGAGAGGTCTTCTCCGAAAAATCCCAGTTTATTTTTTCATAATGAGCAACAAAACGAATGGTATTTGTTGACCATAACTCAAAAATATGCTATATATAGCATAAGAAAGGGGAGCAGTGAATCAATTTGAAGTAAATTTCTACAGAGAGAAGGATGGCAGTAAGCCGGTGGGAGTTTTTATTCGTTCTCTGCCTACCAAATTGAGAGCAAAAGTTGTAGCAGATTTAAACCTTCTTGAAGAATATGGATTTTTGGCTAGAGAGCCTTTGAGCAAGCATTTGGAAGATGGCATTTTTGAATTAAGGACAAAGGAAGGAAACAGCATAGTTCGTATTCTGTATTTTTTTGATAGGGAGAAAATAATTATAGCAACAAACGGTTTTGTTAAGAAAACACAAAAGACTCCCAAAAGTGAGATAATATTGGCAAAGAAATGCAGAACGAATTATTATTTGTGGAAAGAAAGGCAGCAAAATGAGTGACTTAAGGAAACTGACAGAAGAATTATTACAGGATCCCGAGTTTAAAAAAGAATATGAAGATTTGCAACCGGAGATGGATATTAAGCGTGCGATTCTGGAAGCGAGAACACGTGCCGGGCTTACGCAGACGGAATTGTCCCAAAAAACCGGTATCAGTCAGGCGGATATCTGCCGCCTGGAAAAAGGGACGAGAAACCCCAGTCTTTCGCTGCTAAAAAGATTGGCAAAGGCAACGGATTCGACCTTGAGAGTAGAATTTGTTCCGAATAAAAACTAGATAAAATACTCTTTACTACCGCCGGGAAAATGCAATCCAACGGTTCTGTTGTTTTTTCATCTTTTTTATTGACATTTCTTCGCGAATGGAATTATACTATATGGGCGTGCACTAAAAGCGCGTGTGTTTTTGTGCGCTTTCAGCACGAGTTATTAAAATAAGAAAAGAAGGAGGTGAATTTGGATGCCCACAATTAATCAGTTAGTACACAAGGGAAGACAGACAGCTGTAAAGAAGTCCACCGCTCCTGCACTGCAGAAGAGCTACAACTCTTTACACAAGACTGCAATCGACGCTCCCTCTCCTCAGAAGAGAGGCGTTTGTACCGCAGTTAAGACCGCTACCCCTAAGAAGCCGAACTCTGCACTTCGTAAAATCGCCAGAGTACGTCTTTCTAACGGAATCGAAGTAACTAGCTACATCCCCGGTGAAGGACATAACCTTCAGGAGCATAGCGTTGTTTTGATCCGTGGCGGAAGAGTAAAGGACTTGCCCGGTACCAGATACCATATTATCCGTGGTACTCTCGATACCGCTGGTGTTGCAAACAGACGTCAGGCTCGTTCCAAGTACGGCGCTAAGCGTCCTAAGGCAGGCAAGTAATTAATGCCACCTAAGTACCACTAACAGAACTAATTGATGTTAATAATTACTGTTCACCGATTCTGTTCCGCGAGGGTTTTGCGAAGCAAAATCCCGAGGGTAGCAGCGATTTCACGTTCGCGAAGCGAACTTTAAATCGTGAAATCGTACGAATTACTGAAACGGAACGAAGTGGAGTGGAAGTAATGTGTTGGGATTCATATTTCACAATCGGCATAACGATATATGCCCTGAATATAGGGCGGTTGAATATGATTCTTTCGACACGAACACATTAGAGGACACATGTGAGTACCGTTGATTTAATTGATCCGCAATATTAGTCATACCCCGAGGCAGAGGTTTTTGCGGGACGTAATGACGGACCGGTATGGATGAGCGGAGAACACGGAAAAGTAATTTTCCGAGATTCCAACAAATAATTAAGGAGGGAAGAACCGTGCCACGTAAAGGACATGTTCAAAAAAGAGATGTATTAGCAGATCCTTTATACAACGATAAAGTGGTTACCAAGCTTATCAACAACATCATGCTTGATGGTAAGAAGGGTGTAGCACAGAAGATTGTATATGGTGCATTTGCTCAGGTAGAAGAAAAAGCCGGTAAGCCTGCTCTTGAAGTATTCCAGGAAGCAATGAACAATATCATGCCCGTTTTGGAAGTAAAGGCTAGACGTATCGGTGGTGCTACGTACCAGGTACCCTTGGAGGTTAAACCTGAGAGACGTCAGGCACTTGGTCTTAGATGGTTAACCACCTACTCCCGTAAGAGAGGCGAGAAGACCATGGAAGACAGATTAGCTAACGAAATTTTAGATGCTGCAAACAACACCGGTGCATCCGTTAAGAAGAAAGAGGATGTACATAAGATGGCTGAGTCCAACAAGGCGTTTGCACACTACAGATTCTAAGAGGAGGAACGACCTTGGCTGGAAGAGAATACCCATTAGAGAGAACCAGAAATATCGGTATTATGGCTCATATCGATGCGGGTAAAACCACTACGACAGAGCGTATTCTTTATTATACCGGTATTAACCACAAGATCGGTGACACTCACGACGGAACAGCAACCATGGACTGGATGGAGCAGGAGAAGGAAAGAGGTATTACCATTACTTCCGCAGCTACCACCTGCCATTGGACCTTGCAGGATCATAACAAAACGAAGGCAGGTGCTTTAGAGCATCGTATCAACATCATTGATACCCCGGGCCACGTGGATTTTACCGTTGAGGTAGAAAGATCCTTACGTATACTTGACGGTGCAGTAGGTGTGTTCTGTGCAAAGGGTGGTGTAGAACCTCAGTCTGAAAATGTATGGCGTCAGGCTGACACGTATAACGTACCCAGAATGGCATTCATCAACAAGATGGATATCCTTGGTGCAAATTTCTACGCTGCAGTGGACCAGATCAAAAACCGTTTAGGTAAAAATGCAATTTGTCTTCAGATTCCTATCGGAAAAGAAGACGATTTCAAGGGAATTATCGATTTATTCGAGATGGAAGCTTACATCTACAATGATGATAAGGGTGAAGATATTTCCATTACGGCAATTCCCGATGATATGAAGGAACTTGCAGATAAGTATCATGAAGAGTTAATCGAGAAGGTTTGCGAACTTGACGATGATCTTACCATGCAGTACTTAGAGGGTGAAGTGCCTGATATTGATACCATGAAGGCAGCACTTCGTCTTGCTACCTGCGAGTGCCGTGCAGTTCCCGTTTGCTGCGGAACCGCATACAAGAACAAAGGTGTTCAGAAATTACTGGATGCAGTTATCGAATACATGCCTTCACCGATTGACATCCCTGCTATCAAGGGTGTTGACCTTCAGGGCAACGAGACCGAGAGACATTCTTCCGATGAAGAGCCGTTCTCCGCTCTTGCATTCAAGATTATGACTGACCCGTTCGTAGGAAAACTGGCTTACTTCCGTGTTTACTCCGGAACCATGAACTCCGGTTCCTACGTACTTAACTCAACAAAAGACAAAAAGGAACGTGTAGGACGTATCCTTCAGATGCATGCAAACAAGAGACAGGAGCTTGAC